>JAAYZQ010000265.1 GCA_012514775.1 Anaerolineaceae bacterium
CCAGTGACGTGAGGGGGTGGAGGGCTCGTGGGGCCGGGCACGGCCACAAGAGGCCTCACCCCCTCGTTTTTGTTGTGTGTAACCGCTCGTCGCACGAGCGTTGTATTTGGGCACCAGGTGCCAGGAGGAAGATCTACCATGAAGACCATCGTCAGATTGTTTGACGACGTGTCCATCGCACGGGACGCCATCCAAGATCTGGTGGCTGACGGCTTTGACCGGCAGGAGATCACTCTGATGGCTTACGACCCGTACGGCGACTATAGAAGCTACCTGGACAGGTCGGACATTCCCGGAGACATTGGCGAGGAAACAGCGGCCGGTGCAGGCATCGGCGCCCTCGTGGGCGGGATTGGCGGCCTGCTGCTGGGACTGGGAGCACTGACCATCACGGGCATCGGGCCTATCGTCGCCGCGGGCCCCATCGCGGCGGCTCTCCTGGGCGCCGGCACCGGGGCCACCGTCGGCGGCCTGGTCGGCCTGTTGATGGAAGCCGATCTCGACGAGGAGCAAGCCCAGTTGTACGCCGAGGGCGTGCGCCGGGGCGGCACCCTCGTCGTGGTGAGGGCCGGCGACCGGGACGCCCAGCGTGCCGAGCTGGTCCTGGAGCGGCATGGACCCGTGGACGTGCTGGAGCGCGCGGCAGGCTGGCGGGCCAGGGGCTGGACGGGCTACAAAGGCGACGACGAGCCCTATCCGCCCGACGAGGTAGAGCTGGAACAGAACTTTTACACCTTTGAACCGGTCTATCGCCGGCACTATGAGCAGTCCCTGGCGGCCGGGGGCAATCCTTATTGGCACTACGAATCCGCCTACTACTATGGATATGACCTGGTCGCCCGGCGCGGCTACCACGACCGCGACTGGGAAGAGATCGAGCCCGAAGTACGGCAGGACTGGGAAAGCCGGGGCCAGGGTCCATGGGATCAGTTCGGCACCGCCGTGCGCTACGCCTGGGAAGAAGCGCGCCAGGCCGTAGACATGGGAGACGAGTTGTACTACGAAGACTATGAGGATTGGCAGCCCGAGTTCCGGGAGCATTATGACGAAAACTATGCCAATTCCGGCCGGAGCTATCTCGACTTTGACTTTGCTTACCGTTTCGGTTACGATCTAGCCCTGGACGAGCGCTACGAAGGCCAGGAATGGGACAAGTTGGAGCCCGAGGCGCGGCGCGAGTGGGAGCGGCGTGGAGGCGGTCCCTGGGACGACTTTCGGCAAGCGGTGCAGCACGCCTGGACCGAGGTGCGCGACGCCTACGACTTTGAAGATGACTATGGCTCCTTCGAAGAGGACTTCCTGCGCCATTACGAATCCAACTATGGCGCCAGCGGCTACGCCCTGGACGAATACGACACCGCCTACCGCTACGGCTACGATCTGGCCAACAGCGACCATTACCGGAACCGTGAGTGGGACGAGATCGAGCCCGAGATACGCCGCAACTGGGAAAACCAGACGGACAGCCCCTGGGACGAGTTCAAGGGCGCCGTGCAACACGCCTGGAACCGGGTGACCCGCGCCTTCTCCGGCGAGGAGACGCGCGAACGGACCAGTGTCATTGGCAACGGATGCCGCAGCCGGGATGCCGAGTTTCGCCGCCATTACCAGTCGGTCTATGGCAGCACCGGATATCCCTACACCCGCTACGAAACCGCCTATTACTATGGCTGCGAGCTGGCCACCGACGAGCGTTACCGGGGCCGCAGTTGGGACGAGATAGAGAGCGGTGCCCAGCGAGACTGGCAGATGCGAAGCGAGGGACCCTGGGAAGAGTTTCGAGATGCAGTCCGCCACGCCTGGCGCGAGGCAATGGGTGGCAGCGACCCGGGAGGCCGGCGCGACGATCTTTATCAGAGCTGACCTCAGAGGGATCCTGTTCAACGAGTTCCTCGACGGCCGGCTGGCCGGGCATTTGCAGGTCCGGCCGGCCGTCCCTGTACGTGAATGGCACGGCAGTGCTACAAGGAGGTTGGGATGATTCCAGTAGGCGATTCCGACGTACGCGGCGCCAGCGTGCCCATCGTGAGCTGGGCGTTTATCGCGCTGAACGCTCTCGTCTTTGTCTACCAGTTGACCCTGGGCGAGAGCGGGTTGCAGCAGTTCTTCATGCAGTTCGGCGTCGTCCCTTCCGAGATCCAGGAGGGCGACAACCTGCTTTCCTTGCTGACCTCGATGTTCATGCACGGTGGCTGGGCCCATATCCTGGGCAACATGGCCTTCCTGTTCGTCTTTGGCGACAACATCGAGGCCGTCATGGGAAAGGTCCTCTACACCGTCTTTTACCTGGCCGGAGGCCTGGCGGCCTCCTTTGCCCACATCCTGTTTAACCTGGGCAGCGATATCCCCAGCATTGGCGCTTCGGGGGCCATTGCCGCTGTCATGGGGGCCTACGTCGTCATGTTCCCGGGCTCCCGGGTCAGGATGCTGATCTTTCTCGGGTTCAGGGCCGGCATTACCCAGGTCAGCGCCCTCGTCTTTCTCGGCATCTGGTTCGTGACCCAGTTGTTGAGCGGCGTGGCCAGCCTCGGCGCCACCTCGGCCCAGACCAGCGGTGTGGCCTTCTGGGCCCACATCGGCGGCTTTGTCTTCGGGCTCATCGTCGGCGTTCTGTTCCGCAGCCGGGCCCAGCAGATGGGCCTGGAGCATGCCTAGGCCAAGACCAGGCGACTCCCGGGCCTCTCCGCATCTGAACCAAGGAGGAGATATTCGTGCTCAAGAAAATATGGGCCCTGCTCAAAGAGACGTTTGAGGAGTGGAAAGAGGACAAGGTATCCCGGCTGGCGGCCGCCCTTAGCTACTATACCATCTTTTCGCTGCCCGGCCTGCTCCTGATCATCGTGGCCGTTGCGGGCTTTTTCCTGGGACGGCAGTCCGTGCGCGAGGACCTCATGAGCCAGGTGGCCTCGGTGGTCGGCGAGCAAGGGGCGCAGGCCATCGGCACCATGCTGTCCAACGCCGGCTGGGACCAGGATGCCGGGATCGTGGCCGTGGCTATAGGTATCGTGACCGTGATCGTGGCGGCCACCGGAGCCTTTACCCAATTGCAAGAGGCCCTCAACACCGTCTGGGACGTGGCGCCGGCTCCCGGCGCGGGGGTCCTGCAAACCGTGCGCAAGCGCGCCCTGTCCTTTTCCCTCATCCTGGGCATCGCCTTCCTGTTGCTGGTTTCCCTGGTCATCAGCGCCGCTCTTTCGGGCCTGGGGAATTTCCTGGAGAGCCTGTTCCCCGGTGCCGCGTGGCTGATACAGATTTTAAACGTCGTCATTTCCTTCGCGGTCATTACCCTGCTTTTTGCCCTGATGTACAAGTACCTGCCCGACGCCGAGATTGCCTGGAAGGACGTGTTCATCGGCGCGGCGATCACCACGTTGCTCTTTACCATCGGCAAGTTTGTCCTCGGCTTGTACCTGGGCAGGAGCGGCGCGACGTCGGCCTATGGCGCGGCCGGTTCCCTGGTGTTGATCCTGCTGTGGATCTATTACTCGGCCCAGATCTTTTTGTTCGGGGCCGAGTTCACACAGGTCTACGCCCGGAGGCATGGCTCGCGCGTGGTGCCCGACGAGGGCGCCGTGCGGGTGACAGAGGGGCAGCGCATTCCGGAGGGTAGGCCCAGCCGGGAGACGGTGCAGGAGCCTGCCCGGTCCAGGCAGGGTGCGGGTGCCCTGTTGGCAACCCCCCAGGCCAGGGTCGAGGAGGGTTTCCTGGTGCAGGAAGCGCCACTGGCCCTGCCGCCCCCGCCGCGGAGCGGGCTCATGCAGGGGCTGCGCCGTGTCATGCCGGCCGCGCTCCTCTTTGCCGGGGGGCTGTTGCTTGGCTTTGTCCTGAGCCCCACCGTGCCGGAAGAATAGCCCCCCTTCTCCTCCCGCCCGCGCCCGGGCCCTCGGGCAGCCCATCCCCCACCACAAGGTGGGGGATTTTGCTGCCGGTCGTTTGACGCACCCCGGATAAGATGCTATAATCCCCTGGCACACGAGCCAAGGAGACTGCGGAGTCATGGCAGAGCAAAGAAGGCAACCCAGGCCCAGCATCTCTGTCTTTTTTCCGGCATACAACGACGGGGGGACCATACCGAGCATGGTTTTGACGGCCCTTATGGCCCTGCGAGAAGTGGCCGACGATTACGAGATTCTGGTCATCAACGACGGCAGCGCCGATTACACGGCGGCCGTCCTGGACGAGTTGGCCTCGCGCTACCCCGAGCTGCGCGTTATTCACCACGAGAGAAACACGGGCTATGGCGGAGCCCTGCGCAGCGGTTTTTCCCACGCCACCAAGGAGCTGATATTCTACACCGACGGCGACGCCCAGTACGACCCGCGGGAGCTGGAGCGGCTGGTTGCCGCCTGGCACGACGGCGTCGACCTGGTGAACGGCTACAAGATCAGCCGCTCGGACCCCCTGCACCGCGTGGTGATCGGGCGGCTCTACCACTGGACGGTCAAGCTGGCGTTTGGCCTGCGCCTGCGAGACGTGGATTGTGACTTTCGCCTCATGCGGCGCAGTATCTTTGACCGCGTGCACCTGGAGTCGGACTCGGGCGTCATCTGCGTGGAGCTGATGAAAAAGGTCCAGGACGCCGGCTATCGCATCGCCGAGGTGCCGGTGCACCACTATCACCGCGCCTATGGCAAGAGCCAGTTCTTTAACTTCCGGCGCGTCTGGCGCACCGGAAAACAACTCTGGGGCCTGTGGTGGGCGTTGCGCTGGCCGCAGCTCGTAGGGCTGGGAGGGCAGAATGCTGCCTGACCCTGGCCTGGAGCCCCCCTACCTGGAATCATTCCAGGGCAAGAAGGTGCTGATCACCGGCGGCCTGGGGTTCATCGGCTCGAACCTGGCCCACCGGCTGCTGTCGCTGGGAGCAAAGGTCCTCATCGTCGATTCGCTCATCCCGCAATACGGCGGCAACCCGTTCAACGTCGCGGGGATCGAGGACCAGGTGCGCATCAACATCGCCGACGTGCGCGACCGCTCGAGCATGGACTGCCTGGTGCAGGGCCAGGACTATCTCTTTAACCTGGCCGGCCAGGTCAGCCACATGGACAGCATGACCGATCCCTTCACCGACCTGGAGATCAACTGCCGGAGCCAGTTGTCCATCCTGGAGTCGTGCCGCTACAATAACCCGGACGTCAAGGTCATCTTTGCCAGCACGCGCCAGATCTATGGCGTGGCCGACTACTTGCCCGTAGACGAGCGCCACCTGCTGCATCCCACCGACGTCAACGGCATCAACAAGATGGCCGGCGAGTGGTACCACATTGTCTACAACAACGTCTATGGTATCCGCGCCACCTCGCTGCGCCTGACCAACACCTTTGGGCCGCGGATGCGGGTATGCGATGCCCGCCAGACCTTCCTGGGCTACTGGTTCCGCATCGTGCTCGAGGGGGGCGAGCTGTGCATCTATGGCGACGGCCGCCAGGTACGCGACTTTACCTACGTAGACGACGCCGTCGATGCCCTGTTGCGTGCGGCGGTCGACGACCAGGCCAACGGCGAGGTGTACAACCTGGGGGCCGACGAGCCCATCAACCTGCTGAACCTGGCGCAACTCCTGGTGCGCCTGGCAGGCAGCGGGAGCTGCCGGCTGGTACCCTGGCCCTCCGACCGCAAGCGCATCGACATCGGAGACTATTACGGAGACTATCGCAAGATCCGCAGCAAGCTAGGCTGGTGCCCCCGCGTCTCGCTGGAGGAGGGGCTCCGCCGGACGCTGGACTATTACCGGCAGTATGGCGATCATTACTGGAACGAGTGCCCTGGCCCACCCGGCCGGGCGGTGACTTGAGTGAACGGGAGCCCGGGCGCCGAGAGCCCGGACCGGCGCCGACGGCAGCGCACGTTCGATAGGGTTCAGGTGTGAGGGATACCATGATACCGATGGGTGACCTGCAACGGGAGTACAGCCGCCTCCGCCCTCAGATCGACGCGGCCATCGACCGGGTACTCCGCCGGGGATGGTTCGTCCTGGGCGAGGAGGTAGAGGCGTTCGAGGCCGAGTGGGCGGCCTACTGCGGCACGGCCCACGCCGTGGGCGTGGGCAACGGCACCGACGCCCTGCACCTGGCACTGCGGGCCGCGGGCATCGGGCCCGGCGACGAGGTCATCATCCCGGCGCTGACGGCCACCTTCACGGCCCTGGGCGTCTCGCTGTCGGGCGCCAGCCCCGTCGTGGCCGACGTGGACCCGGAGCGCTACACCCTAGACCCCCAGGCCTTCGAGGCAGCCGTGAGCCCCCGGACGGCCGCCGTCATCCCGGTGCACCTCTATGGCTGCCCCGCCGACATGGAGGCCATCCTGGACATCGCCCGGCGCCACGACCTGTTTGTCCTGGAAGACGCCGCCCAGGCCCACGGCGCCCGTTACCGAGGCACACGGGTGGGCGCCCTGGGCGACGCCGCAGCCTTTAGCTTCTATCCCAGCAAGAACCTGGGCGCCTACGGCGACGCCGGCGCCGTGACCACCAACGACGCCGGCCTGGCCGACAGGGTGCGAATGCTGCGCCACGGCGGGCAGCGGACCACCTACCAGCACGAGATCCTGGGGGCCAACAGCCGCCTGGACGAGATCCAGGCAGCCATCCTGCGGGCCAAGCTGCCCCACCTGGAAGCCTGGAACCGGCGCCGCCGGAGCCTGGCGGCGCGCTACGATACCCGTCTGCCGGCCGGCGGCGAACTGACCCTGCCCTCGACTCCCGAAGAGGTGGAGCACGCCTACCACCTGTACGTTGTCCGCACCGGGATGCGCGATGCTTTGCGCGGCTACCTGGACGGGGCAGGCGTGAGCACTTCTATCCATTATCCCCGGCCGGTCCACCAGCAGCCGGCCTACGCCGGCCTGGGCGCGGCCCCGGGTTGCTGTCCGGCGGCCGAAG
This sequence comes from Anaerolineaceae bacterium, assembly GCA_012514775.1. The sequence goes on from JAAYZQ010000265.1 coordinate 6,878, forward strand.
GGGTGGTGAACGAAATCCTGTCGCTGCCCATCTTTCCCCAGCTAAGCGCCAGGGAGGTGGAACAGGTGTGCGGCCTCGTGCGCTTTTTCTATGCCATCCGCTGATGGACGCCCGGCCGCCGTGCTGCTCGAGGGTGCGCGATGAGCCCTGCCCGCACCTGGCGCGTCGCCCTACCCCTGCTCCTGGTCGTGCTGCTGGCCTTTGGGCTGCGGCTGTTCGCCATTGACCGGCAAGACATCTGGGGAGACGAAGCCTTCAGTATCTGGCTCAGCAGCCAGCCTCTGGCCGAGGTCGTGGCCGGCGGCGCCGACACCCATCCGCCCTTCTACCCCTTCCTCCTGGCCATCTGGCTGCGCCTGGCCGGGTCCGGTCCCCTGGCGGCCCGCGCCCTGTCCGCTTATGCCGGCACACTCATCGTGCCCACCGTCTATGTCCTGGCCCGGCGTCTCTTTGCGGCCTGCGGCGAGGATGCAAGGCGGGCGATTGCCCTCCTGGCCGCGCTGCTGGCCGCCCTGTCGCCGGCCCTGGTCTACTATGCCCAGGAGACGCGCATGTACGGCCTGGTAACGCTCCTGGCCGCGGCGTCGGTCTACTGGTCGCTGCGCTTCTACCGGGCGCCGCACTCCACGGGCGCCGCCCTCGGCTGCTTCCTGTCGGGGCTGGCGGCCGTCTATACCCACTACTATGCCTTTTTCGTGCTCCTGGCCGAAAACCTGGTGCTGTTCCCGGCCCTGCTGCGGGCCCGGCGGTCGGGCGCCCGGCGCTGGCTGGCCGTGCACGGCGCCATGGCCATCGCCTACCTGCCCTGGATTGCTGTTCAGACCGGGTTCCTCGAGGGCAAGGCCAGTGCACGATTTGCCGAATGGGGGGCCGCCGCCCTGCGCATCGCGTCGGAAACGCTGACTGCCTTTGCGGGCGGCCTGGCCTTGCAGCCGGACGCCGCCTGGGCCGTGGCCCTCCCCTTCCTGGTAGCCGTGGCCGCGGGCCTCTTCCTGGCGCTGCGGCCCGCCCTGGCCGCGGACCGGGGCGCGAGGGCGGTCGCCAGCCGGGTCGAAGGGCTGTTGCTGGCCTCCTACCTCCTGGTGCCCCTGGTCCTCGCCTGGGCCGTCGATCCCATCATGCCGTTTTTCTATGCCCGCTACCTGCTGCTCCTGGCCCCGGCCTTTTACCTGCTGGCCGCCCTGGG
>JAAYZQ010000027.1 GCA_012514775.1 Anaerolineaceae bacterium
CGATTCATCGCCCCAGAACCGCGCTGAAGCGCGCACTACAAACGGGCTCTCCGGCGGGCGAGGCATAGAGGAGGAGCGGAAATGCCGGTCATTCGCAGGTTCGTAGTGGGCGATTCATCGCCCCAGAACCGCGCTGAAGCGCGCACTACAGGTTCGTAGTGGGCGATTTATCGCCAAAGAACCGCGCTGAAGCGCGCACTACAAACGGGCCGTCCCGGCGGGCGAGGCGTAGAGGAGGAGGGGAAATGCCGGTCATTCGCAACCTGGTGGTGGACGAATTTGGCGTCCACGTGGGCAAGCACAGCGAGCGGCTGCAGGTCATGCGCCTGGGCGATGGCACGCCCTCGGAGCGGATGGTCGTCCAGGCGCCGCTGCTGCACCTCGAGAGCGTCGTGGTGACAGGGCGAGGCATAAGCCTTTCGGCTGACGCCATCGAGGCGTGCACGGAGCGCGGCATCCCCATCTTTTTCCTGGACGGCATGGGGCGACATTACGCCGCCCTGTACAGCGCGGGCTTGACGGGCACGGTCCTAACCCGCCGGGCGCAGTTGGCGGCCGTGGGCGCGGAGCTGGATGGGGAGATCCACGGCAAGCGCGGGGTGACTGCCGCCCTGGCTTTTGCCGAGGGCAAGATCCGCAACCAGGCCAACCTGTTGCGCTACATGGGCAAGTATCGCAAGGAAGCCGCCCCGGAGGTGTACGCCTCGGTCGAGGCTGCTGCCTGCCAGGTGCTGGCCCACCTGGAGGAGCTGCCGGCGCTGGCCGGCGCCTGCCGCGTCGGCGACGTCCGGTTCCAGCTCCTGGGCATCGAGGGCCGGGCCGCGCAGCAATACTGGGCGGCGGTCCGCCAGGTATTGCCCGCCGAGCTGGGCTGGCCCGGCCGCCGGGGGCGCGGCGCCCGGGATGCGGTGAACAGCGCCTTGAATTATGGGTACGGCATTCTGTATGGGCAGGTGGAGCGGGCCCTGGTTCTCGCGGGGCTCGATCCCTATGGCGGCCTGGTGCACGTCGACCGGCCGGGCAAGCCGAGCCTGGTGTTGGATGCCATCGAGGAGTTTCGCCAGGCAGCCGTCGACCGGACCGTCTTTGGGCTGGTGAACCGCCGCGTGCGGCTGGAGCAGGACGAGCGGGGCATGTTGACCAAGGAGACACGGCGCCGGCTGGCGGACGAGGTACTGGCCAGGCTGGAGACGCCGGCCCGCTACGAGAAGCGGCGCCAGCCGCTGCGGGCCATCATCCAGGGCCAGGCCCGACACCTGGCCACGTTCCTGCGGGGAGAGCGAAGCGCCTACGAGCCCTGGGTGGCCGCGTGGTAGCGCCGTGCAGTGCCTGGTGGTGTATGACATCTCGGACGATGCCCGCCGTACCAAGGTGGCGGACGTCTGCCTGGACTATGGCCTGGACCGCATCCAATACAGCGCCTTCCTGGGCGATCTGGCCGTTACCCACCAGGAAGAGCTGATGCTGAAGGTGAAAAAGGTCCTGGGCAAGAAGGAGGGCAACATCCAGTTGTTTCCCCTGTGCGCCCGGGACTGGGCGGCCCGGAAGGTGATCGTCAACAAAGGATCGGGCGACAAGGCCGGCTGAGGCAGAAGGGAAAGTGGCGATGGAAGAAGAGGAGCGGGTGCCATGGCGCGTGACCGATCTGAAGCAATACGTCTACTGCCCGCGCATCCTGTATTACCACGCCTGCCTGCCGCGGGTGCGTCCCGTGACCTACAAGATGGAGGCCAGCGTGGAGGCCCATGCCGCCGAGGAGGGGCGGGAGCAGCGCCGGAGCCTGCGGGCTTATGGCCTGCAGGAGGGGGAGCGACACTTTCACGTACTCCTCGTCTCCGAGCGGCTGGGGTTGCGCGGCGAGGTGGACATGGTCATCGAGACGGGTGAGGGAGAGGGGCGCGAAGTCATCCCCGTCGACTACAAATCGTCCACGCGGGCGGGGGAGCACTTTCAGCTCCAGTTGACCGCCTACGCCGTGATGCTGGAGGACGCGTGGGGGGTGCCGGTGCGGCGCGGGTTTCTATACTACCTGCCGCTGCGACGGGCCGAGGAGGTGCGCATCACCGCGCAGAGGCGGGCGCGGTTGGACGAAGCGCTGCGCGCCATGGCCGCCATCCTGCACAAAGAACAGATGCCGCCGGCCACCCGGCGGCGGGCGCGCTGCCTCGCCTGCGAGTTCCGCAGGTTCTGCAACGACGTGTTGTAGGCAACGGGTGGGCCGCGTCGGGTGGCAGGGCCGCGATTCCAAGGCGATGCCGCTCCCATTTGCGAGGCAGCGGAAGGTATAGTAGAATGGCAGGCATGCGAGCGAGTTTTCGCAAATCGACGCGCTTTGCGAACAAAATGAGGTTTGCGAGATGGGCGCCGAAAAGCGGCCGCGGGCGACCGATCACAAGCAG
>JAAYZQ010000266.1 GCA_012514775.1 Anaerolineaceae bacterium
AGACCGCCTCCACCTGCTTCCGGCCCATGCCGCTGGGCGGCCGGGCAAGATTGGCGGCCCACAGCAGGCGGTCGCGGTTTGGCTCGCCCGAGATGTTGTACGCCCGGGCGATGCGCTCGTCGAGGGCGGCCAGGGGCTGGGGCAGCAGGCCCCGGCCGGCCGCCGCTTCCCTCGCCGATTCCAGGGCGCCGTCGGGCAGCACGCCGCTGGGGCAGGCGACGGCGCACGCCCCGCACAGCAGGCAGTGAAAGGCGCCCTCGGCCCGTTCCTCGGCGATGCCCACGCCCGACCCCAGGGCCGTGGGCAGCCAGGACGGCCCGGGGAACGCGTCGCCGGGCTGCACCGACACCACGGGGCAGGTGCCCTCGCACACCAGGCAGCCGATGCAGCGGCTGAGGTTGCCATAGTCAAAGAGCGCGGGAGGCGGCGCGGCCACCGCCACCCGGCCGGGCGCCTGGCGCACGGCCTCGATGGCCTGCACCTGCTCCTCCAGGGGCCGCTGCCGGTCGACGATGAGGTCCTTCACGACGGGGGCGTTGCCCAGGGGGCCCACCTCGATGTCTTGCCCGTCCAGCCCGGTGTGGCAGGCGAGGACCGGCCGCCCGTTGAGGTTGACGCCGCAGCTCCCGCACTTGGCGATGCGGCACGACGAGCGAAAGGCCAGGCTGCTGTCGTGGACGTGCTGGATCTCTTCCAGCGCCTCCAGGAGCGTCATGTTGTCGCGATACTCGATCGCGTACTCTTGCGTGTAGGCCGCCGGTACCCGGTCGGGGTCGTAGCGCCGGACGCGAATTCGAAAGGATCGAGTCATGGGACCACCTCTCCGCGGCCGGCGGCTGCACCGGCGGGCACGAGGCTCACCGACGGAGGACCGTCGCCAGCCTGGCGGACCACGGTCCACTCCGGCGGGCGGGAAGGGTCATGGGTGACGTCGTCGCGCCAGTGGGCGCCCCGGCACTCGGAGCGCGCCATGGCCGCCCGGACGATGGTGCGCGCCACGGCGATCATGTTCTCCAGCTCCAGGTAGGCGACGACGCCCGGGTTGTGGCGCAGCCCGGTGCCCTCGATGCCCACCCGGGGCAGCAGCTCGCCCGCCATCTCGTCGAGGGCCGCCTCGGCCCCGGCCAGCCCGGCGGCGTTGCGCTCCACGCCGGCCCCGGCCCACATCAGCCGTCGCAGCCCGTCCTTGCCCTCGGCGGCGGTCACCGTGCCGGTGCCCCTGCCCAGCAGGGCCTCCAGGCGGGCCTCTTCGGCGGCCACCTGCTCGCCGGCGGCCGCTGGCGGCCCGGCCTCGCGGGCATGGCGCGCCGCGCTCTCGCCGGCCCGGGCGCCAAACACCACGATGTCGGCCAGGCTGTTGCCGCTCAGGCGGTTGCCCCCGTGGACGCTGCCCGTCACCTCGCCCGCCGCCAGGAGCCCGGGCAGCGACGAGCGCCCCAGGGGGTCGATGGCGATGCCACCCATGAAATAGTGGGCTGCGGGCGCCACCTCGACCCGCTGGTAGCGCAGGTCCAGGCCTCGCTTCTGGCACAGCTCGAACTCGTGACCAAAGCTCCGGAACGTCTCTTCGGGTACGTCGGTGGCGTCCAGCCACACCCCGCCGTGCTCTGTCCCACGCCCGGCGGCGATCTCGGCGTGGATGGCCCGGGCCAGCCGGTCCCGCGTCGTCTTTTCCAGGACCTCGGGCTCGTGGCGGGCCATGAACCGCTCTCCCTGCCCGTTGTACATCCTGGCGTACTCCTGGACGCCGAGGATAAAGCCGCGCAGCGAGGAGGGGTGGACCAGGCCGCTGGGATAGAACTGCACCTGCTCCATGTTGATGAGCCGCGCGCCGGCCGCCAGCGCCAGGGCCAGGCCGTCGCCGGTGCATTGGATGGGATTGCTGGTGACGGGATACAACTGGCCCACGCCGCCCGTGGCCAGGACCACCGCCCCGGCCCGCACGTGCACCAGCTCGCCGGCGCCCAGGTGCAGGCCCACGGCCCCCACGACGCGGCCGTCGCCGACCAGGAGCCGGGTGGCCAGGGCGTCGTGCACCTGCTCGACGTCCGCCCGGGCCAGGAGCTGGCGGCCCAGCACCTTGGTCATCTGCAGGCCCACGCGGTCGCTGATGGCCAGCAGCCGGGGGTGGGTGTGTCCGCCTGCCACGTCCAGCACGTAGCGGCCGTCGGGCCGCCGGTCAAAGCGCAGGCCCCAGCGCTCCATCTCGCCGACGCGCTCCCCGGCCTCGTTCGCCAGGATGCGCACCAGGCTCTCGTCGTTGAGGTAGGCCCCGCCGGCCAGGGTATCGGCCTCGTGAACGTCGGGGCCATCGCCCGGCACGCTCCACGGCCCCACGGCCGCGATGCCCGCGCCGCCCACGGTGCTGCCGCTCTTGGACACGAGCCCTTTGTCCCAGATGGTCACCCGCGCGCCGGCCTCGGCGGCGCGGATGGCCGCGTACAGCCCTGCCCCCCCGCTGCCGATGACCAGGACGTCCGTTTCTTGGGTTCTCACCGCCGCCTCATCCTCCTCGCGCGCCGGCCGTCAGGCGCCCGGCCCCAGGGGCATCTCGAACAGCCGCCCCCGGCCGGGCAGGGGCTCGCCGACGCCGGCCAGGCGCAGCGAGTGCCACATGGTGGCCATGTTGGCGCTGAACACCGGCTTCCCGAGGTCGGCCTCCAGGGTGCTGACAAAGGGGCTGAGGATGATGCCCGTGTCGCTGACGAACACCGCCTCGGCGTCGGGCGTGTTGGCCCGCTGCACCAGGTCGTGGATCGCCATGGGCCCCAGCGTGCCAATGTCCCAATCCAGGGTCAGCCCCAACCCTACGTGGTTGGTCACCTCGAAGCCAAAGTGCTGGACGTACTGCACCAGCTTCTCGTTGAGCCGCGGCTCGTAAGGCGTGCCCAGGGCCACCTTTTTCACGCCCAGGGCGCGAAAGCCCTCGACGAGGGAGGTGGAGGTGGTCGTCGCCGGGCAGCGGCCGTGGCTGCTCAGTAGCCGGCGCAGCTCTGCGTCCCACTCCGGCCCGCGGCTAAAGCTGCCCGAGGTGCACATCCAGGCGATGCAGTGGGGCCGGACGGTGGCCAGGTCCTCGGCCAGTTGGTCAAAGCGCTCGCCGCCCGCCACGGCCGTCATGTGCTCCAGCGTGACCGCGCCCTCGTCGGGCATGCTCGACCGGGTGACGTGTACCGACACGCCCGGCGGGCAGAGCTGATAGTATTCCATATCGGCCAGCCCCGACGCCGGGTAGATGATGCCCAGGCGCGCTCGCCAGCCCAGTGGTTGCTCCATTTTCATCCTCCGATCAAGGTCTGGTACAGCGACCGCACGGCTTCCTTCGCCCGGTCCGCGCTGACGACGAACGTAGCCCGCCCCCCGGCGAGCTCGTAGTATAGCACGGAGACACCGGCCCCGGCAAGGAGGTCCAGGGCCCGGCCGCACTGGCCGTGGAGCGCTTCCTCGCTGCCGACCAGGGACACCCACGCCTGCTCTCCCTCGGGCCAGGAGTCCTCGGCGCCGCACTCGCGGGCCGCGATGCGCAGGTGGGCAACGCGGTCGGGCGACGCGCAGGCCACGAGGGCGCCGCTCTCGGCGTCCTCCAGGGTCATGACCAGGCGGCAGCGCTCCCATTCTTCGCGCGCCCGCGCCTCGGGCCGGGCCCGGCCGAGGACGACCGTCCGCAGCGGTCCCAGCAGGGCGAGCCCCAGCAGCGGGTGCTCGTCGGGCACCTGGGCGATGGTCGTGCCCGGCGCCATGGAGAACGTGCAGCGCACGGCGACGGGCACCTGGCCGTTGCGCGCCGTGCGCACCGCCCGCGGATGGACCACGCCCGCCCCGTAGCGGGCCATGTCGAGCATCCGTTCGTAGCTGATCGTTTTCAGGAAGCCTGCCTGGGGCACGGTGCGCGGGTCCACGCGCGCCACCCCCTCCACGTCGGTATAGATCTCGACCAGGGCGGCCCCCAGGGCCACGCCCACCGCCACGCTCGACGTGTCGCTCCCGCCGCGGCCCAGCGTCGTCACGTCGCCGGTATGGGGGACGATGCCCTGGCACCCGGCGATCACGGGCACCGCGCCCTCGTCCAGGTAGTGGTGGATGCGCGCCGGGTCCATCTCCACGATCTCGGCCTCGCAAAAGTTGCCGTCGGTGTAGATGCCCGCCTGCCCGCCCGTGAGCCCCGCGGCGGGGATGCCCTCGCGCTTGAGGAGGTGGGCCATCATCACCGCCGACACGATCTCGCCGCAGCCAAAGATCAGGTCATAGTCGCGGCCGTCCACGGGCAGCCCATCGCTGCGCAGCAGGTCCAGGAGCGTGTCGGTGGCGTAGGGATCGCCGCGGCGGCCCATGGCCGACACGACAACGGCCACCCGGTAGCCCTCGGCGCGCGCCCGGCGGACGTGCTCCACGGCCTGCAGGCGGCGCTCGGCGGTGGATACCGACGTCCCGCCAAACTTTTGCACCAGGATGGGAGCCTGGTTCACGGGACCCTTACCAGCCCGTCGGCGACCAGGCGCTCGGCAATCTGCACCGCGTTCAGGGCCGCGCCCTTGCGGATGTTGTCCGCCACGACCCACAGGTTGAGGCCGTTGTCGATGGAATAGTCCTCGCGGATGCGCCCCACGTAGGTTGCATCGGTATGCGCCGTGCCAAAGGGCATGGGATACTGCTTGTTGGCCGGATCGTCCACGACAGTGATGCCCGGCGCCCGGCTCAACAGCTCGCGGGCCTCCTGGGCTGACAGCTTCCGCTCGGTCTCGACGTTGATGGACTCTGAATGGCCGTACAGCACCGGCACCCGGACCGTGGTGGCCGTGACCCGGATCGAGTCGTCGCCCATGATTTTTTTTGTCTCGTGGACCATCTTCCATTCTTCCTTGGTATAGTCCCCGGCCTCAAAGACGTCGATCTGCGGGATGACGTTGAACGCCAGTTGGTGGACAAAGACATCGACGGTGGCCTCCTTGCCGGCCAAAACCTCGGCCGCCTGCTGCAACAGCTCGTCGTACGCCCGCTTGCCGCCACCCGAGGCCGCCTGGTAGGTCGAGACCACCACGCGCTTGATGCGCGCCCGGTCGTGGATGGGCTTCAGCACGACCACCATCTGGATGGTGGAGCAGTTGGGGTTGGCGATGATGCCCTTGTGCCACTGCAGGTCGCCCGGGTTAACCTCGGGCACGACCAGGGGGATGGCCGGATCCATGCGCCACGCCGAGCTGTTGTCCACGACGACGGCGCCCTGGCGGACGGCGAGGGGCGCCAGCGCCCTGCTCGCATCCGCGCCCGCCGAAAAGATGGCGATGTCGATCCCGGCAAAATTCTCCTCGCGGGCCACCTGTGCCGGCACCTTGCGCCCGCAGTAGTCGACCTCTTTGCCTTCCAGGGCGGCCACGTCCAGGGGGCGCAGCTCGGCCACGGGAAAGTTGCGCGCTTCGAGGGTTTTGATCATCTCGGTGCCCACCATGCCGAGGGCACCCACGACGGCGACGTTCCACCTGTCTTTCATTCTTCAGGCCTCCTTGCCCTGTGCAGCCCCCGCAGCCTGCCCCAGGGGGTGCGAGATGTGCTCGCAGCGCGCGCTGCGAGCTCGTTTCCAGATGGCTAGCAGCGTGTCGGAGAGGCGCTTGCTTTTAGGTTCGTAGTGGGCGATTTATCGCCCAAGGACCGCGCTGAAGCGCGCACTACGAACGGGCTCTCCGACAGGCTGCTAGCGTGCGGCTTCGACGTCGCGGACGGAATCCGCGAATATCTCCACGGCCTTGTGCGCCAGGTCTTCGGTGACGACCAGCGGCGGCAAGAAGCGGGCCACGTTGAAATAGTGGCCGCCGATCTCCATGAGGAGGCCGCGCTTGTGGCACAGGTTGCGCACCTGCCGCGCCAGCTCGGGGGCGGGCTCCTTGGTCGCCCGATCCAGGACAAACTCGACGCCGATGAGGAGCCCCTTGCCGCGGGCCTCGCCCACGATCCTGGAGTCCCTCTCGATCTCTTGCAGCCAGCCCACGATCTTTTCGCCGAGGGCCAGGGCGTGGCCCGCCAGGTCGGTCTCGACCATGAACTGCAGCGCGGCGGCGCCGGCGGCATAGGCTGCCAGGTTGCCGCGGAACGTGCCGATGTGCTTGCCCGGCGGCCAGGTGTTCCACTCTTCCCGGTAGGCGATGCCCGAGATGGGCATGCCCACGCCGCCCAGCGCCTTGCTCATGGTGACAATGTCGGGCAGGACGCCGCTGTGCTGGAAGGAGAACATCTTGCCCGTCCGGCAAAAGCCCGCCTGGATCTCGTCGGCGATGAGCAGCACGCCGTGCCGGTCACACGAGCGGCGCAGGGACTGCATGAACTCGACGGGCGGCGCGATAGAGCCCCCCTCGCCCTGGACCGGCTCGACGATGATGGCCGCCGGCCGGGCCACGCCCGAGTGCGGGTCTTCCAGGACGTGCTCCACGTACCGGGCGCACGATAGGTCGCACGACCCCGCTTCCTGTCCAAAGGCGCAGCGATAGCAGTAGGCGTAGGGCGCAAAGTGCACCTCGGGGATCAATGGCAAGAAGTCTTCCTTGAACGACGCCCCACTGCACAGCGTCAGCGCGCCGGCCGTCATGCCGTGGTAGGCCCCTTCGAAGGCCAGGATGGGATAGCGCTTGGTGTTATAGCGCGCCAGCTTGACCGCCGACTCGACGGCGTCGGAGCCGGTGGGGCCGCCGAACGACACCCGGTTCAGCTCTGGCGGCAGGAGGGGCAGCAGCGTTTCCACCAGGGCCTTGCGGGCCGGCGTCGGAAAGTCGAGGGAGTGGGTCAGCGCCTGGATCTGTTCCTGGATGGCAGCGATGACCTGCGGGTTGCCGTGCCCGACGTTCATCACCCCGGCCCCGCCGAAAAAGTCAATGTACACGTTGCCGTCCACGTCCTCCACGGTGGCGCCCCTGCCCCGGCGCAGCGCCATGGGCATACCGCGGGGGTAGGAGACGATGCCGCCCTCGTGTCCGAAGTGATAGTCCAGGTACTCCTGGGATAGGGGGCCCGGCGGAGTGGTCTTGATCACCGGTGCGTCGGCGTACGAAAGCTCTCGAAAATCCATATGGGTTCCTCCAGTGATTCTGCTCGATATGCTCGATATGCTCGATATGCTGCTCAACGGGCCTGACGCCCTCGATGTGCCCGGCTCGTCGTCAGTCGCAGGCGATCGTATCCTGGCTCCCCTGATCCCTGACCCCCTGGGGCAGGACGGCCCTCAGGAAGCTGCGCGTCCGGGGGTTGGTCGGGTTGGCGAGCACCACCGACGGCGGGCCCTCTTCGACGATCTGGCCGTTCTCAAAGAACAGGACGCGGTCGGCCACGTCCTGGGCGAACCACATCTCGTGGGTGACGATGAGCATCGTCATGTCGGTCTGTTGGGCCAGGTTCTGAAGGACGATGAGGACCTCGGCCACCAGCTCGGGGTCCAGGGCGGCGGTGATCTCGTCAAAGAGCATGATCTTGGGCTGCATGGCCAGCGCCCGGGCGATGGCCACCCGCTGCTGCTGGCCGCCGGACAACTGCATGGGGTAGCAGTCGATCTTGCTCGACAGTCCCACCATATCCAGGAGCTCGAGCGCGCGGGCCTCGGCGACGTCGTGGGGGGTGCCCAGGACGTGGATGGGGGCTTCGGTCACGTTGCGCAGGACCTTCATGTGGGGAAAGAGGTTGAACTGCTGGAAGACCATGCCGATCTTGGTGCGCATGTGGCGCAAGTGCTTCTCGTCGGCGGCCACCCGTTTCCCCCGGACCTCCCTGTGCCACAGCAGCTCGCCGTCGACCCAGACCAGGCCCGAGTTCGGCTTTTCGAGGGTCATCAGGATCCTGAGGATCGTCGTCTTGCCCGAGCCGCTGGGCCCGATGAGGCAGACCTTTTCCCCGGGAGCCACGTGCAGATCCAGGTTGCGCAGCACGTGCAACTGCCCGAAAGACTTGTTGACCTGCTCGAATTTGATGATGGGCTCCGGCCCTTTACTGGTGTCGCTTTGCAAGGTACACCTCCAGTCTGTTGAGTCCCACGGCCGAGAGGTAGCTGAGCGCCAGGAACAGCAACCCGACCATCGTGATGGGCTCCAGGTAGCGGAAGGAGCGGGAGCCGATGATCTTGGCCGTCTGGAGCAGCTCGACGACGGTGATGGCCGCGAGCTGCGCGCTTTCTTTGAACATGCCGATGAGATAATTGCCCAACGCCGGGATCATGGGCGGGATTGCCTGGGGGAGTATGATGGCACCCCAGGTGCGCACGGTCGAAAAATTGAGGGCCGTCGAGGCTTCCCACTGGCCGCGGGTGATAGAGTCGATGCCGGCCCTGTACACCTCCGAGGTGTAGGTGCTGTAGTGCAGCCCCAGGCCAAACACGCCGACGATAAAGGCCGGAAGCCGGATGCCGTATTGGGGCAGGACGTAGAAAAGGAAAAACAGCTGCACCAGCAGGGGTGTGCTGCGCACGAACTCGACCAGCGCGCCGACGGGCTGCGAGATCCAGGGCGAGGTGGAGCGCCGGGCGAGGGCAAAGACCAGGCCCAGCACGGCCGCCAGGGCAAACCCCAGGACCGACGCCTGGATGGTCACCACCAGGGCCGACAGCAGGGTTGGCAGGATCTCCCACGCAAATTCCCAATCAATTGCCACGATTCCCTCCTAAGCCCAGCGGCGCTGGCGTTCCAGCCAGCGGACCCCCAGGGTCAGTGGATAGGCCAGCAGGAAATAGATGATGAGCAACAGGGTAAACAGCTCGGTGGTGCGGCCCACGGTCATGCGCAGCGAGAGGGTCTGGAAGGTGACGTCGGGCAGGGTGATGAGGGACACCAGGGCAGTGGCCTTGAGCAGCTCGATCATCAGGTTGCCAAAAGGCGGCAGGATGCGCACCATGGCCTGGGGCAGGATAACCCGCCGCAGGACCATGAAAGGTTTCATATTCAGGGCGATGGTCGCCTCGATCTGGCTCCGCGGGATGGCGAGGATGGCGCCCCGGACGACCTCGGCGCCGTATGCCCCGACGTTCAACCCCAGGGCCAGGATGCCGGCCTGCAAGGAGGTGAGTGTGACTCGAAACGGGGGCAGGGGCAGGACGAAAAAGATCCAGAACATCTGCACCAGGGCCGACGATCCACGAAAGAATTCGACATAAAGACTGGACAGGCCCCGGATGACAAAGTTCCTGGACGTGCGCGCCACGCCGGCGATGAGGGCGACGACAAAGGCCAACACGGTTGCCCCTCCCGTCAGCTTGGCCGTCACCACCACCCCGCGGAGCATCGTGGGCAGCAGATCGAAGGGGCGCTGGTTTATGGCGGAAACGCCTACCGAGATTCCGAGGGCCAGGCAAATGATGCCCACCCAGATCAGGCTCCGTAGCTTGGGGCTTTTTTCTCGATCTTCCATGATCACCCTCTGGCCTGCCCCCCTGCGGCCGTCGATGGCCGCGAGGGCCAGGACCCTCCTCCCTTTGCCCTCACGCCCAACGGCTGCGTAAGGGCAAAGGGGGGGCCTTCCTGGAAGCCTGGGCCGACTACGGGGCCTGGCTTTGCCAGGCTTCCAGGCCGCGCATAGATCGCAGCACGGCTAGTCCGTGCTCTACGGTTGCAGATCCAGATCCTTGTACTGGTCGGGGCAGCTCTCGGTCACCAGGGCCCCGCCAGGGAGCGTGTGCTCGCCAAAGCCCGGGAAGGGCTCATAGATCTTGAGCAGCAAGCCCTCTTCTTCGATCTTGTGCACCTCGGCGCTGAAGGCATTGCGCAGGTCCAGGTCTTCCATGCGGAAGGCGGTGCCCGAGTAGCCGGTGATGGGCTTGCCATCGATGACGGGGTCGGTGAAGGGCAGGGCCAGCTCCAGGTTCGGGTCCTCCGTCACGCCAAGGGTCTGGGCGAGGCCGATGGCCGTGGCGGTGAAGGCATCGATCTGGCCGGCCTGCATCCCGGCGACGCCTGACGGGTTGTCGGGGAAGAGCACGATCTGCTCTTCCTTGACCCCAACAGCCTTCATGTACTGCTCTTCAAAGTAGCCCGCGCCGGTGCCCACCTTGACGTCGGGATTGGCTGCAATGTCTTCGTAGCTGTGGAGGTTCAGGGGGTTGCCCTTCGGGACGATGAGCCCGCCGCCGACCTTGTAATCGGGGTCGGCAAACAGGGCTTGCTCGCAGCGCTCGGGCTTGATATACATGCCCGCGGTGATGGCATCGAACCGTCCGGCCTGGAGCCCGGGGATGAGTGCGCCGAATTCGGCCAGGACGCCTTCCATCTCCGGAATGCCGAGCCGCTGAAAGATCACGCGGGCCACTTCGACACCCTCGCCCGTCAGCTTGCCGTCTGGCTGGGCATAGGCGAACGGGTTCTCGTTGGCAAAGCCAACCCGGATGACACCTTCGCGCTTGACGCGCTCAAACGTGGTCTCGGGGACCTGTGTCGGGCTCGCCGGCGGTGCCTGCGGTTGCTCGGCCCCGCACGCCACGAGCGCCAACAGGATGGTGAGGCAAATCACAAGAGCAATCGTTTTCTGGGCTTTCATTGGGTTCCTCCTTTGAACCAATCGCACTTCCAGCCAAGGTCGTACCCGTTACCGCGCTGACGCTTGTTTGCGATACATCACCTCCCTTTCGTCGGTGCTGGTGGCAATTGCCGCGGCAGGGCCGCCAGGGGCCCGCCGGTTATGGCTCCAGCACAGGAGCTTCTTCTGCCAACATTCGGTTGAGGTTCATGGCCAGGTGCCTGCAGCGTATCTGGCCCACGGTCCGCATGTCTCTGGCGCGCAGGGCGTCGACAACCTGCGTCACCTCGTCCACGACGTAATCGACCTCGTCGGCCCAGTTCAGCTCGGGCAAGAGCTGTAGCCACAGGCGCGCCGTCTGATAGTAGAGGATCTCTGACACCCTGCGCAGGGGCTCGTTGCTGATGAGGTCCAGCATCTTTTCCTGGAACGTGTTGTACAGCCTGGCCAGTGTCTCGGGGGCATAGTGGGTGCGCGTCTCGGCAACCTGCCTGCACAGGTCGCTAATGGCCTCCAGGTCCCTTTCCGAGGCGTGGACGACGGGACACAGCTCGCCCGTCACCTCGTGGAGCTTTTTTCGGAGGGCGTACACGTCCTTGAGCAGTTTGAGGTCGATGGTGGTGACGATGGTGCCTATACCTCGCTTGGTTTCCACGAGGCCTTCAAACTCTAGCTGCTGCAGAATGCGGCGGATGGGGGTCCGGCTGACGCCAAATTCCTGGGCAAGCACGTTCTCGCTGAGCGCGGTGCCCGGGGGATAGCGAAGCAGGGTGATTCGGGTCCGCAGTTCGTCATAGATTTCTTGCAAGCTTAGCTCATCGCGCCTTTGCATACTTGACAATTCCTTCCACAGCAGCTATAATACTGCCCGTATCCTGGTGGCATCCAGCTTGTATGCAAGTTACACTCTACCATAGGTTTTCGTGTTTGTCAAGCTGGAGGTGCGGTCGATTAAAAAAACGGGCAGACCTGGCAACGGGCCTCGCCGCGCAAGGATGTTTCAAAATCTCACCGAGAGGGTATGCAATGGCTGGCATCAAAGAGTATCTACAGGTATTGAGTCCCGACCAGGTGGAGCAAATTCACCTGAATGCCCTCCGCGTGCTCGAGGAAGTGGGCGTCTGGCTGCCCAACCGGCGAGTTCTCGAGATTTTCGCCGATTCGGGTGCCACGGTCGACTTTCCCGGGCAGACGGTTCGCATCCCGGCCGACCTGGTCCAGGCAAGCATCGCCAAGTTTCCGCCCTGCTTCACGTGGCACGCCCGCAATCCGGCCAATACCATCGTCATGGACGGCACCCGCTCCTACTTTTCCTTCCCCGATTCGACGGTGCGCATCATCGACCTGGAGGGCAACCGCCGGCCGGGCACGGCCGCCGACGGCGAGGACATCTGCCGGCTGTGCGACGCGCTGCCCAACATGGCCATCGCCTCCACCGGCGTCAACCCCCCGGACATGCCCAACATGGTGCTGGAGGCGTGGCTGACCCGGACGATGTACACCCACACCAGCAAGCCCATCTATGGCACCTGCCGCAACGCCGAGGTCTCGAACATGACGCTGCGCATGGCCGAGGTGGTGGCCGGTTGCTGCCCCCACCTGCCCCCGGGCCAGCTCCCGCTGGCCATCATCACCAACCCCGTCAGCCCGCTCTACAACGAGCCCGGGCAGCTCGAGGGGATGATGGTCTACCTGGAGCGAGGGCTGCCCGTCTCGATCTCGCCCGAGGTCCAGGCGGGGGCCACCGGCCCGGCGACGCTGGCCGGCACCATGGTCCAGCAGACGGCCGAGTTCCTGGCCCACGCCACCCTGGCGCAGTTGGTCAGCCCCGGCGTCTCGGTTATCTATGGCACCGTCTCCAGCGTGTTCGACATGAAAAAGATGATGCTGCCCTACGGCGCCCCCGAGGCCGACCTGTTGGCCATCGCCACGGTGCAGATGGCCCGCTACTATGGCATTCCCGCCCGCACCACCGGCGGCTCGTCCGACGCCAATGCCCTGGGCATGGAGGCCGGCATCGACAGCCTCATGAGCACGCTCCTGGGCATGCTGGCCGGCAGCAGCTTTGTCCTGCACGGGGCGGGCGAGATGGAGAACACGATGACCGTCAGCTACGAGAAGCTCCTGGTCGACGAAGAGGTCATCAGCATGGCGCGCCGCATCGTCGACGGCATCGAGGTGACACCCGAAACCCTGGCCTTTGACGTCATCCGCAAGGTTGGCCCCCGGGGCGACTTTTTCGGCGAGAAACACACCCTGCACCACTTTCGTCGCGAGCAGTTCATGCCCGGCCTCATCGTCCGCGACAAGTACGAAACGTGGGAGGCGGCGGGCAGCAAGCGCGCCGAGGAGCGCGCCCGCGACCGCGCGAAAGAGATCCTGGCCACCCACCAGCCCGATCCCCTGCCCGACGATGTCGTCCGCGAGCTGGACGCCATCTATACTTCCGTCCTTCGTTCCGAAGGCGTGGCGTAGAGGTGCAGCATGGAAGGCTATCCCATGGGGCAACCGCCCTTTTTCCCGCCTGAGGAGTACGAATCGCGTCTGCGCGCCGTCCGCCAGAGCATGGTCGAGCGCCAGCTCGACGGCCTCCTGGTGTCGGTGCCCGAGAACATCTATTACCTGGCCGGCGTCAGCCACTGGGGCTATTTCGCCACCCACCTGCTGATCGTGCCCGCCGAGGGCAGGCCGACCATCGTCGCCCGGTCCATGGAGCAGGTGACCATGGACCTGCAGTTGAACAACGTCGATTTCACCGGCTTTGGCGACCTGGACGACCCGGCAGTGACCGTCGGCCAGGTCCTGAACCGGGCCGGCCTGGGCTCCGGCCGCCTGGGCATGGAAAAGAACAGCCTGTTCCTGACGCCTGCCCTGGCGGAGCGCATCGTGGCCGGCGTGCCCGGCGCCCAGTGGTGCGACGCCTCCGACCTGGTGTACCACCACCGGGTGGCCCAGTCGCCGCTGGAGCAGGCCTACACGCGCCGGGCGGCGGTCGTCACCGACGCCATGATGCAGGCGGCCATCGACACGGCCCACGCCGGCGTCAGCGAAAAGGAGGTGGCCGTCGAGGTGCACCGGGCCATGGTCGAGGCCGGCGGCGAGTTCCCCGGCTTTGGGCCGTTCATCCGCTCCACGCCGACCCTGGGCCAGGAGCACGGCACGTGGACCGACCGGGTCCTGGAAGACGGCGACGTGCTCTTTGTCGAGCTGTCGGGCTGCGTGGCCCGCTACCACGCGCCCATGGGCCGGCTGCTGTTCGTAGGCCACGCCCCCGATAGCGCCCGCCGGATCGAGCCCGTCTGCCTGGAGGCCATGGACGCCGTCGTGCGGACCGCCCGGCCGGGCGTCACGGCCGACACGGTCTACCAGGCATGGCAGGATCGTGTGGACGCTGCCGGTCTGTCACACTATCGCCGCCACCACTGCGGCTACATGGTGGGCATCGCCTTTCCGCCCGCGTGGTCGGGCGGGGGTGTGCCGGTGGGGCTGCGCCACAACAGCCCCATGATCCTGCGCGCCGGGATGGTCTTTCACCTGATGTCGTGGCTGATGCATTCGGGCCACGGGGACTATTTTGTTTCTCACGCCGCCATCGTCACCGACGACGGATGCGAGGTGCTGACGACGATTCCGCAGCACCTGCAGGTCGTGTAGGCGCCGTGTGGCCAATCGCATTCACAATGGAGGTGAATTGATGCGAAACCGAAACGATCTCCCTTTCCCGATGTTCGAGTACGAGCGCAGGCTGGGGGAGCTGCGCCAGCGCATGGAGGCCCACGACCTGGCGGCCATGTTGGTCACCACCCCCGAGAATATCTGCTATCTGACCGGATTCGACAGCGTCGGCCACTATTACTTTAACTGCGTGGTGGTGCCCGCCCAGGGCGAGCCCTTCGCGGTGCCGCGCCGCCTGGAGAATAGCGGTATGCAGCTCCTGACCTGGATCGAGGTCAGCCGGCCCTACGACGATTCGTCGGACCCCATGGACGTCCTGGCGCAGGCCCTGGAAGAGTTCGGCCTGCACACCGGGCGCCTGGGCTACGAGAAGGACTGCTGGTTCTTTACCGCGTCGCTCCAGGAGCGGCTCTTCCAGAAGTTGCCCCGGGCGACCTTTGTCAACTGCGCGGGCCTGGTGGAGCAGGGCCGCCTCATCAAGTCGGACCTGGAGATCGAGCTCATGCGCCGCGTGGCGGCCACCACGGCGGCGGGCGTGCAGGCCGGCATCGACGCGACCTGCGCCGGCGCGAGCGAGAACGACGTGGCGGCCGAGGTGCACTATGCCATGATCAAGGCCGGCAGCGAGTGGCCGGCCATCTCGCCCTTTATCGCCTCCGGGCCGCGGGGCTACATCGGGCACGCCACGTGGGCGGGGCGCGTCATCGAGCCCGAGGAATTTGTCTTCCTGGAGATCTCGGGCGCCATCAAGCGCTACCACGCTCCCATGATGCGCACGGTCTATGTCGGCATTCCGCCGCAGGCCGTGCTCGACGGGGAGAAGGTGGTCCTGGAGGCCTTTGACGCCTGCATGGAGGCCATCAAGCCGGGCGTTCCCGCCGGCGACATCGACGCCCTGTCCCGCCGGATCATAGGCAACTCGAGCTTTGGCGCCGAGCAGGCGTCGCGCACGGCCTACTCGGTGGGCATTGGCCTGCCGCCCGACTGGGGCGAGGGCCAGATCCTGAGCATGCAGCTCGGCGAGACCCGGCCCCTGCAGGCCAACATGACGTTCCACCTGCTGCCCTGGGTCCAGATCCCGGGCAAGGGCTCGCTGGGCATCACCGAGACCGTTCGCGTGACGCCCACGGGCTGCGAGCGGATCACCACTTTCGAGCGGCGGCTTTTTGCGAAATAGCGGTGCCGGGGGCCGGCCCGGACGAGGGGAGAGAGCGACATGGCAGACGTGGAATCGCCCATCACCACCGATCTCGACCTGGAGCGAGACGGGAAACAGGTATCCTATCTGCGCGTGCCCCACTCGCGCAACGATTCGGCCTGGGGCTCGATCCTGATCCCCATCACCCTCGTCCGGAACGGCCCCGGCCCGACGGTCCTCTTCACGGGGGGCGTTCACGGCGACGAGTACGAGGGGCCCGTCGTCCTCTCCCGGCTGAGCCGGGAGCTGGAGCCGGAGCAGATCCAGGGGCGGGTGATCATCATCCCGGCCCTCAACCTGCCGGCCAGCCTGGCCGGGCGCCGGCTCTCGCCGGTGGACGGCAAGGACCTGAACCGCGTCTTCCCCGGCAGCCCCTCGGGCACCATGTCGCAGATCATTGCCGACTATGTCCAGAGGGCCCTGCTGCCCCTGTGCGACGCCGTGGTGGACCTGCACGCGGGCGGCTATTCGCTGCGGTTCGTGCCCTATATCAGCATGCACTACCTGGACGACCGGGCGCTGACGGAGCGGACCTTTGCCGCCCTCAAGGCGTTCAACGCCCCCGTGGGGCTGATCATCAAGGAGACGAGCGGCCAGGGCCTCATCGACTACGAGGTGGAGGCCATGGGCAAGGTGTTCCTGTGCGCCGAGCTGGGGGGCGGGGGCATGCTGTCGACCGAGACGCTGCGCATCACCCGCGACGGCGTCTACAACCTGCTGGCCCACTTTGGGATGTTCTGCGAGCCGCTGCCCACCACGCCCCGGCCCGAGGCGGCGGCCTGCCGGCTCATGGAGGTGCCCGACCCCAGTTACTACCACGTCGCCACCGTCTCGGGCGTCTACGAGCCGTTCGTCGACCTGGGCGAGCCGGTGGAGGCCGGGCAGTTGCTGGGGCAGGTGCACGCCCTGGAGGACACGGCGCGACCGCCGCAGCCCGTCGCCGCGCAGCAGTCCGGCCTGCTCCTGGGCGTCCGCGCGCCGGCCCGGGTCGAGCGGGGGGATTGCCTGGGGGTGGTGGGCCGGGACCTGGTATTCCATCAAATGACGTAAGCTCTTCCATCGTTTGCCCGATGTACTCCGGGTCCCCACGTGCTATCATGGGGCGGCAGGGGTTGGCCCTCCCCTGCGTCGTTGGCGTTCCCGCGTGCGGTGCGCCCTGTGGACCTCCCATCCCTGCCCGGAGTGAGCGACATGGCCTATGGCGAACTGGAGATCGGGCTGCACCGCCGCGACGCGGAGCACTACGAGGTTGAGCTGCGCTTCAGCCAGCCCGAGAGCGACGCCGAAGTGCGGTTGTCCCGCGGCGAGCCGGCCCTGGCCCGGTTTGACGTGGAGCGCCTCCGCGCCCTGCAGGCCGACCCCGCCGCCTACGGCCGGGAGCTGGGCGCCTGCCTCCTGGCCGACCCGGGGCTGCGGCAGGGCCTGGCCCAGGCGCGCAGCGCTGCCCAGGGCCTCGGCGCGCCGCTGCGGCTGCGGCTCTTTGTGGGGCCCAGCGCCCCCGAGATGCACGGCCTGCGCTGGGAGACCCTGCGCGACCCCGACGACGATGCTCCCCTTTTCACCGGGGAGCACGTTCTTTTTTCCCGCTACCTTAGCAGCCTGGACTGGCGGCCCGTGGGGCCGCGTCCGCGGGGCGCCCTCCGAGCCCTGGTGGCCATCGCCAATCCCTCCGGCCTGGAAGAGTACGCGCCGGGGGGGCAGCCCCTGGCGGCCGTGGACGTTGCCGGCGAGCTGGAGCGGGCAAGGGCCGGCCTGGGCAACATCCCCCTCACGCCCCTGACGACCCCGGGCAGCGCCAGCCTTAATTCCCTGGCCGACAATCTGCGCCAGGGCTACGACGTCCTCTACCTCGCCTGCCACGGCGCTTTGCTGGACGGCGAGCCCTACCTCTGGCTGGAGGACGAGGCAGGGGCGGTGCAGGTGGTGAGCGGCAGCGACCTGGTGGCCCGCGTCCGGGAGATGCAGCGCCGGCCGCTCCTCGTCGTCCTGGCCTCCTGCCAGAGCGCGGGCGACGATGCGCGGACGGCCGACGGCGGGGCGCTGGCCGCCCTGGGGCCGCGCCTGGCCGAGGCCGGCATTCCCGCCGTGCTGGCCATGCAGGGCAACGTCTCCATGGACACCGTCGCGGCTTTTATGCCCGTCTTTTTCCGGGAGCTGCAGCGCGACGGCCAGATCGACCGCGCCGCGGCCGTGGCCCGGGGCGCGGTGCGCCATGCCCCCGACTGGTGGATGCCGGTGCTCTTTATGCGGCTGCGCAGCGGGCGGCTGTGGTACACGCCCGGTTTCGGCGAGGACGGCCACGGCCTGGAAAAGTGGCCGGCCCTGCTGCGCAATATTCGCCTGGGGCGCTGCACGCCCATCCTGGGTCCCGGCCTGTCGGAGCCGCTCCTGGGCTCTCGGCGCCAGATGGCCCGCCGCTGGGCCGAGGCCTACTCGTACCCCATGGCGGCCCACGAGCGCGACAACCTGCCCCAGGTGGCCCAGTACCTGGCCGTGAACCAGGACCCCATCTTTGCCCGGGACGAGCTGGCCGAGTCGGTCCGCGGCGCCATCCTGGAGGCCTACGGCCCCAACCTGCCGCCCGAGCTGCGCCAGGCGACGCTGGACGAGCTGATCTCGGCCGTGGGCAGGCAGCGGCGTGCCGTCGATCCCCACGATCCCCATCGCGTCCTGGCCGGGCTGCCGCTGCCCCTCTTTATCACCGCCGGCTTTGGCAACCTCCTGGCCGACGCCCTGGTGGAGGCTGGCAAGGAGCCCCAGGTGACCCTGTGCCCCTGGAACGAGCACGTGGAGCTGAGCCCGGCGTTGTACGGCGCCGAGGCCGGCTATCGGCCCGAGGCGGCGCGCCCCCTGATCTACCATCTCTTTGGCAACCTGCGCGAGCCCGACTCGGTGGTCCTGACCGAGGACGACTATTTCGACTATCTCATCGGCGTCACGGGCAACAAGGACCTCATCCCGCCCGTGGTGCGCCGCGCCCTGGCCGACACGGCCCTCCTGTTCCTGGGCTTTCGCATGGACGACTGGGACTTTCGGGTGCTCTTTCGCAGCCTCATGAGCCAGGAGGGCCGCGGCCGCCGCAGCCGCTACGCCCACGTGGCCGTGCAGATCGACCCCGAGGAGAGCCAGATCCTGGAGCCGGAGGGCGCCCGCCGCTACCTGGAATCCTATTTCGAGGACGCCGACATCAGCATCTACTGGGGCAGCACCGAGGATTTCGTCCAGGAGCTGGGCCGGCGCTGGCAGGAGGCCGGATCGTGAGCGACGAGGTACCGCCCCGCGGCCCGAACCCCTACGTCGGACCCCGGGCCTTCCAGCAGGGCGAGAGGCTCTACGGCCGCCAGCGGGAGGTCCTGGAGCTGGTGGACCTGCTCATCGCCGAGCGCATCGTGCTCCTCTACTCGCCGTCGGGCGCCGGCAAGACCTCGCTGCTCCAGGCGGCCCTGCTGCCCCAGATGGAGGAGGAGAGTTTCGTCGTCCTGCCTCCCATGCGCCTCAGCATGGCGCCACCCCAGGCGGGGGCCGGCGCGGCCCGGGCGGGCAATCCCTTTGTCCTCAGCCTGCTGCTCTCGCTGGAGGAGGGCCTGCCCCCGGACGAGCAGACGCCCCTGCCCGAGCTGGCCGGGATGACGCTGGCCGGGTACCTGGACCGGTGGCAGGACTCGCGGGGCGGGCGTGAGGACGTGCTCCTGGTCTTGGACCAGTTCGAGGAGATCCTGACCCTGGAGGCGGGCAACCGGGCGGCCAGGGAGGAGCTTCTGGCCCAGGTGGGCACCGCCCTGCGCGACCGGCGGCTGTGGGCCATCCTGGCCATGCGGGAGGAGTTTGTCGCCGGCCTGGATCCCTACCTCCCCCTGCTGCCGACCCGGCTGGCGACCCGCTACCGGCTGGAGCTGCTGGGCCTGGACGGCGCCCAGGAGGCCATGCAGCGGCCGGCGGCGGACGGCGGCGTGACGTTCAGCACGGAGGCTGCCCGCAAGCTGGCCCTGGACCTGGCGGCGGTGCGGGTGCAGCAGCCCGACGGCTCGGTGGCCGTGCTGCCCGGCGACCACGTGGAGCCGGTACAGCTCCAGGTGGTCTGCCACCGGCTGTGGGAGCGGCTGCCCGCGGGGCAGGCCGAGATCGGCCCGGACGAGCTGGAGGAAGTGGGCGACGTCGACACGGCGCTGCGCGACTATTACGCCGCCAGCGTGGCGGCCGCCGCGGCCCGGTCGGGCGCGCCCGAGCGGGCCATCCGCGACTGGGTGGAGGGCCAGCTCATCACCGAGCACGGATTTCGGAGCCAGGTTTTGCAGGGGCCGGGCCAGAGCCAGGGGCTGGACAACCGCGCCATCCGCTCGCTGGTCGACGCCCACCTGGTGCGCGCCGAGCAGCGGCGCGGCGCCACCTGGTACGAGCTGGCCCACGACCGCCTGGTGGAGCCGGTGCTGGCCGACGGCCTCGGCTGGCGCCAGGCGCACCTCAGCCCCTTGCAGCGCCAGGCGGCCCTCTGGTCCGAGCAGGGCCGGCCCGACGGCCTGCTCCTGCGCGGCGGCCTGTTGGAGCAGGCCGAGACCTGGGCGGCTGCCCACGAGGCCGAGCTGGCCCAGGCCGACCGCGCGTTCCTGGACGAGTGCCGCCAGGCGCGGGCCATCGAGGAGCAGGAGCGACGACAGGCGCGGCGCATCCGCCGCCTGGCCATCGGGGCGTCCATCCTGGCCGTCGCCGCCCTTGGCCTTGCCCTCCTGGCCGCGCTCCAGTGGTCGGCGGCCCGGCTGGAGGCCCGCCGGGCCCTGGCCGGGCAACTGGCGGCCCAGGCCCAGGCCGCCCTCGGCAGCCATCCCCAGCAGGGCCTGCTCCTTGCCCTGGAAGCGCTGGACGTCGAACCCCTGCCGGCGGCCGAGCAGGCCCTGCGCGATGCCCTGCTGGGCGCCGGGGGGCGGCCCCTGGTCGGCCACACCGGCGCGGTGCTGCGCGTCGACTATAGCCCCGATGGCCGCTGGCTGGCCACGGCCAGCCGCGACGGCAGCGTGCGCCTGTGGGACCTGGCGGGCGAGGCGCCGCGCCAGGTTCGCGAGTTGTGCGGCCACGAGGGCGACGTGACCGCCGTGGCCTTTGCTCCCGACGGCCGCTGGCTGGCCACGGCCGGCATCGACGCGACGGTCCGGCTGTGGGACCTGGAGGCGGACGATCCGGCGGCAACTGCCCGGGTGTTCCGGGGCCACGGCGACATCGTCTGGTCGGTCTCTTTTTCCGGTGACGGCCGCCGGCTGGCCACCGCCAGCTCGGACGCCACGGCCCGCGTCTGGGATTTGCAGGCGGCCGATCCCGCGGCAGAGCCCGTCGTGTTGGCGGGGCATGAGGGCATCGTCTATTCGGCCGAGTTCAGCCCGGACGGCCGCCGCCTGGCGACCACGTCCCGCGACACGACGGCCCGCATCTGGGAGCTGGGCGGCGCGCCCGGAGCCGAGCCCCGGGTGCTGCGGGGCCACGAGGGGGCGGTCTTCCAGGCGGCCTTTGACCCCGGCGGGCGCCGGCTGGCCACGGGCAGCGAGGACGGCACGGTCCGCCTGTGGGACCTGAAAGCCGGCGAGCCCGTCGTGACGCGCGAGCTGCGCGGCCACGACGATACGGTCTTTGGCGTGACCTTTGGCCCCGATGGCCGGTGGCTGGCCACCAGCAGCGCCGACGGCACCGCCCGGCTGTGGCCCCTCGACGAGGCCAATCCGGAGGCCGGGGCGCGGGTGCTGCGCGGCCACGAGGGAGACGTCACGTGGGTGACCTTTAGCCCCGATGGCCAGTGGCTGGCCACCGGCAGCATCGACGGCACTGCCCGGCTGTGGCCTGCCGAGACCGGTGACCCGGTCCTCGATCCGTGGGTGCTCCCCGGCCACGAGGGGCAGGCATGGTCGCTGGCCTTCAGCCCCGACGGCCGGCGCCTGGCGAGCGGCGGCGCCGACCGGACGGTGCGCCTGTGGGATCTCGAGGCGCTGGCGGCGGGCGGCAACCCCGGGAGCCTGGTCCATGCCCTGAATGGGGGGCAGGTGAGCGCCGTCCGCTTTGATCCGGGGGGGCGGTGGCTGGCCGCCGGCATCTGGGACGGCACCGCCCGGCTGTGGGATCTGGACGCCCTGGGAAGCGATCCGGGGCAGAATGGCGACCTGGCCGCCGCCGGGCGAATACTGGCCGGCCACGGGCAGGGGGTCAGCGCCCTGGCCTTTGACCCCGAGGGGCGGTGGCTGGCCACCGGCGGGCAGGACGGCTCTGTCCACCTGTGGGACCTGGCCGGCGATGGGCCGGCGGGCGCCGCCGCCTTTGTCTGGCAGGCCCACGAGGCGGGGACAAACGCCCTGGCCTTTAACCCCGACGACCCCCGCTGGCTGGCCAGCGGTGGGACGGATGGCGCGGTGCGCCTGTGGGACCTGGAGTCGGGGGACCCGGGCTCCGGGGGGCGAGGGTTGGAGGGGCCGGCGAGCCCGGTCTTTGCCCTGGCCTTTGGCCCCGACGGACGCTGGCTGGCGGCCGGCACCCGGGGCGCCGGGGACAACCTGTGGCTGTGGGAGTTTGACGGCGAGGAACCCGGCGCGCCGCGCACTTTGCGGGGGCACACCAGCAACGTCACTTCCGTGGCCTTGAGCCCCGACGGCCGCTGGTTGGCCAGTGGCAGCGCCGACGCCACGGCCCGCCTCTGGGACCTGGGGCCTCCCCAACCGGGGGCCAGCAGCCGCGTGCTGCGCGGCCACGAGGGTCCCGTCACGGCGGTGGCCTTTGACCCTGCCGGCCAATGGCTGGCGTCGGCCGGCAGCGACGGCAGCATCCACCTGTCGCGGGTCAGCGTGGACGAGCTCCGGGCTGTGGCCTGCCAGGTGGCGGGGCGCAACCTGAACGCGGCCGAATGGGACACGTATTTCCAGGGCGAGTCGCGGCGGGCGACCTGCCCCCAGGCGGCCGAACCGGTCGCCCCGAGCTGCCAGGCGCAGCCGTGAGGCCGGCGCCTGAAGAGAGTGTGAGATGAGCGAACACAGATCGTCAACCCTGGCCCTGCGCCTCAAGGACACGGGCCAGGTCTTTGCCCTTGGCCGCGAGCCGCTGACCATCGGCCGGCGACCGGACAATACCATCGCCCTGCGCGATTCGTCGGTGTCGCGCCAGCACGCCCGGATCGAGTGGCGGCCGGAGGGACCCGTCATCGTCGACCTGGGCAGCAGCCACGGCACGTACGTCAACGAGCGGCGCTTGTCGGGCCCCAGGCTGCTGCAGCCCGGACACGTGGTGCGGGTTGGCAACACGGTGCTGATGGTGGAGAGCGTGCGGCAGCCGGCGGCAGCGCCGGCCCGCGGGACCCGCGGCCGGAGCCCCGGCTGGCTGCTCGTGGCCGGCGTCGCCCTGGCGCTGGTGGCAGCCCTGGCCCTGCTCCTCGCAGCGGGCGGCGCCCTCCTCCCGGATGGCGGCGAGGCGAACACCGCCTTGCCCGGCAACGGCCAGGGGGAGGAGGAGCCGTCGCCCACGGCAGCGCCGACGCAGGCCGAAGCGGTGACGGTCGCGCCCTCACCTGCCCCGCCCACTGCCGAGCCGACGGCCGCGCCGCCCACTGCCGAGCCGACGGCTGCTCCGCCCACCGCCGAGCCGACGGCCGCGCCGCCGCCCACGGCCGCGCCGCCTTCGCCCACGCCCGTTCCCGAGTACCCGGCGCCGGCGCTCGTGGCGCCCTCGGAGCAAGAGGCCAACGGGGTGCGGGGGCCGGTGACCTTTGCCTGGAGCTATCCCCGGGCGCTGGTTGACGGCGAGGGCTTCCAGGTGTTGATCTGGAAGGACGGCCAGGAGCACAACGGGGCCGCCAGCCTCACCCGCGAGACGCAGCAGACCATCGACCTGGACGTTGTGCTGCCCGGGCGTGGCGGGGACGGCGAGTACCTGTGGACCGTCGTCGTGCGGCGCGACGCGCCGGGCGAGGCGCTGCTTAGCCCCGAGGCCGCCCCCAGGCGCCTGGTCTATGCGGGGGTTGACTCTGGCCCGGCCCTGCCCAACGAATGCGCCGCCTTTACCTGCGATGGCTGCGATAGCTGGAACAGCGACAATCCCCTGTGCACCCAGTGCCAGTGTCCGTGAGAGTTGGCCGTCTCTCGCTTTCCCAGAATTGACAGCCTGGAACCGTCAAGGTATAATAGGCCGCCAGTTCGTGGTTAGGAGAGAAGTAACGTGAGTGCTGACAACATGATAACCCTCGCCGAGATTTCTACAGGACAGAAGCTGCAGGGCACCGTCAAGAAGGTCACCCTATCGGGGGCCGTCGTCGACGTAGGTGCTGCGGTCGATGGCCTGCTGCACATTTCGGACCTGGGCGAAAGACGAGTAACCCGCACGTCCGACGTGCTGAGCGAGGGCCAGGAGATCACCGCCTGGGTAAAGCGGATCAATCCCGAGCAAAAGAGATTGAGCCTGACGCTCGTACAGCCCCCCGATCTGACCTGGGGTGACCTCCAGCCGGGCATGGTGGTCCAGGGAAAGGTCGTCCGCCTGGAAAAGTTTGGCGCCTTTGTCGACATTGGCGCCGAAACCGACGGGCTGGTCCACATCTCCGAGATGGCCAACCGGCGGGTCAACAAGCCCTCCGACGTCGTCTCGGAAGGGGACGAGATCTCGGTCTGGATCAAGGATGTGGACCGCAAGCAGCGGCGCATCAGCCTGACCATGGTCGAGCCCCCCGACGTGGACCTGCGCTCCCTCAAGCCCGACACCGTCCTGACCGGCAAGGTCGTCCGCCTGGAGAGCTTTGGCGCCTTTGTGGACATTGGCGCCGGGCGCGACGGGATGATCCACGTGACCGAGATGGGTCGCGGCTACGTCGGCAGCCCTTCGGAGATCCTGTCGGTGGGCGACGAGGTGCAGGTGCGCGTCCTCGAGGTTGATCCTCGCCGGGGCCGCATTTCCCTGAGCATGAAGGACCTGCCCAGCGATCAGTACCAGATGATCGACCAGGAGGAAGAGGAGCTGCCGACGGCCATGGAGCTTGCGCTGCGCGAGGCCATGGACGCCGAGGGGGTCGACTTTCCTTACGGACGAGACCGGGACAACCGCCGCCGCAAGAAGGGCAAGCGGGACCGGGATCGGGACAGGGATCGAATCCAGGACGAGATCATTGCCCGGACGCTGAGGAACCGCAGCGACTAGAGAGCGCTGAGCTGACGGATGGGTCTGCACCCGGCGTGCAGGCCCATTTTTCGTGCCTTGATGCGAAGCGGGAGGACTAGCGGACCGCAGTCTCCTCGCGGAGCGACCGGATGTACTCCAGGTTCAGCTCGCCCTTGGCCCCCCAGCCTTTCTTGCCGCCCGGGATCTCGGGCCTGAACTTCTCGTACAGCTCGTAGGCCATCTTTTCCAGCTCGCCCGGCTCAAAGGCGGCGGCCAGGTCTTCCATGGCGGCCCGCACGTCGTCCAGGTCGGCGCCGAATTTGCCCGACAAATAGCGCCGCACGCTCTCCGGGTCCACCGGCTGGCCCTTGGAAGCGGCCCGCACACCCTCGGGCGTATTGAGCGCCGGCACGGGCCGGCCGAGAAGCTCGATCCAGAAGGTCTCGCCCTCGGGCTGCTTGCGCACGTCGCGGCCCTTGTCTTCGGATGGCTTGTATATACCCAGGCTCCGGCCCTTGGACTGGGCGTTGAGCCCGGCCAGGGTCTTGCCCAGCGTCAGCGCCTCGTCGGGCGCAAAGCCCAGCGCCTCGGCTACCACGGCGGCCCACAGGGTCAACACCGGGGCCCGGTTGATCTCTACTTTCGTTGCCACGTCTCACCTCCGGGCGTCGCTCGTCGAGCGACTGTTACGGCTCAGGCCCGGGCTACGATCAGCCTGAACAGGCCGCCCAGGCGGCTGTCCACCCGCTCCAGGCGAAAGCCCGCACCGGCGACCATTTCCTGGGTCTGGCGATTCAGATGGCAGCGGCCGTTGACGGCGTACCAGGGCAGGTTGGCGGCGTCGGCCAGCCATGCCAGGGGCCGGACGCGAGGGCGCATGTGCTCCATGAGGAGCAGGCGGCCCCCCGGCCGGGCCAGGACGCGCCGGATCTCGGCCAGGGCGCGCCCCTGGTCCAGGACGCTGCATAACACCAGGCTGCCCACCACAGTGTCAAAGGAGCCGTCGGCAAAGGCCAGGCCCTCCACGTCCATCTGCACCATGTCCACGCGCATGCGCCCCGGATTGCCGTTCTGGCGGGCCAGCGCGCCGGCGCGCCGGGAGGCGGCGGCCAGCATCTCGGCGCTCTCGTCGATGGCCGCCAGCCCGGCGACGGCCTGGGGGTGGTAAAAGGGCAGGTTGGCCCCGGTGCCCACGCCGATCTCTAACACGCGGCCGGCGGCGTAGGGCAGCATGGCCGCGCGCATCTCCCTCAGCCACAGGCGCTCCAGGGGTGCCATGCCCCGGTCGTAGGGCACGGCCAGGCGGTCAAAGGACGAATCGGCGGTCCCGGTCATCGTCCACCCCGCCCTGTGCCCGCTCCAGCTCTTCTTCCATCTCCTCCAGCTCGATCATCATGGCCGGCGGCACGGAATGCTTTGGAAAGCGCGCCTTGAGCTGCGCGATGGCCTCTTTCAACTGCTCGATCCTCTGGTCCTGCACGACTCTCTTCCTTTCCCCGTTTCCCATTGCTCTGGCGGCCCGCAAATTTGACAGGTCACCGGCTCTTTGCTATACTTGCGCATATACCCCTACTGGGTATGCTGTGCGGAGGGAATGATAGCATGGCAGCCGTCTTTTGTCAAAACGGGCGGCTAACGAATTTCGCACACAGGATGCGAACAGGCAAACCGTGATTTGTGACTTCGTGGCAATGGTGGGGCGTATGAGCAGACGTGTAAAATGGGCACGGGGAGAACGACGATGACCTTGAACAGGGTGGCTGGCGGCGCGCTGCGCCTCCTGCGCGAGAATTGGCTCTTTTTGCTCATCATCGGCGCCCTGGGGATCGCCTTGTTGGCGCTGCGCACGCCCGGCAGCGACGTATCGTCGCTGGAAGAGGTGGAGACGATCCTCACCGGCGGGCAGCCGACGGTCGTGGAGTTCTACTCCAACACCTGAAGCGCTTGCCTCCTGGCAAAGCCTGTCGTGGACAGGCTCGAAGCAGACCTGGAGGGGCAGGGCCACGTCCTGCGCCTGAGCGCGTTCAGCACCGTCGGCCGCCAGCTTGCCGGCCGCTTTGGCGTGCGGGGGGTGCCCACCTTCTTGCTCTTTGACGGCGCCGGCAACATGGTCCATTCCCAGGTGGGCCGCCTGGACGCCAACCGGATGAAAGCTGAAATCGAGTTGATGGAGAGGTGAGAACGTGCCGATTTACGAGTACAGTTGCCAGGACTGTGAGGCGCAATTCGAGAAGTTTGTTCGCTCGATGACGTCGGAGATAGAGATCAAGTGCCCCCAATGCGGCGGCACGCACGTGAAAAAGGGCTGGTCGCTCTTTGGCACGGGCTCTGCCAACGGCGGACTGGCGTCCCTTTCGGCCTCGGCCGCCAGTTGCGGCCCCACGGGCAGCACCTGAGGAATCCCACGCTGAGAGCCGTGGGCTCTCGTTCATAGACATAACACAGGGGGCGGTTTCCCCGCCCCCCCTCCAGCCCCTCCGGCGAGGACAGGCGACCCGTCGAGGCGGGGCTTTTCTGGGCTCCCGCAGCTTCTCTGTTGGTTGACAGTAGCAGTCGAGCATGGTATAATCCACCCAGTGAAGTTCGTCGCCAGAACAGGAGCAATGCATGCTGGACAGTGGACGCCCAGTTTATACGATAGGTACAGCCGCGGAAATCCTCCAGGTTCACCCGCGGACGCTGAGACTTTACGAGGATGGAGGTCTCCTTCGTCCTGCCCGGAAGAACAATCGGCGGTTTTACTCGGCCAAAGACCTGCAGTGGATTTCGTGTATCCGCTACCTGATCCACGAAAAGGGCCTGAACCAGGAAGGCCTTCGCCGGCTGCTGGCTCACATCCCCTGCTGGGAGATCAACGGCTGCTGTGAAGAAGCGCGGGCCAAGTGCCCGGCCGCCAGCGATCAAATCCGGCCGTGCTGGGCCTTGCCCTGCATCGACGGCCGCAACGGCCGCCAGTGCTTTGAATGCAACGCCTATCTCCGCGCCGCGGACTATGTTCTGGACGAGCGGGAGAAGCAGGAGGCCATCTCGTACATAGCCCCCGAGTGAGCAGCTCCCGGCTAGCGGAGCAGCTCGACTACCAGCCGGGGGGCCTCCCGTCACCAGGCTCCTGCTCCACGCCGACCTGACCGGCACCTCGCTTTGCAGAGGGCCGGTTTTTTGTTGCGCCTCCGCCACTACCTGGAATCGGGCGGCAGCGTCCGGCGCTCCTGCTGGCGCTGTACGTACCAGACCGGGAACATGGCGACAAATCCGAACAACACGGCGACCAGGATCAGGCAGCTCAGCCCGACACAGATCCCCCGCCATGCCTCCTCGGTGTCCTCTGCGCTGGCGGCCGGCTCGGGAGCGGGTGTTTCCGCCTGCTGCCCGGGCTCGGGGGAGCCGGGCTGCACCTGGCCCTGCGCGGCCAAAAGGATGACCGGCGGGGTCGAGGCGGCGAACATCGTGCCCGCGGGAGCCAGCAGGGCCAGCAGAACGGGGAGAATGAGCGCCATGCGTGCCCGTGCGGCCCACCTCGTGCCTGGCGCGACGCGCGCCTTCGCGTGGGATCTCTCCAGGGGCCGGTACTTCTTGGCTTCCATCCGCGATTCCCTCTCTCCCTGGTGTCAACTGACCCGATTCTATCACGGCCGGGGGAATCAGGCAAGTGGGGCGCTCCGGCCGCCGCGGCAGGGGGAGCCCCATCCCGATTCCGCTCTGCCCATTTGACAATCCGCACGCTTGGGTCTACAATACGCAGCGTCCCACCTGGTCCCCGAGTGAGGACCTTCAAGGAGGAGCCCATGGGGTACAAGTTGAGCATTCCTGCTCGCATCAACATCCTTGGTAACCCTTCCGATGCCAACGAAGGCGACTTTGCCACCATCTCGGCCGCCGTCGACGTCCGCGCCGGGGCCTTTATAGAGCCCGACAGCGCCCTGGTGCTCGAGGCGCTGGAGCGCGAGGACGGCGGCTTTCGCACGGTTCTCAGCCTGGAGTTCACCCGCAAACAGGTGCCCTTGCCCTACGACGAGCATCTCGACCTGCTGAAGGGCGGCGTGAATCGCCTCCATGCCTACAGCGCCGAGTTTCGGGTCAAGTTTGCCCAGCGGGGCGTGCGCATCTCGACCTGGACCGACGTGCCGCGCCAGAGCGGGCTGGGCGGATCGTCCCTGTTTGTGCTGCTGACGTTGGCCGGCCTGCGCGAGTTCTACGACCTGGACCGTCAGGTACACAACGACTATGTGCTCTCGGAGCTGACGCAGCGGGTCGAAGCCCGCGAGCTGGGCATCACCTGCGGCTTTGCCGATCGCTACGCGCCCCTCTTTGGCGGCATCGCCTACATCGACTACCGGGGCAAGCTGCAACACAGCGAGCTGCACGACGAGCCGTACGCCACCTACGAGCGGCTGGACCCCTGGATCGAGGATCTGCCGCTGGTGGCCATCTCGACCGGCATCGAGCGGGACTCGGGCGACGTCCACGGCCGGATGCGCCCCCGCTACCTGGAGGAGCACGCGGAGTGGGTCAAGCGGGGTGGGGAACCGCCGCCCATGGTGCGCTTTATGCAGGGGGCCTGGGAGACGGCCTGGCGGGGCAAGATCGCCCTCATGGTGGGCGACCTGGAAGGCTTTGGCGACCTCATGAACCAGAACCACCGCCTGGTGAACGAGATGATGGCCTACTGCTGTTTCGAGGATGGCGCGGGCTGGGCCAACAACCTGCTAATCGATACGGCGCTCCAGGGTGGGGCGCTGGGCGCCAAGCTCACGGGAGCGGGCGGCGGGGGGTCGGTCTTTGCCCTCACCCGGCCGGGGCAAGAGGGCCGGCTGATGGAGCGCTGGCGCCAGGTGGCGGCCGAGAGCGGCCTGGATTCGGCGCGCATCTACCGGCCGCACGTTGCCCACCGGGGCCTGGTGGTCACCGGCCCGCGGGAGCAGTCCAGCGAGGGGGTTTGAGATGCAAGGTATTATCCTGGCTGCCGGCCACGGCTCGCGGCTGCAGCCTATCACGCTGACCCGCTCCAAGGCGATGGTGCCCATCCTGGGCAAGCCCATCGTCGAGCGGGTGATGGAGCACTTGCTCTGCAACGGCGTGGACGACCTGATCCTGGTGGTCAGCCCCAATGACCGCCACATCACGCGCTACTTTCGCCGCGAGTCGCGCATCGAGGCCGACGTGCGCTTTGCCTACCAGCCCGAGCGCCTGGGCATGGCCAACGCCCTCGTGGGCGCCGCGCCGCTGATCAACGACGATTTCGTCCTCTCGGCCTGCGACAACCTGATCTCCGAGGAATACGTCGGCCAGATGCTGGCGGCCTGGAAGGGCGAGCCGCGGCCCAACGGCATCCTGACGCTCATGCCCGTGGAGCCGGAACGGCTGGGCAACGTGGGCATCGTGGAGCTGGATGGGCAATGGGTGAGGCGCATCGTGGAAAAGCCGTCGCCCGCAGAGGCGCCCTCCAACATCTCCAGCCTGCCCCTGTACTGCTTCTCCCGGGGCTTCCTGGACTATTTGCCGCGGGTGCCCCTCTCGGCCCGGGGCGAGTACGAGCTGCAGGACGCCATCCAGATGCTCATCGAGGAGGAGGGGCACGTGCGGGGCATGCTGGTGGACGAGCGGCTGACCCTCACCAGCCCGGCCGACCTGCTGGCCATCAACCGCCACTATCTGCTCATGGGCAACAATCAGCCCCAGTTGGCGCCCCACACGGTGGGCTGCAACACGCGCCTCATCACGCCGCTGCGCATCGAAGGGGGCACGATCATCGGCGAGAATTGCACCATCGGCCCCAACGTCTACGTGGAGCGGGATTGCCGCATCGGCGACGACGTCACCATCAGCAACGCAGTCATCCTCCGGGAATCCGCCGTCCCCGACGGGGCGGTCGTGGAAAACCAGGTGGTTTCGTAAAAGGAGAAGCCCCATGTCACTTCACCCTGCCCAGGACGTTGCTTACGAAGAAGCGCTCTACCGGCGCATGGACGCCATGCTCTTCGAACTGATGGAGAGGAATCCCACGGGGGCGACCCAGATGGGCGACCACCGCTGGGACGACCGCCTCGCGGACCGCAGCGCCGAGGCCCTGGACGAGGAATACCAGGGGCTGCAGGCCATGCTGGCCGAGCTCCAGGACGTCGACGGCGACCGGCTGGGGCTCGATGCCCAGATCGACCGCCAGTTGTTCATGCACCTGCTGGGCATGTTCGCGCGCGACTTCCAGGAGGTCAAGAGCCACGAGCGTAACCCGGGCGGCTACCTGGACGAGGCAGTGGGCGGCGCGATGCTGCTTATCATGCTCGAGTTCGCTCCCCTGGCCGACCGGCTGCGCTCCGCCCTGGGCCGGGTGCGGCAGGTGCCCCGCGTCCTGGCGCAGGCCCGGGCCAACATCGTGCCCGAGGCGGTGCCGCCGGTGTGGGCCGAGGTGGCCCTGGAGCAGGCCGAGGGAGCGGGCGCCCTCTTTGCGGCGCTGCTGCCCGCCATGGCCGCCGAGGCGGCACCGGACCTTCAGGAGGACCTGGCCCAGGCGGGCCAGGTGGCGGCCGGCGCCCTTGCCGGGTACGCGGCCTACCTGCGGGACCAGGTGCTGCCCGTGGCCGCCGGCGATTTCGCCGTGGGGCGCCAGGGCTTTGACGCCCGGCTCCGCG
>JAAYZQ010000028.1 GCA_012514775.1 Anaerolineaceae bacterium
ACAGCAGGGCACGGAAGCGCTCCGTTGCTTCGTCCCGCTCGCCGCCGAGGGCCAGGTACTTGGCCGCGGCCAGTTCCCCCTCGGGAGACAGCACTCCCCCGGCCAGGCTGTGCCGTGCCAGGGCCAGGTAGTACTCTTGCACGATCTGGGCCGGCACCCGCCCGGGTGCCAGGCCAAGGCCGGCCTGGTAAGCGGCCGCCGCCTCGGACCAACGCCCGTCCAGGGCCCACACCAGGCCCAGGGTCCAGGCGTCCCAGGCGGCCCGGCAGCGCTCCTCCGTCCAGGGCTGCTCCATAGCCCAGGAGGAAGGCCGCAAGGTTTCGGCGGCCTGGCGCAGAGCGCGCGGGTCGGCCCAGGCCGGCGGCGATTGGCCCAGGGCGTCGCGGATCCACTGCCGGTCGCTCCAGCCCTTGGCCCTCAGGAGGGAGCGCCAGGCGGAGGAGCTATTGGCCTGCAGCCGCACGGCCCGCTCCAGGTATCCCACGGGCGAAGAGGAGGACTGGTCTCCGCAGGGGCCCGTCCCGGCAAGGAGAAGGAGGTGCCCCAGGTTGCGCTGCAGCGCGGCAGCCAGGACGTCGCCAGAAAGCAGCAGTCCGGCTACCAGCACCAGAGGAAGCAGCAGAGCGACGGCTTTTCGCAAATCCAATCCCTACCGGAGTCGCCCCGCCCTTGCCCGCGAGAGGGTCGCCGTGACCTCCGAGGCCCGGGGGAGCAGCAGGTCGCCGAAGCTCAGGGGAGTGCGGTGGGTCACACGTTGGGCAAGGACGATCATGACTACGAGATAGCTCGCCAGGGAGGCAATGGCCGCCCCCATGAGGTCCAGCGGCCTGAGCAAGAGCGCCAGGCAAAGGGCGGTCACGACGAGGCCCAGGATCTCACCCCACAGGACGTCGCCCGGAAAGCCCAGACCCCGCAAGCCGGCGCGCAGCACACCGCTGAAGGCATCGAACCCGGCCGCCAGGAGGAGGACGAGGGCCGCCGGAATCGCCCGCGAATAGGGACTGCCAAAGAGGAGGGGCAGAACCAGGGGCGTGATGAGCGCCAGCACCAGGAGCGCGGGCACGACGGTGATGACCCCCAGGCGGGCCCCCTGGCCAAGCCTGGCGCTCTGCCGCGCGGGGTCCAGCTTCTCGGAGGCGATCCTGGGGACGAGGACGCTGGCGATGGCCTGCAGCAGCACCCGCAGCACGGCCCCGCTCCAGGAGACGGCCACGACGTACAGGCCCAGGGACTCGGGAGAGAGGAACGCGGCCATGAGCATCTGGTCGAGGCGCACGTTGAGCATGGCGGGCACAAATGCCAGCACCGACGGCAGGCCATAGCCAAGCAGGGGCCGCCACAGCCGCGGCTCGACTCGAAAGGGGCCCCCCAGCTTGGGCAGCGCCAGCAGGGCGAAGGGCAGCCCCAACGCCGCATAGCCCAGGAGATAGCTCCTCGACAGCCCAGCAGCGTCAGCCGTGCCCCGCGCCCAGGCCAGGAGCAGCACGACCAGCCAGACAAGGGCAGGCAAGAGGCGCATGACGTTCCATCGGGCGATCTTGCCCAGTCCCTGCATGGGAAAGGTGAACAGGCCCACCGTCGCCGACAGCAACACGATGAGCAGGTAAAAGCGTGCCGCTTCGACCACGGCCGGCGCCTGGGCCCTGAGGATCACGGGCATGAGCAGGTAGGCACCCAGGGCAAAGGGAATGCTGGACAGGACCGTGAGAGCCATTCCGGAAGCAAACCATCTTCCACCCTTCGATGGCTCCCTGGCGGCAAAGTACACCAGGGCTTCCGTTACACCCAGCACGCCCAGCGAGGCGACCATGGTCGGGAACACCTGGATGGCGGCCAGCTCCCCGCGGCCGGCCGGTCCCAGGAGGCGAGCCGCGAGCATGCCGGTGAGGAAGCCAAAGCCTGTGATAACGGCGTTGGCGCCGGCGGTCTGAACGGTCTGGCTTAGAAAGGAACTCTTTTCTTGCACGGCGCGACAACCTTCGATGGTGCCAGCATCCCGTTGCGAATTCGGGACGTTGTCGTCGCTCATGCCGGGACCCGAATCCCTGGCAGCCCCTGATAGGCGGGCGCCCGCCACGGCTCCACCGCCTCGCCCAGGAGCGC
Organism: Anaerolineaceae bacterium; assembly: GCA_012514775.1. Next base: position 2,104 of record JAAYZQ010000028.1, read on the forward strand.
GGCGGCGATGCGCTCCGCCGCCTGGCCATCGCCATACGGGTTGATGGCCCGCGCCATGGCCGCATAGGCCTCAGGATCGTCCAGCAGGCGCCGGGCGGCGGCCACGATGCGCCCGCGGTCGGTGCCTACGATCTGCACCGTACCGGCCGCCACCGCTTCCGGACGCTCCGTCACCTCCCGCAGGACGAGGACCGGCTTGCCCAATCCCGGCGCCTCTTCCTGGATGCCGCCCGAGTCGGTCAGCACCAGGCAGGCGCGCTTCAGGAGGTAAACCAGCGCCAAATAGCCCAGAGGCGGCGTCAGGGTGACACGGGACTGGCCGGCCAGCAGCCGCGTCACGGTGCCCTGCACGTTGGGGTTAGGATGGACGGGGTACACCACGTGCAGGTCGCCTTCCGCCGCCACCAGGTCGACCAGGGCGCGGCAGATCTCTTCCAGCGGCCGCCCGAAGTTCTCCCGGCGGTGGGCCGTCACCAGCAGGAGGCGCCCGTCCCGGGGTATGGCCCCCAGGGGTCCACCCGCTGGGTCGTAGGGCAGGCTCGCAGCCCACTGCAGAGCGTCGATGACCGGGTTGCCCGTCACCCGGATGCAATCGCCGGGTACTCCCTCGCGCAGGAGGTTGTCGCGGGCCCAGTCGGTGGGCGCCAGGTGCAGGTCGGCGACGACGCTTGCCACACGCCGGTTCATCTCTTCGGGGAACGGCTGCCAGCGGTCGTGGGTGCGCAGGCCGGCCTCGACGTGGGCCACCCGCGCCCGGGCATAGAAGGCGGCAATGGAGGCGGCCAGGACGGTGGTGGTGTCGCCCTGGACCAGGACCCAGTCGGGCCTTTCGGCCCGCAAGATCGGCTCCAGGCGGGCCAGCACGGCGGCCGCCACCTGGGTGGGCGACTGGTCCTCGGCCATGACGTCCAGGTCATAGTCGGGCGCGATGCCAAAAAGGTGGAGAACCTGGTCGAGCAACCGGCGGTGCTGCGCCGTGACACACACGCGGCAGTCCACCCGGCCGGGACGGCGGCGAAGCGCTCGGATCACAGGCGCCATCTTGATGGCCTCGGGGCGCGTGCCGACAACCGATAGGACCTTTATTCGGGTTTTTTTCATTGGGGATCAGTGGATATGCGGGGTTTGTCAATGGAGCTTTGATGAGGGGTCGTTGCGTTATCCGTCGTTTCCTATATCCGCTGCCTCCTTCGTCCGCTTATTGGGATCTGGTGTGCTTATCGGCTGTTCGTGTCGATCTCCCGCGCCCAATCGCGGTTGTCGCGGTACCAGTCCACCAGGCGCTCCACACCCTCTCGAAAGGGCACGTGGGGGCGCCAGCCCAGGAGCTGTTCCGCCCGGCCGATGTCCGCCCAGGTGGCCGGCACGTCGGCCGGGTGGGCGGGACGAAACTCCAGGATCGCCTGCCGGCCGGCCAGCTCTTCCACCAACCGCACCAGGTCCATGAGGACCACCGGCTGATCGGAGCCGAGGTTGATGACCTGGTAGTCAAGGTGCCGGAGGCCGGCCACGGTGCCCCGGGCAATGTCGTCCACGTAGGTGAAATCACGCGACTGGCGCCCGTCGCCATAGACGGTCACCGGTCGCCCCTCGCAGATCCACTGCACGAAGCGAAAGGGGCTCATGTCGGGCCGGCCCGCGGGGCCATAGACCGTGAAGTAACGGAACACCGTGACGTCGAGGCCATAGAGGGCGTGATAGGTGTAGCACAGGGCCTCGGCGGCCTTCTTGGAGGCGGCGTAGGGCGAAAGGGGCCGGTCGGTGTTGGCATCCTCACGAAAGGGCAGCGCGTTGCTCGCCCCGTAGAGGCTGGAGGTGGAAGCCAGGACGAGCTTTTTCACGTCAAATTCGCGGCACAGCTCCAGCAGGTTGAGCGTGCCGGTCACGTTGGCTTCCAGGTAGATCCACGGGTCTTGCACCGAGGGCCGGACGCCGGCCCGGGCGGCCAGGTTGATGACGGCGTCCGGGGGCGAGTTCTGGAAACAGGGCCGCAAAGCCCGGCGGTCGGCGATGTCGAGGCGCTGAAAGCGAAATCCGGGCCTGGCCTGAAGCCGTGCCAGGCGCCACTCCTTCAGGCGCACGTCATAGGCATCGTTGAGGTTGTCCACGCCGGCGACGGTGTGCCCCTCGTCGAGGAGGAGCTCCGCGACCTTGCTGGCAATAAAGCCGGCTGTGCCCGTTATCAGTATGTGCATGGTCTACAACAGCTCGTCAATGGCTTGCAAAGGGCCGCAGGCCGGCCGCCAGCCGGTCCTGGGGAAGGGTATACAAGTGCCGGGATCGCTAGTCAAAGAGGTGTTGGTGGGCGACGACCCAGTCGTGAAGGCGCCGCACACCCTCTTCTTTGCCAACGCGCGGCCGCCAGCCCAGCTCGCGCTCCGCCTTGCCGATGTCGGCCACAAAGATGCGCTGGTCGCCGGGGCGCCAGCCGGCGCGCCCAACGGGCACGTCCTGACCCAGCAGGTTGCGGAGCATTGGCCCCAGCTCGGTCCAGACGGCCAGGGTATTCTCCGGCCCACCGCCCACGTTGTAGACCTGCCCGGCGGCGACGTCGATGCGGTCCACGGCCGCATCGTAGAGGGCCAGGAGGTCATCGATCCAGAGGACGTCGCGCACCTGCTTGCCGTCACCATAGATCGTGATGGGCCGGCCGGTGACGGCGGCGATGAGAAACCAGGCCACCCAGCCCTGGTCCTCGACGCCGAACTGGCGGATGCCATAGATGCAGCTTTGGCGGAAGACGACGGTCCTCAGGCCATAGATGCGCGCGTAATCGCGGACGTACTGATCGCCGGCACCCTTGCTGCAGCCGTAGGGTGAGTGAAAGTCCAGGGGATGCGTCTCGGGGATGCCCCGCGGATAGTCGCGATAGGCATAGTCGTGCTCGCGCTCCACGACGACCACGTCCTCCATACCGCCATAGACCTTGTTGGTGGAAGCATAGAGCACGATGGGCGGCGCGGGCGACAGGCGGGCCGCTTCCAGCACGTTGAACGTGCCCAGGGCATTCACCTCGAAATCGTGACGCGGGTCTGTCACCGAGGTGGTGACGGCCACCTGCGAAGCCAGGTGATAGACGACATCGGCGCCTGCCACCGCAGCGCGCAGCCTCTCAATATCCCGGACGTCGGCCTCCACCAGTGTCCAGCGGGAGCCGTGGCTCGCCCGCAGCCAGTCGACGTTGGTCGTGGCGCCGCGGCGCGATAGGTCGTCGTAGACGGTCACCTGGTGTCCCTGCTCCAGGAGCCGATGTGCCAGGTTGCTGCCAATAAACCCTGCTCCCCCGGTAATCAGTGCCTTCATAACTCTCCTCGTATGGCAAACCAATGTGCGGCCGTCGGGCAGTCCCTGCCTTCCGCGGGCAAGCTCCGCCCATCTGGCACAACCCTGTTCCAGATTCTGGACAGAGCCTGTGGGCAGCCAACGGCCTGCCGCCTATGTAGGAAAAGCCAACCTCCCTTTTCCGGCACCGCCTTGCGCGGAAGCCGTGCTAGATGGGAGCGATGGCACTATAGTCCGTATCAACGGCCGTCATTCGGCCCATGACTTTCAGAAGAACACGAACGCGATCTGCGGATGATAGGGGCCGGTCAAAGATGGCGTCCAGGTCACGCAGCGGCCCCGAGCTGAACCGAACCCGGTCCCCCTGTTTCAAGCGCGGGTAACCAACCTCGTCCGCCTCGCTCAGCCGGCGGCGGATCAGGTCCACCAGTTCTTCGGCGACGATGGCCGGTTGTTCGCCAAAGCTGACGATGCGGCGGATGCCGGGCATCCAGGCAATGGACGATTGAGGCGTGTCGTTGAAATCAAAGCGGGCAAAAAGATAGCACGGAAAGTAGACCATCTCGTCGGGGCGGTCGCTTCGCCGGACCTTGCGCCGCACCGTGGGTAAAAAGGTCTCGAAACCCTGCTCTACCAATAAGCCATGTACCTGTCGCTCTTTGCGCGGTTGCGTATAAAGAGCATACCAGTGCTTCATCGCGTTCTTCTCCCTTTTCCCCCTACCCGCCAACCGGGGAGCGCCCATAGGCATCTTCCCTGTTTGGCCTGTGACGCGTGCCTGGGCGAGGCTTCGACGAACGTGGGGATCGACCTTTGAGCATGCCGTGCATTGTACACACTTCGAACCCCCTTGTCAAATCCTCGCGTCTCTGGCAGGAGCTCCTGGAGACTGTGGTTCTTGCACTCGGTCCCCGATTCTAACCCTTCTCCTCCCGGCTCTCTCGCCATAGGGCCCTGCGTTCCGCAAGGGACAGCTGCCGGAGATCGGTGCCGCGGGCGGCCAGGAGCTCGGTCAGGCGAGTGTACCGGCTGGTGAAACGGTCCGCGGCCTCCCGCAGGGCCATCTCGGCATCCACCTTTAACCAGCGGGCCAGGTTGGCCAGGGCAAAGAGCAGATCGCCCAGCTCTTCCACGCGCTCCTCATCACCATCGGCGGCGACCAACTCGGCCGCCTCCTCGGCCACCTTGGCCAGGACGCCCTCGACGTCGGGCCAGTCAAAGCCAGACCGGGCGGCGCGCTCGCCCAGGGCCTGGGCGCGGGCGAGGGCGGGCAGAATGGCAGGCACTCCGCCCAGGGGCGATGCCTCATGGCCGGCCCCCGGGGCCGCCTGGCGCTCCTCGGCCTTGATGGCCTCCCAGTTGCGCAGCACCTCGTCCGTATCCCTCACATGCACATCGCCAAAGACGTGGGGATGCCGGCGCTTGAGCTTGGCGTCGATGCGACCGATTACGTCGGCAAAGCGAAAGGCACCCTCTTCCGTGGCGATCTGGACGTGCATGGCCACTTGCATCAACAGATCGCCCAACTCCTCGGCCAGCTTGTCGTCGTCCTCAGCATCCAGGGCAGCCAGCACTTCGTAGGCCTCTTCCAGGAGCGTGGAGCGCAGCGAGCGGTGAGTCTGCTCCCGGTCCCAGGGACAGCCATCGGGAGCCCGCAGGCGGGCCACCGTCTCTTGCAAGGTGGGCAGCCCGGCGCCACCGGCCGCGTCCAGGGGCGGCACGTAGAGCACTGTAAGGTGATCCACCTCGTCGCGGCGATCCAATTCGTACAGGGGCAGGGTCACCTTGCTCGCCCGGCCGCTGCCCGCGGCCCGCACCAGGGTCACGGGGTGCTCTTCCGGGTAGGCGTTCATCAGAGTTAGCTTGACCTCACTGGCCAGCCTCCGGGAGTACAACTGGCCGACGAGGGCCGGCCGATCGGGGTCGAGGGCCGGATGATGGGCAGCGGCCAGGTCGGTCGCGTCCGCCATCTGCAGGCCAGCCATGGCATCCAGGCCCAGCTCGTCGAGGACGGGCTCGACAAAGCTCAGGCCGTCGACCAGGTGCACCGGCAGCCCTTCCGCGGCCGCTCCCTGGAGGATGCGCTGCACCGAGGCCTCGCCCACCAGGGGATGTCCCGGAACGGCATAGACCACGCCTTCGGGCCGGCGCCCAAGAGCCAACACGTGGCCGGCGATGGCCTCGTAGATCGTGCCGAAATCGTCTGCCCGGTCGTACAGCTCGTCAAAGCTGTGGAGCACGATGCCCTGGGGCAGACCGGCAACCGTTGGGTGTCGCCGCGTCCGCAGGTAGATCTCGCCAGCCTGGGAGAGCAGATCCCAGGCCTGGAGAGTGAGGAGGGCCGGGTCTCCGGGACCCAACCCCACGATGGTAATCTTCATTCACAGCTCCAAATACAAGTCATGGTCGTCAACGCCAGGTCACGTCGCCGTGCAGGTCGGCCGGATGATCGGCAGCCAGGAACGCCAGGAAGGCCTCCCGCTCGGCGCCAACGGTGGTTGAGCCGCCGTGCCCGGGATAAAGCCGGGTATCGTCGGGCCAGCGAAAGACGTGCCGCGCCAGCGATTCCAGGCTCTGGGCCAGGGCGGCGGGCGATGTAGTGTGGCCGGGGCCGCCGGGAAAGATGGCGTCCCCGACGACGACCTCCTCGCCGAGGCGCAGGCAGACGCTGCCCGGCGTGTGCCCGGGAACGTGGACCACGCCCACCCGACACTGCCCTAGCTCTACCTCGCTGCCGTGGACGAGCGGAAAATCGGCCTGCAGCTCCCATTCCTCGGCGTCGGCGGGGTGGATGCCCACGGGGGCGCCGGTGGCCTTGCGAACCGCATCAAGGGCGCCCACGTGGTCCGGGTGGCCGTGGGTCAAGAGAATGCAGCACACCGAATCGACGTCGACGGCTTGCAGGACCGTCTCCGGGTCGGCGCCCGGGTCGACGATGGCCACCTGGCCACTGGCCGGGCAGCGGACCAGGTAGCAGTTCATGGGCCAGGGGCCCAGTTCCAGGCGCTCCAATTCCAGGTTCATGCTACCCTCGTTTCCAGCGGTTGGGCTGCCTTTAGGATACCATAGACGGGGCGAAACACCAAATCGGCGCGATTGGCGGCTGGTCATGCCGCAAGCGCGTGCCTGTTTGACAACGCAACGGTTCTGGGCTATACTATCCTCCATCAGTGGCACGGGGGGCTGTAGCTCAGCTGGGAGAGCGCTACAATCGCACTGTAGAGGCCAGGGGTTCGAATCCCCTCAGCTCCACCAGCCGGTTTCTTGACAGGCGAATAGGCATTACGTGGGGCTGTAGCGCAGCTGGGAGCGCGTCTCAATGGCATTGAGAAGGTCAGGGGTTCGAGTCCCCTCAGCTCCACCAAACAGTCAGGTGGAACCCCCTTTGCTTCCGGCGAAGGGGGTTTTTTCTTGCACGAGGTGTTCGCCGGGAAGGCGGGCAACCCGGCACGTCTCGGATTCATAACGCTTCGAGGTGGATATGCTCAAGTCCTACCATATCCCGGTCGCAACGCTACTCGTGGCGCTGCTGGTGGGGTGCGCCGGGCCAACGCCAACGACTGTTCCGCAGCCCGAGAACACTCCCGCCGGCCCCTTGACCGTGAGCCTGAGCATCGACGCCGTGCCCGGCGCCGCAGGCACCACCGAGATGACGCTCACCTTCGCGAACCACGACCAGGAAGCCGTCTATTTGCCCATCTGCGGGCCGTGGGAGATCTTTCGCGACGAGGACCCGGAGCGGCCGTCGTGGTTCCTGGCCTGCGAGATTGATTACCTGGGCCATCGCGTGCCGGTGGGCGATACCTGGCGTGACCGGCTCGTGGTCAAGTTGGAGCCAGGCACCTACCACGCCCGAACCCAGGTCTATGGCGACTGCACCCTGGGCGCACCCAAGGAGTACAGTCCCAGGGAGATCGATTACGGCGCTTTCGACGATTGCGCCCTGCGGCAGGAAGCCGTGTCGCCGGCCTTCGAGGTGCAATGAAAGCGGAGGGCCCAGGCACACCTCCGCTCGTGAAGGGAAGGAAGAGATGGACAAGACGATCGAGACCAACCACGGCCCAATCCACGCCCGGCTAGAGGGGAAGGGACCGGCGATTGTGCTGGCCCACGGTTATCACCCCGACAATTCGTGGCAGGTGTGGGAGAACAACCTGGCCGCCCTCTCGGAGGCCGGATACCGTGTCTATGCCCTGGACCTCATCGGTTACGGCGCATCGGGCGGCGAGCGGCTCGGGCAGCAACAGCAGGCCGAAGCGATGCTGGATCTCGTGGAGGCCGAGGGGCTGGCGCCGGCCACGCTGGGCGGCGTCTCTTGGGGCGGCATGGTTGCCCTCGAGGCAGCCCTGGCCCGACCCGCGGCGGTAGCCCGCCTCGTCCTGGTGGACAGCGCCGGCGTTGGATTTTTTAGCGAGGAGCAGATGGAGAGCATTTCCTGCCCCACTCTCGTCGTGTGGGGTGAGGACGACACGGTTCTATCCCTGTCCAACGCCGCCTGGTTCGGAGCCACGATTCCCGGCAGCCGCGTGGAGATCATAGCCGGGGTCACCGACCAGGAGGGCGTGCCGGATTGGGGTGGGCATCATCCCATGCGCTTCAAATCCCAGGAGTTCAATCAAATCCTCCTCGACTTCTTGCGCTCTACGTAAGCCGGGCCTCCCTGGCCGCGGGCCTGGTTGCCGATTCCCACCGGTGACCGGTGGGACCGGCACCTGGGGAATTGACGATTCCTTCGTTGCCGTGTATAATGCCTCGCGGCCCAAATGCAGTCGGCAGATAGACGAGGAGAAGAAGAAAAACGTGGCTGATAAATATATTCCCCAGGAGATCGAGCCCCGCTGGCAGGCCCGTTGGGAGGCGGACGGGCTGTATCGCTCGGTCATCGATCCCGATAAATCCAAGTACTATGCCCTGACCATGCTGCCGTACCCCAGCGGCGATCTTCACATCGGCCATTGGTATGCCATGGCGCCTTCCGACGCCCGGGCGCGTTTCGTGCGCATGCAAGGCTACAACGTGTTGTTCCCCATTGGATTTGACGCCTTTGGCCTGCCCGCCGAGAATGCGGCCATCAACCATGGCGTCCATCCCCACACGTGGACCATGGCCAACATCGAGCGAATGCGAAAGCAACTGCGCAGCATGGGCACGATGTTCGACTGGGAGAGGGAGGCCGTTTCCTGCCTGCCCGGATATTATCGCTGGACGCAGTGGTTCT
>JAAYZQ010000029.1 GCA_012514775.1 Anaerolineaceae bacterium
CTCGGGCGTGGTGCCCTCCGGGCTAATCTGGCCGGCGGCTCGCCTGGCCTCGGCCTTTGCCTCCTCGATGATGGCCTGGATCTCTTGCTTCATGTGGGACAGCTCTTCGCCGATCTCTTCTTTCTGCTCCTCGAACCGATCCTTGACGTCCTCGGGCGGGATCAGGTTCAGGGCCAGGGACCGATCCTGGCCGGGCGCCTTCTGCATGCTGATAAAGGGCATCTTGCCCGTGATCAGCCGCACGCCCGCGACCATGGCGGCAATGGCGGCGATGGGGGCGATGAACCCCAGGATGAGGCCGGCCATGAGGTTGTAGGGGATGGCCAGAACGTCGGCGACGCTACCAAGAACTCCCATTCCACTCTCTTCTGACCTATGCATGGCTCTCACCTCCAGCTGCTGCTGACTGGCTCGCCCTGGCCTGGTCCACCTGCTGGCGCACCATCGCGACGACCTCGTCGGGGGTCATGAGGGTGACCTCTGCCTTTCCCTCGGCCATTTCTACGGAAGGAAACTTGCCCGTAAAGAGATACGTGAGGGCAACGGTTCCGGCGATGGCGACGCTCAGGAGTCCGACGGTCAATCCCAGGTAGAAAGCTAGACTTCTCAGGAATCCCATAGCAATCCTCCTTCCCTTTGCGCGAGTGGCGCGTAATACAGATAAGTATAATACAAACGCAGACGAATAGCAAGTTCTAATGAAACTCTAACAAAACTCTAGCGTTGGTCTAACGAAGGCTCCGTACAATGGATTGGTAGCTGGAAGGAGCAAAGAAGGATGCCTCGTTCAAGGTGCGAAACTTGCGGAATTGTGATCCGCTGGCAACCGACGATCATCGGCGATAAAACGTACTGCTGCCTGGGCTGTGCCCAGGGTGGGCCCTGCGAGTGTGACTACGATAACCTGCCCCGCCCTGACGAGATGAATGCCCTCGTGGTGCGTCCGCCGCGCGAGCTGGCGCGGCGTGCGGCAGAGTGAACGCCGTTGTCAGGTAGCCGTCAGTGTCCGGAGTGGAAATCCGGACCATTCTGGTATATAATGCGTGCAATGCCGAGGGGCGCAGGGGCGCCTCTCGTGAATAAATTGAGGTGAGCATCTATGTTTATCTGGGATCCTAGATATTTTATCTTTGCGCTCCCTGCATTGCTGCTGGCCTTTTACGCCCAGTGGCGCGTGCGATCGACCTATAACAAGTACAGCCGGCAGCCCAACAACCGGGGCCTGACCGGCGCGGAAGTGGCGCGAATCCTGCTGCGCAGTGCCGGGCTGGATCGGGTTCGCGTCGAGGAGACACCCGGCCAGTTGAGCGACCATTATGACCCGGGCAAGGACATCCTTCGTCTCTCCGCGGCGTGGGTGAGAGCCGGTCGGTGGCTGCCCTGGGGATCGTCGCCCACGAGGTGGGCCACGCCATCCAGGATCACGCCAACTATGGCCCTCTGCGCGTCCGGTCGGGCCTGGTGCCCATCGTGACCCTTGGCTCGTGGCTGGGCCCCATTATCTTCCTGGCCGGATTCTTCCTTTCCGGCTTCACCGGGTCCACGACCGTCGCCTGGGCCGGGCTCTTTCTCTTTGCCGGCACGGTGGTCTTTGCCCTGATCACGCTGCCCGTCGAATTTAACGCCAGCCGGCGAGCCCTGCAACTGCTGCGCTCCTACCAGCTCGCCGATGGCCGCGAGCTGGCGCAGACCAAAGAGGTGCTGGACGCCGCGGCGCTGACCTACGTCGCCGCCCTGGCCCAGTCCCTGTCGACCCTCCTCTACTATGTCTTCTTGCTGACCGGCTTCTCGCGGCGCGACTAGACCGGTATCAAAGTGAAACCTACATGCAGGTGCGTTGCACGTGCCTTTCGTGCGACGCACCTGTAGATCCCACCATCCTGGCTTGAGTCTAGTCCCGGCGGCGCGCGTACGCGAGCGTCCTTACTCCCCGGCCAGCGACAGATAGATGGCGCCCTGGATCTCGCTGTGGTTGAGCCGGATGCCGGCGGCCACGGCCTCAAAGACCCCGAGGAGACCCAATTCGTCTGCCCGGGGCAGGCCCACGGCCGCGTTGGCTTCGGTCAGCTCCGCGAGCCGCGGGATAGAGCCGTAGACAAAGATCGCGGGATCGCGGAGGATGGCCGAGCAGGCCCGGCGAAAGGCCTCTTCCTGGACCAACCCCTCCTGTCGCCGGGTGTTGAGCACCGACCGGGCGACGACCGTCGGCGAAGAGCCGATGGTCAAGACACCAGCTTCCAGGGCATAGGTCAGCGCATAGCCGCCGGCCCCGGTGCCCGCCCCTCGTTGCAGCTCCACGCCGTCGACCTCCACGGTGTCAAAGGTCGCTCCCAGCCGCTCCATGTCTGCGCGGAGCCGGGTGGCGTCCCTGGCGCTTGCCTCCGGGGCCAGGACGAGAAATTGGCCGGCGGGAAGTTGGCCGCTCGCGGGTTCATCGGGCTGGGGAGGCAGGAGGCCGAAGGCAAAGGGTCCGGCCAGGGGTCCCTCCGGGCCCAACAGATCGGCCAGGTCGAGGGCCAGCCCCTGGCGCAGCAGGTGGAACGGGCCGTCGACGTCGAGGACGCTGTAGGCCCAGGGCCACGTCGTCGGAGCGTCGTGGCCCATGATGGCCACGGCTGTATCCGCCGGCAAGCCTGGCCACGAGTCGGGATCCAGGGCCGTCAGGTCGTACAGAGCACGGATCTCGGGCACGTCGACGGCATCATCGCTCAACGTGCCCTCGATCTGGATCCTGAGGCCGCCCTCGTCGGGCACGACAGCCAGGGCCAGCGCCTGCAGGTGGGCGGCCAGCAGATCTCTGCGCGAAGCACCGGCCGGGGGTGGCGCAGACTGCCGGGGCGGCCTGGTGAAGTAGAGGGCCACTGCCTCGTCGGGCAGCCGGTCGGCCAGGGTCCGCCAGGCAGGCAGCGCCGCCAGGCTCTCGTCCTCCGGCAGATCGAGGAGGCTCTTGAGCTGGGGCAGGGGCGAATTGTGCGTCGAGCTGACCACGTACAGCAGATCCTCGGTCGCCGTCCAGGAAAGGAACCTCGGGCGGCCATCGCGATCCGGGCCGGCGCCATCGTACAGGAGCCGGCCGCCGAACTTCTCCTCGGTCCAGGTCGCGCCCACCTCCGGGGCGTGCATGGCCTGGCGCACCGCCTCCGCGTCGTCGATGCGCAGGATGGCGTAATGCACGCGGTTCCAGGTGCCGCTGACCCCGGAGCCGGAGACGAGGTCCTGGATGGGATAGGTCTTGACCTCAAAGCCCGCCAGCATGGCGTCCAGCGCATCCCGGCCTTCGGGGATCTGCTCAAGCCTGGTCAAGAACCGCACCCAGTCGTGGCCCACCTGGCCTTCGGGCTTCAGATCGAGGAAAAAGATGTCCGTCGCCTCGACAGGCACCCGGCCGGCCAACGCCTCCTGGCTGTGCTGGCTACCCGCCTGCGCGCCCGCGCAGCCGACGAGGAGTGAAAGGCACAGACCCAGAAGGCCCAGTCGAAGGATACCGTGCATCGTTCCTCCTCTGTGGCGAGTGCCGCCAGTATAACATGCTTAGGTATCCTTGTCAAGAGAGGGCTTGACAGCCCGGCCGGAGTGTGATATACTGCCAAATGCATAAGATAACTAGGTAAGGGGCATCCATGGGAATTCGAGAGCAGATGCGCAAAGGCACCACCACGGTCATTGTGTTGAACCTGCTGGCCGAGATGGACCGGCCGATGTACGGCTACGAGATCATCCAGGAGCTGGAGACCCGGAGCCAGGGCTACTTCCAGTTCAAAGAAGGGCTGATCTATCCCAGGCTGCACGAGATGGAGCGCCAGGGGCTGCTGCGTGCCGAGTGGCAGGGCGAGGAGGGCAGCCGCCGGCGCAAGTTTTATGCCATCACCGACGCGGGCCGCCGCCGCCTGGAAAAAGAGCTGCAAGGCTGGGAAGCCTTTACCCGGCACGTCGACCAACTGCTCGGCGTGGAGAGCCAGGCATGACCGGCGGGCAAGGAGGAGAGGGCGGAGAAGCGGCGGCCGTAGGGCGACTATTGGCCGGCATCCGCACCCAGATGGACCTGGACAGCGAGACCGAAAACGAGGTCCTGGACGAGCTACGCGATCACCTGTACGAGGCGCTGACCCAGGCACGGGCCGAGGGCCTGGACGAGGCGGCCGCCGAGGCCCGAGTGGCCGCGCGCTTTGGCGTGGAGGACGTGGGCCGCGAGCTGCAGGCGGCCCACGCCGGTTGGGGCACGGCCGACGCCGTGGTGGCGGCCGCCCTGCCGGTGGTCGGCGCCCTGGTGCTGCGCTGGCTGGCCTTTGCGCCCGACGGCACGGCCCTGGGCTGGCCGCAGCTCCTCGAGCGGCCTTCCTTCTGGGCCGTGGCCCTGACCACGCTGCTCGTGCCCCTCCTCAAGTTCGACCGCTGGCGTTATGCCCTGGCGGCCTGGACATTTTTCTGGGTGCTGACCGTCATCTTTGTCACTCTGCCGTCGCTGCGCTGGTGACGGCCGGCCACGGAGACAGCGTGAAAGACAAACACAGGCCTTTTCGGCTCGGCCGTGCCTTGCCGGGGATGGATCTCTACGGCTATGAAGGCCAGGGGCGCGGGCAGATAAAGCACAGGGCGGCAGGCCTGGCACTCTTGCTGGTTCTGCTGTGGGCGACCTGCTCCGCGGCCGAGGCGCAAGAGACGGCCGTCATCCTGGCCGATCCGGCCGACCCCTACCACGCCCTGGCCCGGGAGATGGCCGCGGCGGAGGGGCTGCCCCTGGTCGAGAGCCTGGGCGAAGCCCTGGCGCGGGAGCCCGTCTATCTCCTGTGGGTCGTCTCGCCCGACCACCTGTCGGACGAGGTGCTGGTGGCCTTTGGCCTGGCGATGCGCGGCAGGGAGCCGGCGGTTTCCACGGGCATCATCAGCGGCAACAGCATGGAGCAGGCCCGGGCGCTCTGGCAGCGGGCGTCCGAGGTACGCGGCGCGGAGGTCTATGCCGCCAACTCGGCCAATCCAGCAGGCCACCGCAAGGCCGAGATCCTGGGGCCGGAGGGGAGCAGGCAGCCCCTGACCAAGTCGCGGTTCCTGGCCAGCCTGGCCGCAGCCGATTACCTGACCTTTACCGGCCACGGCAGCCAGACCACCCTATACCTGGAGGAAGGGGTGGCCGTGCGGGCGGCGGATCTGCCCAGGCTGGGGCCGGTGGTGGTCGCCACGGGGAGCTGCAACACCTTTCGCCTCTGGGAAGAGAACTCCCTGGCCCTGGCCCTGGTCAGCCGGGGCGCGGCGGCCTATGCCGGCTTTGCCTACAGCCCCAACGAGGGCTACCTGCTGGGCGAGTTCGAGGGGCTGCCCCTGCGCTATACCTGGCCCGAGTTCCCGGCCGGCCACGCCATCCAGGTGCAAAACCAGGGTACGCTGGCCGGCTTTGCCAGCTTTCCCTACTATTTTCTGCTGGGCGATCCGCGCCTGGCCCTCCAGGCAGAAGCACCGTACCAGCTCGTGGAAGACCGGGCCGAGGACGGCGGCCGGATCCAGCGCTACGCCGGCGCGCCGGCGGGCGTGGTCCCGGTGCGCCTGGCGGGCGGCGCCCGCTACTCTTTCGTCGAAGTCGAGGGCGTGACGGCGGGCTGGGAGGGCCAGCTCTTTTACAACGCCCGCCTGCAAATGGCTGACGTCGGCCCCGACAAGGTCCTGCTGTTTGAGCACCAGGGCGGCGATTTTGTCCTTCGCCTCCGACCCGAGCCCTCCTGGCTGTGGGTGGTGGGCGACACCCTCCTTGACAGCCTGGACAACACGCTTCTTTTCCTTCAGGATCACGGCGGGGCGGCGATGTTCCTCGCGGCTGCCGGGCTGCTGTTGCTGCTCGCCCTGTTCTGGCAGGCACGCAGGGGCGGGGACAGGGCGGCGACGCTGCGCAGACTGGGCCTTGCCGCCCTTCCGGGCCTGGCAGCGGCGGCGCTGCACGCCGTCTATGCCCTGGCCCGTATCGATGCTCTGACCATCACTTCCAAGAATGTGAGCCTGAGCATCCTGTTTCCGGCCAGCACCTTTGTCGTCGTCACCTGTGGCGCGTTCTTGTTCCTCCACGCCCGCTCCTGGCGGGGCCGTGCCTTTGCCCTGGCCGTGGGCACACTGCCCGCCCTGGCCCCGGCGGTCTTGCTCTTTGCCGTGATGACCGTCCTGGACGAGTTGGTCCTGGGCAGCCGGCTGGGAACAGGACCGTGGAACAACCGGATGGCCCTTCAGGCGCTGATCACCCTGCCCGTTCTGGCGCTGCCCCTGGCAGCCGGCCTGGCCTTGCTGCTGCGATGGGATGGCGGCGCCCGTGGGCGGGGCGCGCCCGTTCTGCCTTCTCGCCGCCCGGGCGAGATCCCTACGCGTGCAGACGCACAAAATTGATTTGGAGGCAATGACCCATGAGAGACGCCGCAGTTTCCAAGCCAGGCGCAGATCAAGATTCCACGAGCCGCGGGATCCAGGATCTGGCGGTCATCGAGACCATCCTGCGCAACCGCTACCACTTTTTCCAGGAGATCCGCGACGGGATCGGGCTCAACGACAAGATGCGAGCCATGCTGATATCGAGTGTCCTCTTTCTGGCGCTGTATGGCGCCGTCCTGGGCTCGACCCATAGCCTGTGGCAGACGCTCAGCTCGGCAGCCAAGCTGCCGCTGCTGTTCCTGGCGACGCTCATCGTCTGCTCGCCCACGCTCTACTTTTTCAACGTGCTCTTTGGCTCTAACCAGAGCCTGACCCAGAACGTCGCCCTGATGCTGACGGCCATCACCGTCACCGCCGTCCTGCTCCTCAGTTTTGCGCCCATCGTCGTCTTCTTTTTGCTCACGACCGCGGGCTACCAGTTCTTCAAGCTTCTGAACGTTACGATCTTTGCCGTCTGCGGCATCGTCGGCGTGATCTTTTTGGCGCAGGGGATGAGGATTGTCTCGGCGGCGGGCAAGGAGGGGGCCTCGGCCCGGCGTTGGGTCCTGTGGCTGTGGGTCCTCGTCTATGCCTTCGTGGGCAGCCAGATGGCCTGGACGCTGCGGCCGTTCATCGGTGCGCCGAGCATGAAGTTCGAGCTGTTCCGCCAGTTGGGGGGCAACTTTTACACCAACGTCTTTGCCAGCATCGGCGAGATCTTGGGCTTTTTCGTGGTGCGTTAGGCAGCAGGGATAGGGAAGCGAGGATAAGAGATGTCGAGCCAAAATCAAGGAAACGATCGATCGACGACGGACCAGATCCTGGACCTGCTGCTGGACGCCCTGGCGGAGCGCCAGCGGGCCCGCCGGGCGCAGGGGATGACAGCGCCCCGTACCCCGGACACGGCCCGGCCGGCGCCGCAGCCAGACCCGCGGCCGGCTGCCGCGGAACAACACGGACCCGGCGAGCCCATCGCCCCGCCCATGCCGACGCCCCGGCCCGCGCCGCCGGCTGCCGAGGTGCGCCGGCCGA
>JAAYZQ010000267.1 GCA_012514775.1 Anaerolineaceae bacterium
ACTTTCCGAGGCAGTACGGGGCGCTGGAGCTGGATCGCCTGATCATGCAGCCCGGAGGCGGCTTTCCTCTGGCCACCGTCAACCTGGTGTTGGGGGTGGTTACTTGCGCGGGAAAGCTCAGCCTGGTGGTGGAGTACGCAGAGGCGGCAAAGGAAGCGCGGCCGTCTATGAGGCAAGTCAAGGATACGGCAATAGAGTTCTTGTTTGGCGGGTAGAAGGCTCCTGGCGCACAAGGGTATTTTCTACTCTGAGAGGGGGGACCATGATTCGACTGAGCAAAGAGACAGCGACGTACACCTTTAGCGCGGCGCACCCACCGGCTATTCGGATCCAGCCGGGGGAGACAATCGTCTTTGAGACGCTGGACGCTCTGGACGATCAGATCCATTCCGACGAAGACTCGGCCAGCAAGATCGACCTCGGCCACGTGAATGCGGCGACGGGTCCGGTATACGTGGAGGGAGCCGCACCGGGCGACACGCTGGTGGCCGAGATCCTGGAGATCAAGCCCTGGAATTGGGGCGCAGCGCTGATCATCCCCGGCTTTGGCTTCTTGCAAGATACCATTCCCGGCCCCTACACCAGGGTCTTCCATGTGGAACCGGATGGTAGCATGCGATACGGCAGCCGCGTCCGGCTGCCGCTGAAGCCCATGATTGGCACCATCGGCGTGGCTCCCCTGGAGCCCATAACTACCCTTAGCTCCGGGGCCCATGGCGGCAACCTTGACACGACCGACGTCAAGGCCGGCTGCAAGATGTACTTGCCGGTGTTCGTCGAGGGCGCGCTGTTCGGTGTGGGCGACGTGCACGCCACCATGGGCGACGGGGAGGTGTGTGGCACCGGCGTCGAGTGTGGCGCCGAGGTCACGATCCGCCTGGACGTGCGCCACGACATGCCCATCGAGCGTCCCCGCCTCGAAAGTCCGACGGAGATCATGACCATCGCGTCGGCGGAGGGGGGCCTGGAGGAAGCGATCAAGATCGCGCTCGAGGATATGGTGTCGTGGCTGCAGCGCGAGAAGGGGCTGAGCCAGGAGGAAGCGTACATGTTGGTCAGCATCGCCGGCGATGTGCGCATCGGCCAGATCGTGGATCCGGCGGTTACCGTACGCGTGGCCGTGCCCAGGGGAATTTTCGTGTGATCTTGTCCTTGAGGGGCAGCAGGCGACAAAAGGCATGACGCGGAGGCGCTTTGCAAGAGCGCCTCCGCTTACGTTGGTCCGTGGCCATGGTAAGTGGCCACGTGGGGTGCCAGGGACGGCCTACTTGACCACCGGCATAAAGACTCGATACAGGGTCCGTGGAGTCAGGATAGCCGATACCGGTCCATGCTGCTCTGTCCCACCCCGGCTGTCGACCGCCTCCAGCCAGTAGTAGTAGAGGACGCCAGGTGTGGCCGTGCGGTCGAGATAGTTGTACTCGTACCCGATCAGGCTGCCAGGAGACTTGCTGGGAAGCAGGGCATCGTTGAGTTTCGCGGGCTCTGCGTCGGGCGACTCGGCCCGGTACATGTTAAAGCCCAGGTTGTCGACCTCACTGGCCGTCTTCCAGCTCGTCAAGATTGCATCTCCCCAGCTCGTAGCCTCGAACCAGAGCATGGTGACCGCGGTCGGCGTGATGTCCAGCACATAGTCCTCCACTTCCCCGTTCGTCACAACACCGGTGGGCAGGATGGGCCCGACATAGTTCCCATCGTAGAGCCGGAATCGAGCAAGAACCAGGGACGAGGGCGGCATGGCTGGAATGTCAAAGGTCACCGTCTGAGAACCGTAGCCCACGGGCTGCACGTAACCCTCTCCCTCGTCAAATGTGCCGTTGTTGTCCCAGTCGAACCAGAAGCCAAGGCGGCAGCCGGTACAGGTTCCCTCCGAGCTGTTCACGTCCACCACGATCTGGCCGCCATATTCAACCGACCAGTAGCCCGTTACGGCGATGCCATCTTCGTCGTCCAGATCGCTCGTGTCGTCGCCCAAGGCCAGGTCATCAGGCTGGCCGTTGTTCTCGGCATTGGGCGAGTAATCGACCAACGTGCCCAACCAGACGGCGGGAATGCCGCCTTGCGTCTGGGGTGAGCCCGTGTTGGTGTAGTCCTGGATGGCGTGCCGGGCGCCGTCACTCTCGGTGTACGTGTTGTAGCTATCTGGCAAGTCGCCCCAATCGTAGCCGGCATAGAGGAGGATGGGCGGGTCTGAT
>JAAYZQ010000268.1 GCA_012514775.1 Anaerolineaceae bacterium
ACCATTTCGGCTCTCTGTACGGCGCCACCGATGTCCGCAAGCCAACGACGGGGGGATACTACAACCTACACATGCGGCTGCCACGGGAAACCCCGCCCGCCCCTCCCACCGTCGGAGACCGAACGGAGATGGCCCTGTACCGGCCGCTGGTCGACCTGAATGGCCACGAGGGCATGGGCGGCAGGACGCTGCTCTACATGCTCGATGCTATCTATGCCGGCAGGGGCTGGAACGGAGCTCCCTCCAAGTGGAGCGTGCCCCCATTCTGCAGCACGCCGGAATGCAATGCGGGCGATGAGTGGTGGCCGGCGAGCCTGTTCCTGTCCATGGACCCTGTTGCCATCGATTCAGTTGCCTTCGACTTTCTGAGCCTGCGCACCGACTGGCCTGAGGTCCTCGATGTCGAGGGGGTGCAGGACTACCTGCACGAGATGGCGTTGGCGGACGACCCGCCATCAGGCACTTTCTACGACCCGGAAGATGACGGAACTGCGATGGCCAGCCAGGGCGCCCACGAGCACTGGAACGGCGCGGCGCACAAGCAATACAGCCGCAACACCGGCGCCGGGCATGGCATCGATCTGCTTTACGTGACGGAGGATCCCACGGGGAATGCGGCCGTGCGAAGGACTGAGGAGCCAATCGTCATCGACGGCTTCCTGGACGCGGCATGGGATGAGGCCCCAGTTCAGGCTGTCGACAACGTTCTATTCGGTGTGGACACGATCGGCGGCGACGACGATTTATCGGCAAGTTACCAGACCCTCTACGATGACACCCACCTGTATGTTGTGGCCAGCGTGACCGACGACTTACTGGTGAACGATAGCTTCTCCAAAGATGACGATGATTGCGTCGTGCTCCTGATCGATGGCGACTACAGCCGGGGCGCGTCCTATGACGGAACCAACGACTTCGATCTGGGATTCTGCTGGAACGATACGGCTGTCGCAGTGGGTGCAAGCTCAGCACCGATTCCGCCAGGCGCCGCATTCCAGATCCTCCAGACTGTCGAGGGCTACCGCGTAGAGATCAGGCTGCCGCTGGATGAGACCGGCATCACCCCAGGGTACGGGGGGTTATTCGGCCTGGACGTCCACGTGAACGATGACGACGATGGCGGTGCGGGCGACGCGGAGATCGCCTGGTGGGCCTCGGTCGACGCCGCTCCACAGCCGCCGAGCGCTTTCGGCGCGGGCCGGCTTGAGGGCCCGCAGGAAGTAGATGTGAACGCTGCCCCTGGAGAAGGGGGTGTGCTCCTGAAGTGGGCGCATTTTGCCTGGAACGATGCCTACGAGGTGCACCGGAGCGCAGACCCGTACTTCGAGCCCGACGCGACGACCCTTGTGGATGAAGTTCCGGCGCCCGAAAGCCAATACCCTGACGCGGCACCCGGCAACGCTTTGTACTACGTGGTCCGCGCAAGGCAGAGCGGGCTCGGCATCCCTTCGAATCGTACGGGAAGGTTCCTCTTTGATCTGGCTGTGCCGTAGCCGCAGATTGCCGGCCGCTCCAATGTGCGCTGCAGACAACCGGTTCCCACGACTTTTTCCGGAGCATCAACCATGACCTATTCTGAGACAATTCAAAATCTGGCCGGCAACCCTGAGGGACTG
>JAAYZQ010000269.1 GCA_012514775.1 Anaerolineaceae bacterium
ATCGAAGCCGGCGACATCACACTCCTCGACACCTTTGACATGCTGCCCTTTGCCAACTTCCTGTCGCTGGTCCCCGGCGTCCCGCGCGCGCAGTTCAAGGAGATCCTGGAGAACGCGGTGTCGCGCGTCGAGCTCGTCGACGGGCGCTTTGCCCAGATCTCCGGGTTCTCCTACACCTGGGACCCGGCCGGCACCCCGCAGCTTCTGAACGACGACGGAACCGTCGCCACGCCCGGAACGCGCGTGGTCGACGTGGTGCTGGACGACGGGACGGTCATCGTCAGCGGTGGCGCGGTGGTCGATGGCCCGCCGCTTAACGTTGCCACCATCGACTTTCTGGCCCAGGGTGGCGATCAGTACCCATTCCGGGGGGCGCCGTACACGACCCTCGGCGTGACGTACCAACTGGCCCTGGCCAACTATATCGAGGTTGGGCTGAGCGGGCTCATCAGCGCCGCCGACTATCCATGGGAGGGCGAAGGCCGCATCGTCCAGCTGCCCTGATCGTATCTCTTTTGGCAGCGGCGTCCTCTCGGACGCCGCTGCCAACTGAACGGCCGGGGCAGTGGTCACCAGGACCATTTGCCCATCGGAACGCCAGCATCTTGCCCACTCCTGACCGCCAGGATGCTGGCGTTCCCCACATGTGTTCATTCCTCGCGGCGCCGGCCCAGCGCCACCAATTCTGATTATAGCGAGGCGCAAGCCCGACTCTACTTGTTCGCTCGGCGTGGTCGCCAGATCCACGCCCGGACCGCCAGATCTGGCGGGAGCAAGCGGGCCAAACCCGAGCCATACTCAGAATTCCTCGGCCCGAAACAGGTCGGTTTGCTCTTTCCCCAGGATGTATGATAGAATACACCCTGCTGCCAACCGCATGTGGAACAATCAAGCGCTGCTCACGGCCTTGATGCGCTGACGCGACGTTGTTGATTTCGAACGTGCACGCGCTGCGCCAAAGGGCGGAACAAGGAGGAATGCGATGCAGACGAACGGGCGGCCTGGATTCACGATGCTTCTCGTCCTGGTCATGGCACTGGCCGGGATGGCAGTTCAGACCCCTTCGCGTGCTGCCGAGCCGGGAACGGCCCTCCAGCCGCCGGTCCTGAAGTGGCAGCTTGGCGGCTGCTTTAACTCGTGGTGCGAGACGGGCTGGTACTCTTCCCCCGCCGTGGCCGACCTCGACGGCGACGGGTCGGCGGAGGTCATCGCTTCGGCCTATTCCATCGTCGTCCTCGATGGCGCGACGGGCGCGCTCAAGTGGCGCGTAAAGTCGGGCCACGACCGCAGCGAGCCCGACGCCGGCAACGTGGGCCGCACCTGGCCCGGCGTCGTCGTGGCCGACGTGGACGGCAACGGCGACCTGGAGATCGTCACCGCCCACGGCGGTGGCATTGTCTCGGTCTATGACCACGAGGGCTACTTCCAGCCCGGTTGGCCCCGCCACCCCGCCGACGGCGAGCTGCGCGGCCTGTCGGCCTATGACCTGGACGGCGACGGATCGCTGGAGATCGTCGTGACCGGCACCGCCAGCAAGGTCAACACCTGGGTCTACGAGCACGACGGGGCGCTGCGCCCCGGCTGGCCCCAGTTGGCCGACGACAGCGGCTACGCCTCGGGCATCTACAACGACAACGCCGCCGTCGGCGACCTCGACGGCGACGGCCTGGGCGAGATCGTCGTGCCCTCCGACGTCCACTATATCTGCGCCTACGAGGCCGGCGGCAGCCACGTCCCGGCGCACCCCATGTACGGCGGCAAAGCATGGGGCAAGGTCGGCGTCTGGGAGAGCCAGGCCATCGAGCTGCGGGGCTGGGGCGCGTGCGACGGCGTGCGCGAAGAGAGCTATCGCACCAACTTTGCCCACGGCCCGGCGGCCATCGGCGACGTCGACGGCGATGGCCTGGCGGAAGTGGCGGCCGTGGGCAACGTCTACGACTGCTCCGTGGGGCACCCGCCGGGCAAGTACAACGGCGTCTACCTGTTCAACGCCGACCGCAGCCGGTTTGCCGCGGGCGGCTACGACTGGCAGGCCCCGCCCGTCGACACGGGCGCGCCGCTGAGCGAGGATTATGGCGAGATCGAGAACAACCAGCCCAACCCGGCCCTGGCCGACCTGGACGGCGACGGCGAGTTGGAGATCCTCTTTTCTTCCTACGACGGCCGCGTCCATGCCTTCTGGCTGGACAAGACCGAGCACGGCAACTGGCCCTACGCCGTCTATACCGGGGGCCCCTACCGCTTTGCCTCCGAGCCGGCCGTCGCCGACCTGGACGGTGACGGGCGCGCCGAGGTCATTGTCGCTTCCTGGGTCGAAAAGGGGAGCGGCCAGACCGGCAAGCTGCACGTCCTGGACGCCATGGGCAACCCCCTCCACGAGATCGATCTGCCGCCGGCCTTTGGCAGCGCCGACTGGAACGGCGCGCTGGCCGCTCCCACCCTGGCGAACCTCGATGCCGACGCCGACCTGGAGATAGTGCTGAACACGGCCAACTCCGGGTTTGTGGCCTACGACCTGCCCGGCACGGCCGGCGCCCGCGTGCTGTGGGGCACAGGGCGGGGGAACTATCAGCGAACCGGGTCGTTCTTGCACGGCACGCTCCAGGGCTCGTCCAAGCACGTCGAGCCGCGTCTGCCCGGCCCCGGCGACGTCCTGCGCTACACCATCCGCCTGGAGAACCCCGGCCCGGCCCTGGCGGGCGTGCGCGTGACCGACACGCTGCCCGTCGAGCTGGAATACCAGGGCGATCTATGGGCCAGCGCCGGCACCGGCGGCGAGGCGGGCGGCGTCATCACCTGGACGGGCACCGTCGCCGCGGCCGAGCCGGTGACCATCACCTACAGCGCCCGCCTCGACGCCCACGTTACCTCGCCGCGCACCATCGTCAACACGGCCCTCGTCGACGATGGCCTGGGCAACGTCTGGCAGCGCAGCGCGGCCGTCGTCGTCAACGGCCGTGGCGTCTATCTGCCTTTGATCAACGCGCCGTAGCCTGTCGCAACCGCAAGAGCCTCTGGAGGCGTGGGGTTCCCCGCCTATCCTTGCCAGATTCCCAAGGAGGCCGGTTGTGCTCCAGGTGGATGGCGCCTGCCGCTCGTGCCGCCCACCCCATGCGAGGGGCTCTCGCCAACGCCGCCGCTTCGGTTTGTCGATGCCCGGCCCCCGTGCTATAATTTGTCCTCCACGGCGATTGCCGTCCAGACTACCCAGCACAACGCTGCGACCACGCGGCACCACAGCAGAGGAGGTGTGCTTTGACGTTGCTCCAGGCCGAGGCGCTGCCACTGTCCGAGCGCGAAGAGCGGGTCGGCGAGATCCATCGACGCGCGAAGCAGTGGCGCTTGATGGACTGTACGGAGGACACGCTGCGGCGGATGCGCGCGGCCGTCGACCAGGAGATGAACGCCGTCGAGGCCCGCCTGGCCAAGGCGGATGAGGTGTTCGCGCAGTACGTGGAGATGGGCAATCCCTCCGCCGCGGAACAAACCCTGGAGGATATCAATCGCATGTCCGGGGAGTGGGAGCGCCTGAAAAAGCGCCTCCGAGAGCTGGACGACGTGATCCAGGAGCGGCACCTGCGCACACGACTCGTCGAATTGCTGGGCAGCGAGAGGCGCGTGATCGCCGTCGATGCCATCGTCCTCGTCTCCATCCTGGTCGTCGTGGCCATGACGCTGTTCGAGATGATGGTCCCCAACCTGCCGGGGGCAACCATCGAGGTGATTACCATCGTGGATACGGCCATCTGCGTCATGCTCCTGGGCGACTTTTTTGTGCGCCTGGCGGTGTCGGACGACAAGGGCTGGTACGTTCGCAACTACTGGCTCGATTTCGTCTCCTCCATCCCCTTCTACGCGGTCCTCCGGTTCGGCCGGCTGGTGCGCATCGCCCGTTTCGTGCGCTTGCTGCGCCTGCTGCGCCTCACCCGGGCGATGCGCTTGTTGCTGTTTGTCTTTCGCGGGCTGGACAAGCTGACCAAGACCTTCGAGATCAACCTGCTGAAACGCGCGGTGCTCATCGCCCTGGCCTTGCTGCTGTTCGGCGCGCTGGCCATCAGCGCCCTGGAAGGGAAAGAGGACCAGTCGATCGGCAGCCTCGGCGACAGCCTGTGGTGGAGCTTCTCGACCATCGTCACGGGCGGCTTTGCCGACCTGTACAACCCGTCAAGCTCCACCGGGCGCCTGTTGACCGTGAGCATGATCCTGCTGGGCCTGACCGTGACCGGCATTTTTACCGCGTCCCTGACGTCGGTGCTCGTCGGCGACGAGTCCGACAGGTTGGAGCAGAACCAGCACCGCTTCGAAGAGCGGCTGCAGGACGTCGACCACAAGCTGGACCTGCTCACCGGGGAGACGAACGGGGCGCTGGTCGCCCTGGAGGCCGTGGCCCAGGCCGTCTCCAACCAGCCCTCGGCGCAGGCCCTGGCCGAGACGCTGGTCGGCAGCCTGACCAGCGACTTTTGCAGCGTGCAGGCCTCGGTCCACCGGCTCGACGCGGAGCAGAAGGGCCTGGTGCGCCTGGCCCACCACGGCCCCGACAGGCTGGCGCCTCCCGAGTGGGTTCCCCTGGGCCAGGGGTTCGTGGGCGAGACGGCTGCCTGGCTGCTGGAACAGGACCTCTCCTCCCTCGACCTGGAGCCCAGGACCCAACCCTCCATGGAGGTGCAAGGCATGAGGATGGTCTGCCCCATGGTGGCCGCGCAACAGCTCCTCGGGCTGCTGCACATCGTCCTGCCCAAGAACCTGGCCAGCGACTACCTCTACACCCGCCTGCCCATGACCCTCGCCCACCACGCGGCCATGGCGCTGCACGCCGCGCAGCAGGAGTGACCTGGAAGGCCGCCAGAGAATTCGCGGGTCCCGCTATTCCTCCCCGGGGCTGCCTTTGCCCGGCGCCGCGGGCTGGACAGGGGCGGGCTGCCGGGCGGGCACGCGCAGCCAGGCGGCAAGCACCACGGCACACGCGGCCAGCACGACGGCGTTGGCCACAAAAGGAGCCCGGGGGCTAACGGCCTGGTACAGCCAGGCCCCGGCCAGGGGTCCGATGGCCGCGCCCAGGTCGGCGGCCATGGCATACAGGCCATACGCCTGGCCCCTCTGGTCCTCGCCGGTCAGGTCGGCCACCAGCGCCTGCTCCGCCGGGTCGCCTGCCGCGTAGCACAGTGCCTGGAGCGCCCACACGGCGGCGAACGCCGCCATGCTCGACAGGCCGGGGACGACAACCGAGCTGGCCGCGGCCATGGCCAGCCCCAGGATCATCAGCGGCTTGCGCCCGAAGCGGTCGGCCAGCCTGCCGAGATAGGCGGGCAGGAAGGCCCACACCAGCCCGGCCGGCAAAAAGGCCCACGCCAGGGCATCCACACCTACCTCCAGGTTGTCCTGCAAGAAAACGACCAGGATCGGCGAGACCATGGCCCACGATGCTCCCGTGACGAGCGTCACCAGCAGCAGGAGCAGCCAGGGGCGCGACCAGGTGACCTCACCCCTCGCGCCCCCGTCGCGATCCGCCGCCCGCGTCCCGCGCGGGCTCGTCTCGGGCAGGAGCCACACGGCCAGCAGCAGCCCCACCAGGCCGGCGACGCCATAGCCGAGGAACAAAAGCTGCCAGCTCGCCGGGCCGCCGGCATCGGGCCGGCTAAAGCCCGTGGTGAGCAGGGTGTACCCCAGAAAGGCACCCACGATAGAGCCCCGCGTGCTGGCCTGGGCGACGCTGCCAAAGGCCCTCCCGCGCCCCCCGGCGTCGGTCAGGTCGGCGACGATGGTGTAGGCGGTCAGCCAGACGAACGACGAGGAAACCCCCTGCAGAATGCGCGCCGTGATGATGCCCCACACCTGGTCGATAAAGGCAAAACTGGCCCACGTGGCTGCATAGCCCGCCAGCCCGAGGACCAGCAGGGGCCGCCGTCCGAAGCGGTCCACGGCCCGGCCAATGACGGGCCGCATCAGGACGGTCATCAGCGAGAACGCCGAGAAGAACAGCCCGATCTCGACCGTGCTCGCGCCGATCTCTCGGCCATAGATAGGCAAAAGGAGGTACAGGATAAAGAACGGCCAGGAGACAAAGAACAGGCTATGCTTCAGCGCCTGAAGTCCCCTGGTCTGAGCACTACCGGACCTGGCGCTCATCACTCCCTCCTGAGGCTGCCGCTGAACAGCGAGATAACGTGGTCGTTCAGCCGGTCAAAGGCACGCAGCATGGTGCTCTTGCCCCAGCCGGAAGGGCCATAATTCCCGGCTTCCCTCGATGGTGAGCCACAGCGGACCTTCCGTCACGCGTCAGTAATCCCTTCCTCGCCGCCGGCTGGCCCCTCCGCCACCGCCGCCAAAGATGACCATCAGGCCCAGCAGGTAGCCCAAGTTGTACCAGCCACCGTTGTTGTGGACCTCGTACATGTGCACGTTCTCGTTAAAGAGCGAGATGACAAACGTGATGGGCGCGATGATGCCGTGCCACAGCCCCCACCAGAACCCGGCGACGTCCCCCTCTTCGTCGGGCGTCCTGGCCAGCGTGTTCGGGCCGGGCGCGCAGCTCGCGACCACCAGCAGCACCAATGCCAGGACGACAAGCACGTTCTTTCCCTTCATCCCAGTACCTCCTCGCAGATTCACGGTCGTACGACCGCTACTAGCCATACGACCGGTTTCCGCGGGAGGTGCGCAGATTCGTGACAGGAAGCTGACGACTGGGCGACGCCAGCCCCCGGGCCCGCCCTCCAGGCAAGCGGATTATTGCGCTCACGCTGGGAGCGCCGAGCGCCTGCTCGGCATTTCCCTCTCCACCTAGCCAAAGCGCCCCGTGATATAATCCTCCGTCCGCGGGTCCCGGGGATGGGTGAACATCTCGTCCGTCGGCCCCTGTTCCACCAGGTAGCCGGCGCGGTCCTCGTCCATCATGAAAAAGGCGGTGTGGTCCGAGACGCGGGCAGCCTGTTGCATGTTGTGGGTGACGACGATGATGGTATAGTTCTCGGCCAGTTGGCGCATGAGGTCCTCGATCTTGAGCGTGGCGATGGGGTCCAGGGCCGAGGCCGGCTCGTCCATGAGAATGATCTCGGGGCGGACGGCGATGGCGCGGGCGATGCACAGCCGCTGCTGCTGCCCGCCCGAGAGGGAATACCCGCCCTGGGCGAGCTTGTCCTTGACCTCGTCCCACAGCGCAGCCTGGCGCAGCGAGCGCTCCACCAGCTCGTCCACGTCGCCCTGGAAGCCATTGATGCGCGCGCCCCAGGCCAC
>JAAYZQ010000270.1 GCA_012514775.1 Anaerolineaceae bacterium
ATAAACGGGTTGTCCTTGTTCTCGCGGATGAAACGCGAGGCCTCTTGCCCCAAAAAGGCCGGCTTGCCGAACGCCTCCGGCAGCCGCGCCGCCTCGCCCCGGCCAAAGACGCTGCCGTTCTTGGGCGCAAAGCCGTTGGCCACCAGCCAGTGGTGGTATTCGCAGCGGGCGTCCCGGTCGCGCTTGGGGCTGTAATACTCGATATAGTTGTCCTCCACGCCCACCCAGTCATCAAAGCCGTGCTGCTTGAAGATCTCGTCGCCCAGGTGCCACTTGCCATAGTAGCCCTTGACGTATTCGGCGGGCTGGTCCAGCAGCTCCACCAGGCAGGGAACCTCGTCCGGCAGGGCCAGGTTGTTCTCCGTCAGGCCGCTGGTGTGCGGATAGAGCCCGGTCATGATGCTGGAGCGCGAGGGGGTGCAGACGGGCTGGGTAACGTAGGCCTGGTCAAAGACCACGCTCTGCTCCGCCAGCCGGTTGAGGTTGGGCATCTGGATGCGCCGGTTGCCGTAAGCGGCCAGGGTATCGGCGCGCTGCTCGTCGGTGAAAATGAACAACAGGTTGGGTCTGGGCATGCTGCTCTCTCCTTTGCCTATTCCAGCCAGGCCTCAAAGACGGCCTCAATGTTCTCCCGGGGCGTGCCGATGCCCCACTCGCACTCGGCCGCCACGCCGCCGCGCCCGTCGTCCAGCGCCCGGCGCACACGGCGCACCGCCTCGCGCACCTGCTCCGTGCTGCCGAGCGGCAGGATCCACTGGCGGTCGATCTCGCCCCAGAAGGTGATCTGGCCCTTGAAGCGCCGTCCCAGCTCTTCGATATCCTGGCAGAAGAGCTGCGAGTTGACGGCATCCACGCCGATCTCGATCAGGTCGGGGATGATGTCGGTGATATGGCCGTCCGAGTGGAAAAAGGCGAATTTCCCCGCGCCGTGGATGATGCGGCAATAGTCGGCATAGAGGGGCTTGAACAGCTCGCGCCACATCGCCGGGGCGATCAGCAGCGCCTTTTGCGTCCCCCAATCGTCCATGAACGAGATGCCATCCACGTCGGTCTGGGCCCACAGCTCCATCTCGTGGCAGAAAAAGTCATGCAGCATCTCGCGCAGCCGATACATCTCGGGGGCGCCATAGCCCAGGTCGACGTACAGGTTCTCCGACCCGCGCAAGAACTGCATCCGCTCAAAGGGCCGGGCCATGGTCCCGCGGAGGACAAAACGGTCCGTGGCGGCGCAGCTCGCGTTCACCCGGCTGAAATCGGCCTCGCGCAGCATCTCCCAGGGCGGCTGGAAATGGTCCAGGGCGGACCAATCGGCCAGCGGGGGCTCCTTCACCTCGCCGATGATCCCCGGCTCGGCCACGGTGAAGGGACAGCCCCACTCGTCCACATAGGTCCCCACCACGGCGGGCGTGCCCCGGGCCCGCGTCGAGGGGCCATACTTGAAATCGGGGCCGGTCAGGTCGGGCGGATAAAGGGCCCGCACCGCCTCCAGCTCGTCCTGGCGGTACATGCGAATGCCCGGCAGGGCCCACAGATCGCGCGGCGCGCGGTCGGGGCGCTCGAAGCACAGGGCGCGACGAAAACGTTCGCGGCTATCCATGTCGAGTCCTCGATTCGGTTGGGGTGGCTGGCTCAGGACTTGATCTGCGCGGAGTTACGCTCCGGCCCGGCGTGCAACCAGAGGTTGATGCAAGGGTCGGCCTCATCGGCGATGAGGTGGTGGTTCTCCCCCGGCTCGACGATGAGCACGTCTCCGGTGACGAGCTCCACCGTCTCCCCATCCATCTCCATGCGCGCCTTGCCCTGCAGCAGGATGAAAACCTCGGCGTCAGCGTGGATGTGGTTCGCTTCCTCGGCATGGGTGACGAACCCCGGCGCCTTGTAGCTCATGGTCCCCTTGTTGATATACCGGCCGGGGATCAGGCCGCTGAGGAAATGCCCCTCGCGGTTGTCAGGCAGTTGGTTCAGGCGCAGCTTCTTCATCTCGCATCCTTTCTAGGTTTCCGGCTCGACCTCGCAGGCCAGTTGGCGCATCATGCCGCGTCGCGCGGGTCGCCGAGGTGCCACCAGCCTTTGTTGGCCTGCGCCGCCGTGTCCTCGATGTTCCGGTCGATCTCGGGCAGGATCGGCAGGATGGCCGCCGCGCGCCAGATAACCCGCCAGGTCGTCATAGTTCAACTCGGATAGGAACCTGCTTCTCAACAACTGCCTCCCTTTATCATGCCAGCACCCCGTCACGAGAAGGTGGGCAGGAACTCGCTCTGGCGCTCCAGCATGTCGTCCAGCAGTTTCTCCGCCGCGGTGACGCTATCGACCACCGGGTCCATCAAGAGCGCCTGCAGCAGCAGTTTCTTGGAGCGGGTGCGGTAGGCTTCCGTCACCAGCGAGATGATGGAGAACTGGGTGCGGATCATCGCCGCGAAGGGCTCGGGCAGCGCGCCCACGTGCTGCGGATGCACGCCGCGGGCGTCGACGATCGCCGGAACCTCCACCGCGCCATCGCGCGGCAGGTTCTCGATATACCCTTCGGTGTTCAGCACATTGACGGCGGCTCGCCACAGTCCGCGGTCCTGCTCGATGTCGCAGATGATCGGCACGGTGATCTCGGCGGTGGGGCGCAGCGCGAACTCGTCCAGCGGGAGCCGCCCCGAGGCATAGTCGGCCAGCCCCGGCTGGGGCGGCGGGTTCTGCACCGCCAGCCGCTTGGACTCGAGCCCATAGTGCCACTTGATCCCGCCATAGTCCGACCCGAAGGAGAGGTACTCGCCGATGTGGTCATCGGAAGGGTAGGAAAAGACGCCACAGGTCTCCAGCAGTTTCTTCCACAGCGGGCGCGCCGCGGCGGCCTCGTCCGCCAGCCCCTTGGCCACCAGCTCGTCCCAGAGGTTCTCGCCGGTCCGCTTGTCCGCGATCCGCAGGATCGTGAAAAAGTGGTTCATCCCCGCCGAGACGACGTCCAACTCGTCGATGGGGCGCTCCAACAGGCGCGAGATGAGGTTCAGTGCGCCAAAGACGCCGTGGCAGATGCCCACCGCCCGCACCCGGGTCAGGTGCAAGATGGCGTGCAGCACCCGCGCCTCGGGGTTGGTAAAGTTGAGCAGCAGCGCTTGGGGGCACAGCTCCTCGATGTCGCGGCAAATGGGCAGGATCAGCTCAAAGCTGCGCAGCGCGTGAAAGACGGCGCCAGGCCCGCCGTTCTCGCCCAGGCAGTGGCGAAAGCCGTAAGCGAGCGGCACGCGGAAATCCTGCTCCCAGAGCTCCATCCGCTTGCGCGCCACCGCCGTGATGACATAGTGGGCGCCGGGCAAGGCCTTGCGCCGGTCGGTGGCTGCTTCCAGCGCGACGTCGCTGCCCAGATGGGCCTTGATCCGCTGCGCCAGTTGCACCATCAGCTCCAGCGCCGCCTCGTCTTGGTCCACCAGGGTCAGCTTGACCTGGGGTCCCCGGAATTCGGGCGCGCTCAGGATATCGACGATCTGCCCGCGGCCAAAGCTATGGCTGCCCGCGCCGATCAGGACGATGTTCATTTCCAATCTCTCCTTGGCTATTATCCGAGCGCCGCCGCGACCTGGTCCAGGGCCTTCACGTGGTCGGGGCGGCATTCCTCCAGGGTGGGATGCCAGACCGTCTGCATAAAGCCCAACAGCCGCTCCGGGGCGATGTATTGCCGGCAGAACTCGACGGTCCCCCCGAAATTGACGTCGTTGCTCCACATGCTGCCCGTGGGGACCTGATCGTAGCCATGCTTTTCCAGGTCCACATAGGTCTTGACGTACTGGAGCTCGGGGCCGAACTCGGCGCCATAGTACCAGTTGCTCTGCAGCACCGACTTGGGCATCCGGGCATAGAACTCGTCATAGTGCTCCCAGGCATAGTCCGCCCACATCCAGGGCCGCGAGCCGTTCTTTTCCACCTGCTCGAGCAAAAAGTACAGGTCGTGCCACCACAGGTCGTACTGACGCATCACGGCGTACTCGAAATTGCGCTGATGGCGGGCGGTCTCCTCGTCCATGCCGATATGGAAAAAGCGCGGCTTGTCGAAAAGCGAGGTGACCTCGGCGATCAGCTCTTTGCAGACGTCATAGTAGGCCCGGGTGGAGACCATGCGCGAATAGGGGCCCAGCCAGGCATCGTGGCAGGTGGAAAAGTTGAGCTTGGGGATCGGCTCCAACCCCATCTGGCGGATGCGGACCAGCTCGGCGCGCAGTTCCTGAGGCGTCCAGGAGTCTATCACCGCCAGCTCGGGGTGGCTATCATACTTGACGCCCTCGCCGAGGTCAATGACGACCAGGTTCATGCCGATCTGGACCATCCTGTGCAAGACATCGTTCCACAGGCTCTTGTCGCAACGCAGATAGGGCTTGGCTACGATGTAAGGGCTGTGCGCGTCGGGCACCTCCCGGTCAGCCCACATGTTGTAGCCCAGGTGCAACAGATACGAGTTGATCAGTTTTGGCGACGTTCCCATGCGAATCTCCCTCCTGTTGATCTCCCGTGCGAAAGCCCATACCGAATAGCCCGACCAGGCCCGGTCAGCTCCCCAGTTCGCGAACCAGGTCGCAATATCGGCGCACCCGCGCCACCGGCGTGCCCGGCGTGACGGGGCTGCCCAGGCTCATGATGAAACGGCTGCCGTTGCGGCGCCCGGCGGTGATCTGCCGGGCGATCTCGGCGCGCAAGGCCGCCTCGGAACCGTCCTGCAGAACGCCAATGGCGTCCAGGTTGCCCAATACGGCGCAACGGCCCTGGACCCGGTCCACCACATCCTCGATGTCGATGGCCCAGCCCTTCTTGCTCTCCTCCAGAGACAGGGCATCCGCGCCCACGTCCAGCAGCATCTTCCACTTGCCGGTCGGGTCGCCGCAAAAGTAATAGATGCTCTTCAGCCCTGCCGCGCGGATTGCTTCCACCAGCGGGCGCAGGTGAGCGACGTTGAGCGCGGCAAAGGCCGGCGGCCCCACCATATCGGTCATGCAATCCTCGATCCAGACCCCTGCCGCGCCCAGCGCCGCCGCGATATGCACCTCGCGGATGCGCTGCTCCAGGTAGCGCCGGCAAGCCTGCTCCACCAGCCCGGGCTGCGTGGCGACGAGGACCATCAGGTGCTCAAAGCCCCAGAGGGAGTAGCAGCTCCACAAAGGCCCGCCCACGTGCCGGATGGGGTAGAGGTCGCCGTGTTCCGCCAGCAGCCGGTCCGCCAGGTCGGCGCTCCCCTCTCGCCGCAGCGACTGCGGGTCCGGCGCGGCCAAAGGGA
Organism: Anaerolineaceae bacterium; assembly: GCA_012514775.1. The sequence goes on from JAAYZQ010000270.1 coordinate 5,252, forward strand.
TCGCCTCGGCGATCTCGTCGGACGTCGCGGGCAGCACGCTCGGGCGAACCGATTGCAGCTTGGCGGTGGCCGACCAGCCGCCGATCTGGGGCTCCTGCAACCGCCGCTCCTGGGCCGTTTGCCGGTTGACCAGGTACCTCTCGCCGTCTCGCGTCTCCAGAGACAGCTCGCGCCGCTCCTGGCGGGTGTAGGTGCTCGGC
>JAAYZQ010000271.1 GCA_012514775.1 Anaerolineaceae bacterium
GCGCACGTCGAGCCGGACCAGGTAGGTGCCCGGCGCCGGCACGTCGGCCTGGAGCTCGTAGCGCCCCGGCCCCACCTGGGTCAGGGGCAACTGCTCGGCGGAGTCGTCGCCCCCGTCGGGCCCGATGAGGGTTGCCGAAACGTCCAAAAAGTTGCGGGGCAGGCCGGCCTCGTCGCTGGCCTCGACGGTGACCAGCGCCTGGTCGGCCCGCAGGGCGACGCTGGCGGCCACCCCCTCCACCTGGGGCACGGGCAGCGTCCAGCCCACGAGCTGCGACGCGAACCGGGCGAAATCGGGCCACGACAGCCACTCCGTGGCCCATTGGCCCTTCAGGTCCGAGGTCCAGGCCACCGCCCGGCCCAGGCCGTACTGCCACGTGGCCAGGAGCGGATCGCCCCGGGGCGTGCTGAGGAGCACGCGGGCCGTCCCCTTGGGCGTCGTGCCGTTGTAGCCCAGGAGCAGGGGCAGCGCCGCCGGGTCCAGCCCCTGGAGCACCTGGCCGGGCATGGAGGGCAGGGGGAAGAAGGGCTCCTCGATGATATACTGGCCCACGGCCTGGACGGTCTCTTTCAGAAAAAAGTCGGGCACGCTGAGGATGTCGGTGGCCGGATAGTAGCGCCCGCCGCCGCGCTGGGCCAGCTCGGCCAGGTACTCGGCCGAGCCCTCGCCCGCGGCCACGACGCTGAGGGTGACGCCCTGTTCGGCCATCTCGGCCGCCAGGGCCGTCAGGTCGCCGGTGTGCACCCAGCCGTCGGTCATCAGGATGACGTGTTTCAGGCGGGCATCCGTGCCCAGGAGGGCGTCGTAGGCCACCTCGACGCCGCTGCGCAGGTTCGTCTGGCCCGCGGCCTGGATGCCGCCCACAGACTGCTCCAGGGTGACGGGGTCGGGTAGCTGCGACACCTCCAGCGCCCAATGGGCCTCCTCGTCAAAGGCCACGACGCCCAGGTAGTCGAGCTGGCCCAGGGCGCCGGCGGCGCGCATGATGGCCTCCTTGGCAATGTCCACCTTGGGCTGCCCGACCTCCTGGCGCACGTAGCTCTGGTTCAGGTCGGGGTTGTCGCAGTGGCAGCGGCCCATGCTGCCCGACTTGTCCACGGCCAACACCAGTGCCAGGTTCGGCGTCTGCTCCCGGTTGCGCACCTCCATGTCCACGGGCAGCGCCTCTTCCAGGGCGGTGCGCAGGTAGCCGCCGGCGCCAAAGCCGTTCTCCCCGCCGGTGACCACCAGCCCGCGGCCCAGGTCCCGCACGTAGGCCTGGAGCGTGGTCATGGTGCCGGCGGGCAGCGAGGGGGCCGGCACGTTGGCCAGCACCAGGGCGTCATAGCTCGCCAGCTCGGCCAGGGTCGTGGGGATCTCGCCCGGCGGCGCCACCGCCACCTGCATGTCGCCGGCGCGGAGGGCGGCGGCCAGGTTGTCGCCCTCGCCGGGCTGCCCCTCCACCACGAGCACGTTGGGCGGCCCGTGGACCACGGTAAAGGCGCTGCCCTCATTGTTCTGCAGCCAGGCGTCGGCCTCGGGCAGGATCTGGGCCCGGTAGCGCCGGAAGCCGGTCCCCCCCACGTCGGCGGCCTCCACGGGTACCAGGTAGCGGTTGGTGCCGACCTGGAGGCGCACCGCCTGAGAGTGGATGAGCTGCCCGTCGCCCAGGACGCGGAGCACGGCGTCCATCGGCGCGGTGCTGTTGACCGTCACCGCCAGCTCAAAGCTCTGCCCCTGGCGAACGTCGGCGGGGGCGTCCAGCGCCTCCAGCCGCACCTCCACGCCCGAATCGGCCTGGCCCAGGGGCACGAAGGACAGCTCGATGCCCCGCGCCGCGGCCAGCTCGGCCTGGGTCAGGGCGTCGCCCAGGTTCTGCCGGCCGTCCGACAGGAGCACCAGGCGCTTGGCGCCCTCGTCGGGAAAGAGCGCCATGGCCAACTGGAGCGCCCCGGCCACGTTCGTCCGGGTCGTGAGGGGCACCGAGGCCAGGTCGGCCAGCGCGCGCTCGGGGCTCGCCAGGCGCTCCACCAGGGCATCGCGGCCAAAGACGACCACCGCCGCCCGATCGCGGCTCGACATGCCCTCTAGCGCCTCGCGGATGAGGGCCTCGCCCTGGGCCTGCTCCTCGGGCGAGACGCTGTCGGAGGCGTCGAGGACAAAGACGGCCGTCAGCGAGTCGGCCCGCTGCCGCAGTTGGGCGCCCGCCAGCGAGAGGACCAGGAGGGTCAGCAGCAGGCAGCGGACGGCCAGCCCGGCCCAGAAGCGGCGGTCGCGGGCGGCCGGCCGCCGGCCGAGGAGGCCCACCGCCACGGTAAAGGGAATCGCCAGGAGCAGCCACAGGAGCCCGGGCCGCACGAAGGAAAAGGGCAGGACGGCGGGCAGCCCGGAGGCCTTTGACCCTTGCCGGCTCTCCAGGGCATCGCGCACGCGGGCGACGGCGCCCCGGTTGTAGACCAGCCACTCGATCAAGAGCAGGGCCAGGGCCAGCCAGGCCAGGGGCCGCCACCACTCGCGGCGGGCCTGCTGCGGCGCCTCGTCGCCGCTGCCCTCCCCGCCGGCCAGGGGCAGCGTCTGGGCGGGCAGCACGTCCGACTCGGCCGAGGCCAGCAGGTTGACGGCAAAGCTGGCCTCCCGCTCCGCCGCCTCGCCCTCGGCGGCAGGTGCCTCCCAGGCGACCCGGTAGACGCCCAACTGGGCCGTATCGGCAAAGGAGGCCTGGCCCCCCTGGGGCACCACGCGCACCCGGGAGCCGTCGGGCCGGGTGACCGTCGCCTCGGCGGTCTCCGGAGGCAACGACAGGACGACGGGGGCGTGGGGCGCCACCTGGAGGGGCAGGTCGCTGGCGCTGCCCGGCGCCAGCCAGCCGGCCAGGTTCGACAGCAGCAGCGGAAAGGCCACCTGCAGCGGCAGGTCCGAGCGGTGCAGGTCAAAGGCCAGGACCGCCACCCGCCGGCCGCCCACCTCACCGGCGGCCAGCAATGGTATCTCCTCGCCGCCGGCCTCGCCGACGATGACCGTCCGGGCCCACGGATGCGTGACGAGGCGCGCCGACTCCAGGATGCTAATGGCGTCGCGGCCCAGGTTTACGTAGGCCAGGAGGGGATCGTCCTCCCCGGCTGCCCGTGGCACGGGACCGTCCACCGAGCCGGTGACGGTAAAGAACTCGGTGCTGCGGGGCGGGGCGATGAACAGCAGGTTGCCCGCGGGCAGCGTGGCCGTTAGCGGCAGGGTGCCGTCGAATATCGTGAGACCGGCCGCGGGGGATGCCGGCGCATCGGCCCGGCTTGCCTCCCAATCGTCCGGCTCCACGGCAATCACGTCCAGGCCGGGCAGCAGGGCCAGGGCCGTTTCCAGGAAGAGGTTGCCCTCGCCGACGAGGGTCACGGCCGCGGGCCGGGTCGTGCGGTGGACGGCCCACGCCCGGTCGTCCAGGGGCAGGACGTCCTGCCCCACGAGCTGCGCCTCCAATACGCGGGTGCTGGCCGGCAGCCCCTCGGCGACGACGGCCCGCTCGCCCCCGGCCGGGATCTCCAGGTCGTAGGCGTGGGCCAGCTGGCCGTCGGCATAGAGGGCCAGGCGGCGGCTGGCCGTCTCCTGGCCATAGTTCACCACCTGGACAAAGGCCGACAGGCTCTCGCCGCCGGGCGCCTCGTCCAGCGACAGGACGCCCAGGGCCTGGTTGTCGCCGCTGCTGCCCACGGGCAGGTAGCGTACCCGGCCCTGGACCGCCAGCGCGGTGCCGGCCGTGCCGGCCGCCGCCCGCCAATCGGACAGGGTCACGCGCCCGTCCGACAGGACCACGATCTCGGCGTCGGGCTGGCGGGCGGCGATGGCCGACGCCAGCTCCAGGGCCGTGCTCAGGTCGCTGCCCCCCGGGCCGGTCCGCAGGCCCTGGATCGCGGCCTCGATCTCGCGGCGGTCCTGGCTGGAGGCCACGCGCACCTCCGCTCCCTGCCCGGCGGCAATGACCGTCACGCGGGCGTCGTCGGGCAGGTCCTCCACGAGCTGCAGCGCCCGGGCCGTGGCGGCCTCCAGGCGGGTCACCCCCCCGGCGCCGCCCGGCTCCCCGTCGGTGGCCGCCATGCTGGCCGACGTGTCGACGACGACGATGAGCGCCTGGCCGGCGGGACCCTCGGCCCAGGTAAAGGGCCGGGCCAGCGACAAAATGAGGGCGGCCAGGAACAGCAACTGCAAGACGAGGAGCAGGTTGCGGCGCAGCCGCTGCCAGGGCGCGTTGGCCTCCACATCGCGCACCATGCGCCGCCAGAGATAGACGCTGGACACGACCTGCTCGGTGCGCCGCAGCTTGAGCAGGTACATGGCGACGATGACCGGCAAGAGCAGGGCCAGGACAAATCCAGCCGGGGCAAGGAAACCCATCTCAGCGCCCCCCTCTCATCGCAGCACCGCCTGCTGCCGCAGCCAGGCAAAGAGCAGCTCTTCCAGGGGCAGGGTGGTCTCCACGGGTACGTAGTGCATGCCCCGCGGCCCGCAAAAGCGCCGCAGGTCGTCCTGCCAGGCGGCCAGGTTGTCGCGGTAGCGCCGCAGCAGGGCATCGTCGGCCGTGATCTCGACCTCGGCCCCCGTCTCCAGGTCCCGGAGCTTCAGGTCGCCCGCCAGCTCGGGGCGGAGCTCGTCGGGGGAGAGGACGTGGAGCAGCGTCACCTCGAACCCTCGCGCCGCCAGGGCGTTGAGGCCCTCGGCTCCCTCCCTGCGGTCGAGAACTTCCGGCAGGTTGGCCGGCCCGGCAGCGGCGGGGGCGCTGTCCATGAGGTCCGAGATGACGATGAGGGGGCCCGGCTGCTGCGCGCGGGCCGCGTAGCGGCCCAGGGAGCGGCGCAAATCGGTGGTCCCCCGGGCCTCCAGCCCGACGAGGAACTGGAAGAGGGCGTTGGCCTGCTGCTTGCCCCGGTGGGGCGGGAAATAGGCCGGGCTTCCCTCGCTGCTGGCTCCCAGGGCGGTGACCGTCACCCGGTCGAGGCCGGCGAGGGCCACGTAGCCCAGGGCCCCGGCGGCGCGCAGGCCAAAACGGAGCTTGTTGGGCTCGCCCCAGTCCATGGAGAGGCTGGTGTCCACCAGGACGTGGACCGTGAGGTCCTGCTCCTCTACAAAGAGCTTCAGGAAAAAGCGCTCCAGGCGGGCGTAGGCGTTCCAGTCGATGCGCCGAAAGTCGTCGCCGGGGGCGTAGGGCCGAAAGTCGGCAAACTCGACGGACTGGCCGCGCTTGGGGCTGCGCCTCTCGCCCTGCATCTGCCCGGCCAGGGCCCGGCGGGAAAGGACGGCCAGGCGCTCCAGCTTGCGGAGAAAGGCCTCGTCGAACAGGGGGGCAGGGCCTTCCGTTTGCGGTCCTGTCATGACCTGGTTTCCC
>JAAYZQ010000272.1 GCA_012514775.1 Anaerolineaceae bacterium
ATGCCTGGGCCCGCCTGCAGGAGCCCGGCTCGCCCACCGCCGGACAGGTGGGCATCGCCCCGCTACCCGCCTCCTGCCTGGCCGGCCAGAGCCTGGTCCTCTCGGCGAGCAGCATGGTTCCCGAGGAGGCGTTTCGCTTCATGGCCTTCCTGGTGGCCCCCGAGCAGCAGGCCCAGCTCGCCGCGAGTGGCCTCCTGCTGCCCGCCCTGGCAATGCCCTACCAGGATCCGGACACGCTGGCCCAGAATCCCGTCCTGGGCGAGGTGTACCCCACTCTCCTGGCGGCGCGCCCCCGACCGCAGGTCGCCGACTACCCCCGGCTTTCGGAGGCGATTTACACGGAGGTCAATGGCCTGCTGGAGGGCAGCCAGGATCCGGCTGCGACGGCCCGAAACGTGCAGGCTCGCCTGGAGGAGCTCCTGGGAGAGGAGTAGCCTGTCCCGGGCGATCCTGGGAGATAAAGGAGCAGGTTCCGCCACCCGTCCATGAAAAAAGGGCGCGGCCGGAGCCGCGCCCTCTATCACACAGGTGGCTAGTAGCGCAGCAGCGCCCCCACCGACCCGACTTCTTCCAACTTGGCGCTGCCGCGGACGATCTCGACCTCGATGCCCTGCTCCAGGGCACGGCGGGTCAGGGTATCGACGATGTCTTCGACGGGCTCCATTCGACCGCCGCACAGCGGGCACTCGTCTCGCTCGACGAGCATCAGGTAACGGCATTCACGGCAGCGATGGCCGGAAGCCGAATAACCGGCCAGAACCAGCAGCGTGCCTGCCCGGTGCTCCTGCAGCGCGGCCAGCGTGTCGGACAGGCCAACCACAGCCCCACTGCCCCGTTTCCAGCCGGCCCACATCTCGTCGACCAGTTCCCGCTCCCGCTCCACCGCCGCCTTCTCGATAAGCTCCATGGAGCGGGCCTGCACATCGCTAACGGGCGCGCCAAGATCGATCACAAAGGTGCCTACCACGGCATCCTGCAACTGCTTGGGCAAGACGTCCAGCAACTGCCTGACATTGGCTTCGGAGCCACCCACCACCAGCCGGTAACAGCCATTGTGCTGGCAAAACGCCTCCGTTACTTCCGCCACCTCTCGCATATTCCGCTGGACCGTCACTTCGCCCTTGCGCGCCGTGCGGACGGCCATGCCGCCGCGCATGCCCGCCACGCCGGAGGCACCGCCGTGCTTGCTGCGCCGCACCTCTTCGCCAAAAATGCCGCTGGCCTCGGCCAGCTCACCAAGCTGGAAGAGGAACATGCGGGCGCCCTCGCTGTCGACCAGGACCACGGCGTAGCGGCCGTAGGCGTCCAGGACGTCGGTCAGCGGCTTGATGTATGGGCGCGGGGAGACGTAGGCGAGGTTGTGCACAGGCACGGCCAGCCAGTAGCCGCGCCAGAAGTCGGAATCCTTGCAGGAAAACAGTGCGAGGCCCTTGCCCTGCCGTTCGTATTCGAAATCAAAGTAGCGTTCCATGGCCTGGACGTCCTCGGAGGAAGCCTCGCCGGCTACCCCCTTTAACAACGAGCGCATGGACAACTTGTGCTGATCACTCGACTGCTGAGAAGGATCCACGTTGAGGTAAAGACTGAGAACGGGGGAGCCGTCGCTACGAAACTGCACCAATTCGCTCAAATCCTGTTCCGTGAACACGTTATCCTCCTTGAATAAGATAGGACGCTCACTAACCGGGCATCACAGGCGATGCCCGGGAACCGTCGGGTCGCTGTTGCAGGGGACATCCCTGCCACTAGCGGTTGTCAGGTCGTTCCTCCAGGACGACGTCGAGATTGAGCCGATCACCGCCGCGGACGACAGTCAGGGTCACCATATCACCCACGCTGGTGTAGCGGGCGAGGTAATTGATCAGATCGTCAAAACGCCTCACCGGCGCATCGTTAATCGCCACCAGGATATCGCCCCCCGCCAGCACCGGCCGGCCGCCGACGACCATCTCCCGAGCGCCCCCTTGCACGCCCGCTCTTTCGGCCGGGCTGTTCGGCTCGACGGTATACACCATAACGCCGGTCTCGACCCCCAGGTCGAGGGCCTCGACGATCTCGGGGGATATCGTCAGGCCCGTCACGCCCACCCAGGGATGGCGATACCTGCCGCCGCTTATCAGCTCGGGGATGACCCGTTTGACGACGTTGACCGGGATGGCAAAGCCCACGCCCGAGTTCACGCCACTGACGGAGCGGATGGCAGTGTTGACGCCAATGACCCGGCCCTGCGAGTCGAGGAGCGGCCCACCCGAGTTCCCGGGGTTGATGGCCGCGTCGGTCTGGATCACCTCGGCGATCTGAAAGTCGCTGTCGGTGCGCGGCAGGGTACGGCCGAGGGAGCTGATAATGCCCGTGGTGATGGTTCGCTCCAGGCCAAAGGGGTTGCCGATGGCGATGGCCCGCTGTCCCACGCGGAGCGCGTCCGAATCCCCCAGTTCGGCCACCGTCAGCTCCTCGGCGGGCACGTCGATCTTGAGCACGGCCAGGTCGCTGCCCGGATCGGTGCCCAGGATCTCGGCCGGCACCGAGCGCTCGTCGGCCAGGGTGACCAGCAGATTGCGCTCCGCCGTGGCCACGTGGTTGTTGGTCACGACGTGTCCCTCAGAGTCGACGATAAAGCCGGAGCCGATGCAGGAGCCAAATTGCTGCGCCGCGGTGACGCACACCACGGCCGGGCTCACTCGGGCATAGACGTTGATGACCAACAACTCTTCCACGTCCGCGCCGGCGATCATCTCCGGGGGCAGGGGTGTGGGGGTCGAAACGACGACGACCGGCGTTGCCTGAGACGCCGGTCCGGGGGTGGGCGTTGACAGGCGTGTCGCCAACTCGGATAGGTTGCAGGCCAACCCACTCCAGACCATCAACGCCAATAGGAGCCACAGTCCTATTCTTTTTCTCATAAGCAGACCCTATCACCCTCCGGCAAGTATTGTCCACTGGACGGGGGACTGCCAGGATCGGGCCGGGCACCCGCAACTATTGTACCCCGAATTGCCGAAAAGATCAAGTGTGCTGGATCACGCTCGAGGATGCGGCTGTTATATGGACTCTTGACGGCCTCTGGTATCGCCGAGCACTGGCTCGGCAAGCTGCGTGTAGAGAGAACCGCCGAGCCGGCGATCGGCGATCCCAGGCAACAGGACCGACTTGGCAATAGCCTGGCTCGAGGATCGCCGTGCTTGACGTGCGCGTCGCTCGCGGTTATAATGGCCGCAGGTCCGTCGAGGAAGATGTGCCATGCTGCCTCCATTGCTATACGTCGCCGCGGCCTGGGTGGTTGGCCTGCTCGTGGCCCACCATTGGCTGGCTCCCCTGGGGGTGGAGCCGGCCGTCCTGTGGTGTCTCTGCCTTCTTCCCCTGTCCGCCATCCTCCTGTGGCGGGAAGACCGCTCGGCGCGGTTGGGCTGCTTTTGCGCCCTGGCACTCCTGGCCGCCGGGCTGCGCTACCAGGCGGAAATGCCCCGCACCGATGACCCTGACCAGATCGCCTCTTACGCCGGCACGTCCGCCGCCGTGGTGGAGGGCGTCGTGGCCGCCTATCCCGACCGGCGCGACAAAACGGCCAGCCTGGTCGTGGACGTGGAGTGCATCGAGGTCGATGGCGAGCGGCGGCCCGCTGCGGGCCAGCTCCTGGTGTGGGTTGACCCCTACCCCGCCTACGACTATGGCGACCGCCTGCGCCTGGAGGGCGATATCCTGCCGCCGGCGCCCGTCGAAGATTTTGACTATCGTGCCCACCTGGCCCGCAAAGACATCCACTGCCTCATGAGAAAGGCCGAGGTAGAACGGCTGGCCGCCGGGCAGGGCTCGCCCTTCTGGGCAGCCCTCCACGGGCTCAAGGACCGGGCGAGGCTGGCCCTGGCCCGGATGATACCCGAGCCGGAGGCCTCGCTACTGCAGGGCATCGTCCTGGGCCTCAAGGCTGGCATTCCCAAGCTGCTGTACGACGAATACAATGCCACGGGCACCTCGCACATCATTGTCATCAGCGGGAGCAACATCAGCCTGGTGGCGCGTCTCTTTGCCCTGAGCTTCGGCCAGCTCCTCGGCAAGCGCCGCGCCTACTGGCTTACCCTGGCGGGCATCGCCCTCTACGTCCTCCTCGTGGGCGCCGACGCAGCCGTGGTCCGCGCCGGTCTCATGGGCGGCCTGTACGTTACTGCCCGCCACCTGGGGCGCCTGGCCACGGCCCACGTCTCCCTGGCAGCCTCGGCGGTGATCCTGACGTTCATCGAGCCCCTGGCCCTGTGGGACGCAGGCTTTCAGCTCAGCTTTGCCGCCACCCTGAGCCTCATCCTCTTCAGCCCGCCCCTGGAGGCGCTGGTGGAGCGCGGCCTGGCCCGCCTGGTCTCCTCCGTTAAGGCTACGGCTGGTATCCTGCGCTTCCTGAACGAGGCCCTGGTAGCCACCCTGGCCGCGCAGGTTCTGACCCTGCCCGTGGTGGCCTATCACTTTGGCCGGCTGTCCCTCGTCTCGCCCCTGGCGAACCTGCTCATCCTGCCCGTTCAGCCGCCGATCATGACCCTGGGCGGCCTGGCAGCCCTGGCCGGCACCGTTCCCGTCCTGGAGCCCCTGGCCCGGGTCGTGGCCTGGCTGCCCTGGCTGTGCCTGGCCTACACCGGCGCCGTCGTCCACGCCCTGGCCGCCTGGCCCCTCGCCTCCCTGGACCTGGGCCACCTCGGCTGGCAGTGGCCGGCCCTGTACTACACCTTCGTGGCGGCGGTCGCCTGGGCCGCGGGGTCCCGCCGGAGCCAACCCGCTCCCGGCGCTGCAATCGGCGCGGCTTTCCAACGCCATGGCAGGGCCCTCCTGGCCCTGGCCCTGGCTGCCGCGGTCCTCTGCGGGCTCGCCCTCGTGCAGTTGCCCGACGGCCGGCTGCACGTCGCCGTTCTCGACGTCGGCCAGGGCGACGCCATCCTCATCACCACGCCCGCCGGCCGCCAGATCCTGGTCGATGGCGGCCCGAGCCCGGCCGCCCTGGGCGCCGCCCTGGCCCGCGAGATGCCCTTCTGGGATCGCTCCCTCGACCTCCTCATCCTGACCCACCCCGACAAGGACCACGTCGCCGGCCTGGCGGAAGCCCTGGCCCGCTTTCGCGTGGGCGGCTGGTTGGACAACGGCCGCGCCTCGGACGAGCCCCTCTACCTCCAGTGCCTGGACGCCCTGGAAGCAGCGGGCGTCCCGCACCAGGTCGTCGCCGCCGGCGACCGGCTGGACCTGGAGCAGGGCATCGTCTTGCAGGTGCTCCATCCGCCCCGGGGCCGGCTGCCCGCCGCCATCGACGGCGACAACGAGGCATCCGTCGTCCTGCGGCTCAACTGGGGCGAGGCCGACTTTCTCCTCACCGGCGACGTGGGCGTCGCGGCCGAGGCCAATCTCCTCGCCTCCGGCCAACCCCTGGACGCCGACGTGCTCAAGGTGGCCCACCACGGCAGCGGCAGCTCGACGGGCCGCGCCTTCCTGGAGGCCGTCGATCCCCGGTTTGCGGTCATCTCGGTGGGGCTCAACAACAAGTTCAAGCACCCCGACCCGGGCCTTTTGGACCGGCTGGGGGAGGTGCCGGACCTGGCCGTGCTGCGCACGGATCAGGCGGGCACGGTCGAGTTTATCACGGACGGAGAAAGGATCTGGGTGCAGACCCAGAGGCGGTGAAAGACCACACGATCAGTCTATCGCGACTTTGACATGGAGGCTGTTGCGCAGTATAGTGTGGCAGTGCGGGGTGTGCCACCGCCAAGACTTCACAGTCAGGGGGTACCATGCTTTCGTGGGAATCGCTCCTCGCCAATGCCCTCCTCTGGGGACTGGCGCTTTCTCTGGTTCTTTTTGTCATCATGGCGGCGAGCATGGTCCTCGCCCCCGACATGTGGGTCGGCGACTATCCGCCCGACATCCGCGAGAAGTACGGGCCGATGCGCCCGCGCTCGGCGCGTCTTCGCCCATTCGTGGCGGTCGCGTTCTTTGCCGCCGTGGTCGCCCTGCCCCTCCTCGCTCTCCTCACCCTCTCTTCCGCCGCCGGCCGGCTGTCGTTCCTCACGGCCCTGCTCTCGACCTTTGTGGTGCTGCTCGTGTTCAACACCTTCGATCTGCTTGTGCTCGACTGGTTGCTGTTCTGCACGCTCCGCCCGCGCTTTATCGTGCTCCCCGGTACGGAAGGGATGGCGGGCTACCGGGACTATCGCTTTCACTTTGTCGGCTTCCTGAAGGGACTGGGGTTCTGCCTCGTGGGTGCGGTCGTCATCGCGGGGCTCTGGATG
>JAAYZQ010000273.1 GCA_012514775.1 Anaerolineaceae bacterium
TCGACGAGGAGGCCGAGGGCGGCATGGCGCTGCTCATGGACCTCATCCGCCAGATCCGCAACGCCCGGGCCGAGTACGAGGTGACGCCCGGCCGGCCCATCGCGGCAATCATCAGCGCCGGCGACCGCCTGCCAGAGCTGGAGGCGCAGCGGCGGCTCCTCGCCTTCCTGGGCAGGGTGGACGATGCCCAGTTGACGCTGGCCTCGACGCTGGCCGAGAAGCCGCGCCAGGCCGTGGCCCTGGTGGCCCCCGACGGGGTGGAGGCCTACCTGCCCCTGGCCGGCCTGGTGGACCTGGAGCAAGAGACGGCCCGCCTGCAAAAGGCCCTGGACGAGACGCGGCAAGAGATCCGGCGCGCCCATGGGATGCTGGCCAACGAATCGTTCACGTCCAAGGCGCCCGCCCACGTGGTCCAGCAGCAGCGCGACCGCCTGGCGGAGCAGCAAGAGCGCCAGGCCCGCCTGGAGGCGCGGCTGCAAGCCCTGGAGGGCTGAGCCACAAACCGCCGAGGCCCCACCATCCCGGTGGGGCCTCGTTTTTCCCTCCCTGGAAGCGGCCGGCTAGCCCTTGCTGTCGGAGAGCGACTCCTTGATGGTCAGCCAGTTGCGCCGCAGATCCTCGTCGCTCTCGATCTGGGCGCCAATCTTCTCACAGCCGTGCAGCACGGTCGTGTGATCTCGCCCGCCCAGCAGCGCGCCTATCTTTGGCAGGGACGTCTCGGTCACCTCGCGGATGAGGTACATGCACAATTGCCGCGGGACCGATACCTGGCGGCGGCGGCTTGGGCCTGTCAGGTCCTCTTCCTCGAGGCCATAGTGCCTGGCGACGGTGGTCAGGATACGCTCGGGCGATGGAACCGCGCTGTGGGCCATGATTCGATCCAGGGCTGCGTGCGCCACGTCCAGGTCAAGGGGCGTCCGGAACAGGCGCGCGCGAGCCACGACGCAGTTAAAGGCCCCCTCCAGCTCGCGGACGCTGCCCGGGACCTTGCGCGCCACAAAGGCCAGGACGTCGTCGCTGGCGTAGACGCCCGCCGCCTCGGCCTTGGCGCGGAGGATGGCCATGCGCGTCTCGAAATCAGGTGGCTGCACGTCGGCGATGAGCCCCCAGCCCAGGCGCGAGCGCAGCCGGTCCTCCAGGGCCGATAGGGCCCGGGGCGGCCGGTCGCAGGAGAGAATGATCTGCTTGCCCGTGCTGTGGAGGGCGTTGAACGTGTGAAAGAACTCTTCCTGGGTGCGCTCCTTGCCGATAAAGAACTGCACGTCGTCGAGGAGGAGCAGGTCGTTGTTCCGGTACTTGGCCCGAAACCGCTTCGTCCGCTGCCCGCGGATGGCGGTGATGAGGTCGTTGGTAAAAGTCTCCGACGAGGTATAGAGCACGGACAGGCCCCGCTTTACGGCCTCGTGCCCCAGGGCGTGAAGCAGGTGCGTCTTGCCCAGCCCGGCCCCGCCATAGATGAACAGCGGGTTGTAGGCGTGGGCCGGGTTTTCGGCGACGGCCAGCGAAGCCGAATGGGCCAGGCGATTGCTGGCGGCGACGACAAAGCTGTCAAAGGTATAACGGGGATTCAACACGCAGGAGGGGCGGCCGTTGCCTTCGGACGAGGGCCTGTCCTCCGCATCCTCTTCGTCGTGGACCTGTTCAGGCACCAGGGTGAGATAATCTCCGTTTCCCGGACCACGGGCGGTAAAGATAACCTGAACATTGGGGCCGGCGTGCCGCTCCAGGGTGCCTCTGATGGACGGCAGGAGCCGGTTCTGCAGCCAATCGACGGCGTAGGCATGGCGCACGTGAACGGTAAACACATCTCCCTGGCAAGCGATGACCTCGGTCCCGCGCAACCAGGTATCAAAGGTGGCGCGTGTCATCTGCAATTCCAGTTCTCCCAGGGCGGCCTGCCACTGCTTTTTTGCGGCCCCGAGTGCCCTATCCGGTGTCAAGTCCAGATCCTTGGAACCCAACGCGTCCCCCGTGATAACCGTGTTCTTGCGCGCCCAAGCAGGCCGTCTGGCCCTCAGGCGCAGTGCCAGGCACCCAGTCTTGTGTGCAGCTCCGTGCACTATGAGCCGGTCATACCGGCTTGATGCTGACGACATATGATGGACTGTGAGGTAGAGGAAAGTGAAGGCAATTTATAGGGGTAACAGGCCAGAACGCCACACCCGCTTGGAAGTTGTCGCGGTGCACTTCTGGCCGGCAACGACATCTTTGTCGCGTGAGGCCGGCAAGATGTGTCCTCCTCCCCCTCTGCTACAGTCCACAGCCATTGTAGCAAAGACCGGGGTTTCGCGCAAGGGCCAGTCGCGCCCCGACGGGCGGATAGTCGTTGGTGCAAAACCGCGGGCAATCCAGATCTAGGGCGGCGGGAGTTTCGGCGCGCTATATCTTGTGTTCTGAATCCGCCTGTCCGGACCTAATCTTAAGATTTCGGCTCTACCCGGATTTAATTCAGCTTACGTCAAGGGGATGCCGGCCAACTGCCGGCCCGTGCGGCGCAGGTTGTGGCGGACGGCGCCCAGGGGAGCTTCCAACGGCGCGGCCAGGAACAGGCACAGGTTGCCGGGCAAGGACAGCATGTACAACCGGAACGAGTCGCTCTCGAACATGTTGTGCTCAAAGGGCACGTCGGGTTGGCCGAGAAGGCGCCCCAGGCGCTGCGCCGCGCGCAGGGCCGCCAGGCACGGCTCGGCCAGTGACTCGGCCGTGCCCTTGCCCCGGCTGCCCACCTGGGCCACGACGTGGCCGCCGCCCTGCATGGACAGGACCGCCACCAGGTCGGCCCGCGTTTCGCGGGCCAGCTCCAGCAGGAGCGACTGGACGCGCGAGGCCGGCGGGGCATCGCCCGCCCGCGCACCGGGGCGCGACGCCGCCGGCGGGGCTGCGGGTGTGGTGGCGGGCGCCGGGGCCGCGGGTGGCCCGGCAGCGAGGGGCACCGACAGGGCCGCCTGGATGCGCGGCAGCAGGTCGTCGGCGAAAAACGGCTTGGACAGCGTGCCCTGGATGTTCAGCTCGTGGGCCTCGGGAGGAACGGCCTGGCCCATGAGGGGAATCAACACCAGGCGCATGCCGGGCAGCACCCGCCGGATGCGGCGGATGAGCTCGCGGTAGTCCATCTCTTCGGGATCCAGGTCCATGTCCACGATGGTCAGATCGAAGCGGTCCCTCTCCAGGGCCGCCAGGGCGCTGCTGCCCCCGGGCGCGACGCGCACGTGATAGCCGCCCTCGGTCTCGAGCATCTCCTGGAGCATGGTGGCAAAGGCCGCGTTCCCGTCGACGACCAACATCTTTATCACCGTCTCGCCTCCTATCCCTGCCCCGGGCTCAACATCCACGACACCGTGTTCAGAACCAGTCGCGATTTTGCCGGCTCGGGCAGCAGATAGATGGGAAAGCCGGCAAACACCACCCGCGTGTTGCTGACGGCGTCGGACATGACGGCCAGGGAGGGCACACCGCTCGCCTCGCTTCCCGGCCCCCGGACCAGGACCACGTCGGTCTCGTCATCGGCCAGGTCCGTCAGGACGTCGATCTCGTATTCGCTGCCCGAGGGCGCCTCGACAAAGGGGATCACCTCGCCGGCGCCAAAGCCCTGGGCCAGGGGATGAGAGGCGTCCTCGACCTGGAGGTCGCGCTGCACTGCCTGTTCGTCGGCGCTGCCGATGTAGGCGCCCGAGACCAGCACCGGGATCTCCTCGAGCATAAGGGCAAAGAGCAGCCCGCTCTCCGCCTCGCCAAAGGCATCCGGAAAGTCCCCCGCCGTCCAGATGACCAGGTCATGGTCCCGCAGGTCGGCGACCTGGGGCGTCCCATCCTCGGCCTTGCTCCAGGTGGTCACCGCAAAGTGCTCCTCCAGGATGCGCTGAAAGTCGTCAACCCCGGTCATACTGTCGTAGCGGCCCTCGCCCGTATCGAGGGAGATGACCATGATGCTGGCGCCCGCGCCGGCCGGCGGCTCCTCGCCTCCCGGCACAGCCGGCTCCTCCTCGCCCTCCGGCGAGGCCGGCTCCTCCCCGGCTTCCGGCGGCTCTTCCCGCTCGTCGGGGGTTTCAGCCTCTTCTACGGGGCACAGGGCCAGCTCGCCATCCTGGCCGAACAGGCAGCCCTCCAGGTCGCCCGCGGCCAGGCGCTCGACCAGGCTGCCCAGCGTCTCCTCGCCGCCGGCCAGGATCAGCAGCACCTGCCGGTCGCCCTCCTCCTGGAGGGCCAGCAGGGCACTGCCCCTGGCCGGGATCTGTCCCACGCCCTCGATCTCGATGCGATCCACGGCGGGCTCGGCGTCCTCGCCGTCGTCCTCCGCTGCGCGCTCCTCGCCGTCCTCCTCCATCTCGCCGGTCGGCGAGACGACCAGCGAGACCCCAAGATCCGAAAGGTAAGGCCCGGCCTCGCCGGCCCTTTCAAAGAGGCCCAGGAGCACCGTGTCGCGGCCCCCGTCCTCCTCCGCCCGCAGCGCCGGCCGCAGGCCCCGCTCGCCCAGGAGATCCTGAAGGTCACTCGCCGCCGATATCACGTCGGCCTTCAGGAGGGGTTCGCCGGCATAGACCAGATCCACCTCGTCGTCGAAAAAGAACGGAAAGTCCTCCAGCTCGTAGCGGCGCTCGGCGCCAGCGAGCAAGTCGGCGATGTTGGCGATGAAACGGTCGTTGTCGTAGAGGGTGTTGTAGGGCTCCTGCAGGAACGACAGGTCACCCAGGCCCAGCACCTGCCCGCCGGCTGCCAGGGCGGCGACGGTCAGGCTGCCCGTGCGCTCGCTGCTGCTGGAGCGCGTCTCTCCCCCGGCCCACACCAGGGCCCCTTCCTCGGCGGAGGCGATAGAGTGCGTGCCCGGCAGCACAACCTGTTCCAGCCCTTCGGTGAGGGGGTGCGAGGCAAAGTCGGTCAGGCGGATGTGGCGATAGTTGCCCTCGTTGTCCAGCGTGTTGTACAGGTAGTCGGACTGAAAGAACAGGCCAAAGCGGGCCGCCAGGTCGTTGATGTGCGCCGCGTCGGCGTCCAGCGCCGAAAAGGACCCCCACTCGTCGTACAGCACGTCGTAGCGCGACGGATCGGTGATCAGCAGCAGCCGGCCGCCCTTCTCCACGAACCTGGCCACCTCCTCGATCTCGCCGGCTTTCCACGGGGTCCCGGGCGAGGCGATGATGAGCGCCCGGGCATAGCGCAGGCAGTCGCCCAGTTTGGCGGCGTCGGCCAGGGGCTCCAGGCTCTGCCCGCGGGTCGCCAGCCGGGCCTGGAGGACGGCCAGTTCGGACGTCCGCACGCGGTTGTCGTGAGCCTGATCCACCACGACGATGCCCGGCGTGGCGGCCCCTGGTTCATCCTGAAAGTCCCGGGCTGCGAGGGCGGGCTCGACAACCTGCGACAGATCCGGCTGTGCGATGGCCGGCCGCCGGCTGCCCGCTCCCAGATCGTAGTGATAGAGCCAGCGGGCGGCAAGGGGCAGGAGGAGCAGCGCCACGGCGATGAGCACGAAGGCAAGCTTTTTCACAGTTCGCACCTCAATCCCGCCCCGTCAGGGCAGGGGATCCACGTAGCGGTAGTAAAAGCCGGGCAGCAAATTCTCGGGAGGGGCAGCCAGGACCGCAGCGGTCTTGACCCCCTCTAGCCGCAGGCCAAAGATGTCCATGGCCTCGGGTAGCTCGGGTGTCAGGTCCACCACCTCGTAGCGGCGCAGGCCGGCCAGGCGCGCCGCCGCCCGTATGGCGTCGGAGCGCGAGCCGACCTCGTCCACCAGGCCCATCTGTTGGGCGCGCAGCCCAACGTAGACGTTCCCCTCCGAAAGCACCTCGGGCGTCACCTGGAGCCGGTCTCCGCGCTGCGCGAGGATGGCCGCCAGGAACGTCTGTTTCAGCATCTCGATCTGGCGGATGGCGTCCATGTGCGAGCCGCCCGACAGCTTGAACGGCCCGCTGGTGATGATCTTTTCGTCCACCACGTCGGGATCGGGCAGGATCGAGATGACGCCGATGTTGCCCACCGTCGAGCCCGGCTTGGCATAGATGGCGTCGGCCGCGGCGGCCAGGTAATAGGCGCCGCTGGCCGCCATCTCGCCGATGGAGGCCACCACCGGCCTTTCCCGGCGCAGGGCCAGGACCTGGTAGTACAGGTCCTCGCTGGCCGTTACCTCTCCCCCGGGGCTGCTGATATCGAGCACCACGGCGCGCACGGCCCGGTCCTGGGCCACCTGGTCCAGGGCGTCGCGCAGGACCGTGGCGTAGGAGCCCCAGATGTCGCCCTCTACGCGCACCACGGCCACCTGGGGAGCCGGGAGCAGGAAAAACGAAAGGAGGACGCCGGCCGCCAGCAGGACCAGCAGCCCGACGGCCAGGAGCAACCCACGAAGTGCCAAGCGCCTGTTCATGCCACCTCACAATCCATCCAACGTGGTGTGCCTCGATTATACCACATATAGCCGCGAATAGAAACTGGGTATTGACAATAGAACAGGAACGTGGTATAATTTAATCGATTAACCAAGACCGGTTGTTGTGTTGCTTGGCACTGCTCCGGCATTGCACTGGCTACGCTTGAGGGAAGAGATGCCGACCATCAAGGACGTTGCCCGCGAAGCGGGTGTGTCTACGGCCACGGTATCGTACGTACTGAACGAGAGTGGCAACGTCAGCGCGGAAACGCGCCAGCGCGTGGTAGCCGCGGTGGAGCGACTCGGCTACCGGCCGAGCGTCATAGCCCGGGGCCTGAAGGCCGGGCAGAGCCGCATGATCGGCTATTCCTGGATTCCGGTGCCCGCCAATCAGTTCAACCCCATCCTGGAAAAGTTTTTGCAGAGCATGGCCGAGGCCGCGGCCGGGCGAGACTTTCACGTCCTGGCTTTTCCCTCTACCGACCCCACCGACGAGCTGCTGCCCTACCGCGAGATGGTAGCCAGCGGCCGGGTAGACGGCTTTATTCTGTCGAACACCACCTACAACGATCCTCGCATCCGTTACCTGGCGGACATTGACTTTCCATTTGTTGCCTTTGGCCGGGCCAATCCCGACTGGAAGTTTGCCTGGGTGGACGTGGACGGCGCCGACGGCCTGCGCCAGGTGGTGGAGCACCTTCACGGGCTGGGGCACCGGCGCATCGCCTGCCTGTGCTGGCCCGAAAGCTCCAGCACCGGCCAACTGCGCCTGTCCGGCTTTCGCCGCGCCATGGAAGAGGCCGGGCTGCCCATCCATCCAGCCTGGATCGTCCGCATCGAGAACGATTATTACGAGGCATACGAGGCCACCGCCAGGTTGCTGAGCTTGCCACCCGACGACCGCCCGACGGCCATCACCGCTCTCGCCGACCTGATGGCCATGGGCGCCATGAACGCCGCCGCCGATGGCGGACTGGAAGTGGGCCGCGAGCTGGCCGTGACCGGGTTCGACGACTCGCCCATCACCGGCTATCTGCGTCCCTCTCTGACCAGCGTGCGCCAGCCCATCGCCCAGGCAGGCGAAGAGGTGGTGCACGCCCTGCTGGGCATGCTGCAGGGGGAAACAACGTCGCCGCCGACGTCCTTGCTCAAGCCCAGGCTGATCGTGCGTCATTCAACGGCTCCCAATGTCGGGCAAGGCCAGCACTAAAATCAATACTACGACATAAAGCCTACTCCAACGTTATTGCGACCCAGTCCAACGCAACCCAGCGTGGATTCCAACGCATAACCGCATCGCTGCGCGTCGGACTGTGCTACAATAAAAGCCGGAAGCGCCTGGCGCCCTTCTGTTCATCCTGGTCGCCGCCGTTTCACTGCGTTCCAGATGCCTTGCCAGGGCTCCAGATGAGGCGCACGACTTCTGAAAGGACGGTTCTGTGACCGATTGGCTTGTCACCGAAGAGACGTTTATTCCAGAGGATCTGCTTCATAAAGAAACAGTCTTTACCCTGGGCAACGGATACCTGGGCACCC
This sequence comes from Anaerolineaceae bacterium, assembly GCA_012514775.1. The sequence continues at coordinate 7,895 of JAAYZQ010000273.1, forward strand.
GCGGCTCCTTCGAGGAGGGATATCCGGGCGCGAGCCCTGCGACGCTCATCCACGGCGTTTACGACGACCTTCCGCCGGCGAACACCGAGCTGGCCAACGCCCCCGACTGGACCTCCCTCTCCATTGTGGTCGAGGGCGAGGCCTTTCGCATGGACCGGGGCAAGGTATTGCGCTACCGGCGCCGCCTGGACATGCGCCGTGGCGTGTTGAGCCGTGACGTTCGCTGGCAGAGCCCGGCCGGCCCCACGGTCGACCTCCGTTTCGAGCGCTTTGCCAGCCTGGCGGACCCCCACCAACTGGCCGTCCGCTGCCAGGTTACGGCCCTGGATTCGGCCTGCAACGTGCAGGTCCAGGCCGGGCTGAACGCCTACCCGGACAACGACGGCCTGCTGCATTGGACCACGACCGAGCAGGGCGGCGAGGCCGGCAGCGCCTGGCTGGGCCTCCTCACCCGCCATTCGGGCATCGAGCTGGGCATGGCCGTGGGCCTCGGCGTGGTAGGCGCCGAAGGAGCGCAGGTGCAGAGCCAGAGCTGCCCCGGCTATCCCATGCTGGAAGCGCACTTCCAGGCTCGCCCCAAGCAAACCGTCACACTGACCAAGCTCGTCACGGTGTTCACCTCGCGCGATACCGAACAGCCCCTGGCAAAAGCACGCCAGGGGCTGCGGCGTCCGGCGGCCTACGAGGAGCTGTTGGCCGCGCAAGAGAGGGCGTGGGCCGAGACCTGGCGCGACAGCGACGTGGTCGTCGAGGGCGACGTCGAGGATCAGGCCGCCATCCGCTACTGCCTCTTCCAGACGCTCATCGCCGCCCCCCGCCGCGACGACCGCGTCAGCATCGCCGCCAAGACCCTCTCGGGCTTGGGCTATCGCGGCCACGTCTTCTGGGACACCGAGCTGTTCATCCTGCCCTTCCTCACCTACACGCAGCCCGAGATCGCCCGCAACCTGTTGAGCTACCGCTACCACACCCTGCCCGGCGCCCGCCGCAAGGCGGAGCAGGCCGGCTACGAAGGCGCCATGATCGCCTGGGAGAGCGCCGCCACCGGCGACGACGTCACGCCCCCCTGGGTTCTCGATCCGGAGGGCAAGGAGCTGGTGCGGATCTGGCCGGGCGAGATCGAGCAGCACATCTCGGCCGACGTGGCCTATGCCACCTGGCAGTACTGGCAGGCCACCGGCGACGACGAGTGGATGTCGGCGAAGGGCGCCCCCGTCGTCCTCGAGACGGCGGCCTTCTGGGGGAGCCGGGTCGAGTATGACGAGGAGCGGGACCGATACGAGATCTCGAACGTCATCGGGCCCGACGAGTATCACGACCACGTGGACAACAATGCCTTCACCAACCGCCTGGTCAAGTGGCACCTGGAAAAGGCCCTGGAGCTGCTGGCCTGGCTGCGCCGGCACGACCCCGCCCGCGCCGGCGAGTTGGAGCACCGGTTGGACCTGACACCGGAGCGCCTGCAACACTGGGCCGACGTCGCCGCCTGCATGTTCGTGCCCCACGACCCCGAGTCGGGGCTCATCGAGCAGTTCGAGGGCTTTTTCGACCTGGAAGACGTGAACCTGGAGGACTATGAGCCGCGCACCCGCTCCATGCACGCCATCCTGGGCATCGAGGGCTCCAACGCGGCCCAGGTCATCAAGCAGGCCGACGTCCTGATGCTGCTCTTCCTGCTCCGGGACGAGGGCGAGTACAACCACACAACCCTGGCCGTCAACTGGGATTATTACAACCCGCGCACCGACCATAGCTACGGCTCTTCCCTCGGCCCGGCCATCCACGCCATCCTGGCCAGCGAGATGGGCAATCCCCAGGAAGCGTACAAACACTTCTGGCGGACGGCCTATATGGACCTGGAAAACCTGCGCGGCAACACACCCGACGGCATCCACGCCGCCGCGGCGGGGGCCCTGTGGCAGACCCTCGTCTTTGGCTTTGGCGGAGTAGAGTTCACGCCGGAAGGGCCGGTGGCCAACCCCCGCCTGCCCACACAATGGTCCCGCCTGCGCTTTCGCGTCAAGTATAGGGGGCAGTGGCACGACTTTGACCTCCAGAAGCACCAGAGCGAGGAGGAACGGGAGCGGGCCGGAGGCTACCGGCCCCCGAAGGCGGAAACCGGCGATGGCCGGATACGGGGCGTGATCTTTGACCTGGATGGGGTGCTGACCGACACGTCCGATCTCCATTACCGAAGCTGGAAACGGCTGGCCGACGAGGAGGGAATCCCCTTCGACCGGGTTGCCAACGAAGCTCTGCGCGGCATTTCCCGGCGTGAGTCGCTGCTGCTGGTGTTGGGCGATCGTCCCGCCACGGAGGACGAGATCCAGGCGATGATGGCCCGCAAGAACCGTTACTACCAGGGTTACCTGGAAGAGCTTGGCGCCGAGAACCTGTTGCCCGGCGCCTTGTCGCTCCTCCACGAGCTGCGGGCCCACGGATACAAGGTCGCCATTGGCTCTGCCAGCAAGAACGCCCGCACGGTCGTCGAGCGCCTCGGCCTGGGCGAGATGGTGGACGCCATTGCCGACGGGCACAGCGTCGAGAAGCACAAGCCGGCGCCCGACCTGTTTCTGTTTGCCGCGCAACAACTTGGGGTTCCGCCGGAAGAGTGCGTCGTCTTTGAGGATGCCGAATCGGGCATAGAGGCCGCCCTCGCGGCCGGAATGTGGGCAGTGGGGCTGGGTCCGGCCGAGCGTGTCGGCGAGGCCCACGTGGTTTTGCCCAGCCTCGAGAATGTGAACTGGGCCGACCTGCGCGCTCGCCTGGCGCAGGCAGCTCAAGACGGTCAGGCAAAGATATGACCTATCGTACGTCATGATGGCTGTAAAAAGGAGGTGATGCGCTAAACCAAGAACCGGACCCTTAGAACCGATTCTAACTTCTATCAAGCTTGAGAGGAGAGGAACATGAAGAACAAGTGGTTTGGCTTGACCAGCATTCTGCTGATCGTAATGCTCCTGGTTGCCGCCTGCGGCGCGACCAACGAGGCTCCGGGGGGCGCGGTACAGGAAACGCCGGAAGCTGGTGGCGTCATTGAGGAAACGCCCGCCGAGGGCGAGGCCACGGCAGAGATGCCGGCCGAAGGCGGGGCTGCCGCCGGCGAGTGCCCAGTCGCCGTCGAAGAGGGCGCCAGCATCACCTTCTCGGGCTGGGGAGACCAGACCGAGCAGCAGATCTATCGCGACTCGATCTTGCGCTTCCAGGATGTATGCCCTGGCGTGACGGTCAACTACGAACCCATCCCCGCCGAGTTTCAGACCAGGCTGAAGGCGGCCATGGCCGGCGGCACGGCGCCCGACGTGTTCTACGTCGACGATCAGCTCATGACGGCGTTTGCCCCCGTGGGCCAGCTCCTGCCCCTGGACGACTACATGGCCGAGGCAGGCGTCAGCGAGGACCAGTTCCTTCCCCAACTGACGCCCATCTTTGCCCACGAGGGCCAGATCTACGGCCTGCCCAAGGACTGGGGCACCCTGGGCCTCGTCTACCTGCCCGAGGTCTTTGACGCGGCAGGCATCGACTATCCCACGGAAGACTGGACGTGGGATGACATGCGCACGGCGGCCCAGACCATCGCCGAAA
>JAAYZQ010000274.1 GCA_012514775.1 Anaerolineaceae bacterium
CACCAAAGCCAATGTCCTTGAGCTTCTCGACCCCCATGGCCAGGGCAACGTCGTAGGCCCCCGAGGCCACGGCGTAACAGGCGCCGCGAAAGGCTTCCGTTCCCGTGGCGCAAAAGTTCTCTACCCGCGTGACCGGCATCAGGGGCAGCCGCAGCGTCAGCGACAGGGGCAGGGCGCTCTTGCCCACATTCACCTCTTCCATGCAGCTCCCGAACCAGGCCGCCTGGATCTCTCCGCGGTCGATGCCCGCGTCCGTGATGGCTTCTTCAAAAGCCTCGACCATCAGCTCCTCGGCGCCGGACTCCCAGCGCTCGCCAAAGCGCGTGCAGCCCATGCCGACGATCACCACCTTGTCTCGGATTCCGGTAGCCATGGCCCCCTCCTGTGTGCTTGCAGCTAGCGCAGCTTGAACAGCTTTTCCACGAGCTGCGATTTCAGCATGTCCCCTTCGATCTTGAGCCGGCCGCTGGTGAAGGCCTGCATGGCCGGCAGTTGCCCGGAGGCAAACTGCAAGAAGTCGCCGGCCGTCATCTTGAGCGTTGTGGTCGGCCGGGGATGCTGCCCCTGCTCCACGACGCACGCCCCATCCTTCACGGCGGCGAACCACTCCCCGCCGCCCTCGCCCGACAGGCTGAACTGGAAGACGGCATCCACCCCGGCCGCGGCCCCCGGCTGGAAGCAGCCGGGCAGGGCCTGGAAAAAGGCCGCGGCGGTGGATACCCCCGTGGCTTCGGGCTGTCCCGCGTCCCGGATCTCGGCGGCGCGGCCCGCGCGCTCTTGCTCGCGGGCCTCGTATTCTCGCACAAGGGGCACGGCCTTCCAGAAATAACCGATGATGCCCCGCTCCCGGTCGACGTGGTGCCGCCGAAAGACCATCCGCGCCGGCATGCCGACCTTGACGTCCGCCAGCTCGCAGTCGGTGAAATCGGCCATGAGGCGGCCGCCGTCCTCGAACTGCACCATGCCATAGATGGCCGGCGGGTTGGGGCTGACGGCCAGCATGTCGCCGGTAAAGCTCTTGATCACGGCGGGCCTGTCGGCGAACTCGTAATCCTCCTGCGTGTGCGAGGCGCCGCATTCGGGGTTGACACAGATGTCGGCCTTGGGGAACTGGGGCGTGCCGCAGGCGGTACAGCGGCCGCCCACCAGCCCCAGGATCATCTTGCGGCTGCGCCACAACGTTGTCAGGGAGGTCTGGTAGGTGCCCTCGGCGCGAATGCCGGCCTCGGTCTCGACCAGGTCTCTGAACTTCAGGAATTTCATGTACTGGTCGACGGTCTGCTTGTCGGCCAGGGAGCCCTGGACGCCCTTTTTGGCCGGCAGGTTTCGGATGCCCTCGGTCACGCGGAAGCAGAGGGCGTCGCAGCCCTGCCCAAAGCCGGCTACCACCAGGCGCTGGCCCGGCTCCGCGTCCTGCAAGGCGTGGGCCAGCATGACCAGGGGATGGGCCGCCCCCGTCTCGCCGCAGATCTGGTGGAGGTTGCCCGCGATCTTTTCCGGCCCGGCGCCGATGGCCCGCCCGATGCCGGCGTGCTCCCGGGCGAAAAAGCAGGGATAGATCACGCGGTCCACATCGTCGATGGACAGCCCCAGTTTCTCCAGCAGGCCCTTGATGGCCTCGGGGATGATCTGCGAGTAGCCCTCATCCCGGATCCAGCGCTCTTCCCAGGTATAGTCGAATTGCTGTCCCGTGGCGCGATAGTGGCTGACGAAATCGCGGGTCAGCGAGTGGGACCCTTCGAACTCGGCAATGACCTCGTCGTCGCCGACGAGGAACGAGGCCGCGCCGTCGCCGAACCACATCTCGTAAAACGAACCGGAACGGGTCTCTCGCCTGTCGGCGGCTGTCACCAGCGACCGTCTACCAGAGCGCGCCCCGTCCAGGGCGGCTATCAGGGCGCTGGTCCCGGCCTTGAGGGACGAGCTGACGTCGGCGGCGACGATCTCGTCGCGCAGGTTGAGCGCCGTGGCCACGATGCCGGCGTTGAGCCGGTCGGCAAAGGGCATCGTCGTGGACGCCAGGTAAAGGGCTCCCACCCGTGCCTTGTCCTGTCCGGCCAGGCAGTCGCGGGCGGCCGCCACGGCCATGGTCACGCTGTCTTCGTCCCAGTTGCACATGGCCCGCTCGCCCTGGGCGAACATGGCCACAGCCGGCGCGAACCAGCCGACTTGCTGGTAGATGCTCATGCGGTCCATGCGCAGATGTGGAATGTAACCCCCGTAGGAAACGATGCCGATCATGTCCATCCTCCCCCTCGTGATGCACATGCGCGCACAATCCGGGCGGATTGTGGCACGTCCTTGCCGCTTGCCAGGTTGCAGTGCCTAGAATGCCCGGCGTTGTGCCTCCTCGCGGCTGACCCACTCCACGATGCCGCGGTCCATGACCGCCTTGCCCTTTTCCACATCGATTGTCCGCCAGAAGGCCCGGGACACGCCCTCGCCGCCGTCCTCGGCCTTCCAGATCTGGGTCTTGATGGGCCGCCCCGGGTAGAGGGGCCGGCTGAAGCGGTTGCGGAGGCGCACCAGGCGCTCCGGCTCGCCGGGGAACAGGTGCTTGACCACGGCCCGGCAGGCAAAGCCCAGGGTGCACAGGCCGTGCATGATGGGCCCTTCGAAGCCGCTGCTCCGGGCGAATTCGGCGTCGACGTGCAGGGCAAAGGTGTCGCCCGACAACCGGTAGATCAGCGGCTGGTCGGGCGACGGATGGGCCATCTCCTCAAAGTCAGGCTCACCCTCCGGCATCTCAAAGGCCTCCCGGGGCCCCGGGTCGCCGCCGAACCCGCCGTCCAGCCGGGCGAAGAGGGTCACGACGTTGGTATACAGCTTGTGGCCGTCCTCGTGGTCGGTCTCGACCTCGGCGACCACCAGCGCCCCCTTGCCGGGGCCCTTGTCATAGATCGCGCGAATCCGCCCCTCGCTGAGCAGCCGGGCGCCCCCGGCCGGGATGGGGCTGTGCACGATGAGCTCGTGCTCGCCGTGGACGATGCCCGCCAGGTTGACCCCCGAGGCGGTGAAAAAATCGGTCAAGAAATCGTAGGTGCTGAGGGTGGCAAACGTGGGGATTGCCTTGAGGCGTTCTTCGTAAACGTACTCCAGCTCGTCAAAGCCGGCGCCGACACCCAGGCCGTAGAGGGCGAGGTCCTTCCAGGTGTACTCGCTCCGCACCGGCCCGATCGTTTTGCCCACCGCGTCCAGGTTCAGACCCATCGATAGGTCACTCCTTTCCTCCTTGCGCCTGGCTCAACGCGTTGCCCCCGCCCGTCCATGCCGGCGGGTCCTTCACATGGCTGGAACCTCCCTATCTCTGCCTGTTGTAGGAGCCCGGTCACAGCTCCTGCCAGCTACCGCTCTCGGCGTCAAAGCGCTCAAAGGCGCCGTTCTCCAGGTGATAGACCCAGCCGTGGAGGAGCAGCCTGCCTTCGCGCTCGGCCTCGCGCACGGGGTCGTAGGAGCGCAGGTTCTCCAACTGGAGCAGGACGTTTTCTCGAACCGTGGCCAGGTGCTGCTCCTCGGCTGGCAGGCTGCTGGCCTGGACCCTGGTTTGGGCCGGGCGCGCGTTTTCGATCCAACGGGCGATGTGGGGCTCGCGGCTCCAGTCGGGCGGGTGGTCCAGGGCCTTGATGCCGCCGCAGTCGGTGTGGCCGCAGATCACCAGGTGCTCCACGTGCAGGTGCAACACGGCATACTCGACCGCGGCGCCCGGCCCCACTTCGCCCAGGCCAAAGGGCGGGACGATGTTGGCCACGTTGCGCAAGACGAACAGGTCGCCCGGCTCGGCGCCGGTGATCAGCTCGGGCACCACGCGCGAGTCGGAGCAGCCGATGAACATCACCTTGGGCGCCTGGCCTCGGGTAGCCAGGGCCTCGTACAGCGCCCGATTTTGTTGAAAGACCTCGGGGAACCGGCGTGCGCCGGCCACAATCTTGTCCGTAGGCATCCCTTCTCCTCCTTCTAGCTAGCTGCCCCTACCCCTAGACGTGGGCCCCTTCAACGCCGGGGGCGGCCCGCAGCAGCTCTTGCGCCGCCCCATAGGGGTCCAGCTCCCGGGCCACGATGCGGTCCACCAGGGCCCGCAGCCCGTCCGCCCGGCTCGAGGCCAGCACCCTGCGCAGCGCCTCCTGCTGGATGATGGTCTCCAGCTCGGCGGCGGCCCGCTCCCGCTCCCGCCACGCCAGGCGGCCGGTCTCTTTCAGGTGGGCGCGGTGGGCCAGGATTGCCGACGCCAGCTCGGGGATGCCCTCGCGGCGGGTGGCTACCGTCTTCTGAATGGGCGGCCGCCAGCGCTCCTCGCCATCTTTGCCCGCGGGCGGATGCTTTCCCTCCTGGCCGCTCCGCCGCTCCTTCCCGCCCTGGACGACCTCCATCAGCCGCCCGTGGTGCATGACGCTTGCGGTCCCGGCGGTGTCCAGGTCGAGCATCATCCGCAGCGCCATGACGGCGTGATCGGCGCCCTCCTGGTCGGCCTTGTTCACGGCAAAGACGTCGGCGATCTCCAGGATGCCGGCCTTGATGGCCTGCACATCGTCGCCCAGGCCAGGCACCTCGACCACCACCGTGGTGTGCGCCGTCCGGGCGATATCCACCTCGGCCTGGCCGGCGCCCACCGTCTCGACGATGACCAGGTCAAAGCCGGCGGCGTCCAGCACCTTGACGGCGTCGGCCGTGGCCCAGGCCAGGCCGCCCAGGTTGCCGCGGCTGGCCATGCTGCGGATAAAGATACCGGGGTCGCCCGACAGGTCCCGCATGCGGATGCGGTCGCCGAGGATTGCCCCGCCCGTGAAGGGGCTGGTAGGGTCCACGGCGATGATGCCGACCGAGCGGCCCGCGGGCTCGCCCTCATGTCGCAAGTGCAGGGCAAGGGCGTTCACCAACGTGCTCTTGCCGCTGCCCGGCGGCCCGGTGACGCCCACAATGTGCGCGCGCCCCGTATGGGGATGGAGGGCGGCGAGCATCGCGTGGGCTTCCGCGCCGCCTCTCTCCACCAGGCTGATGGCCCGCGCCACGGCACGGCGCTTGCCGGCCAGCACGCCTTCCACCAACTCGCTCAACTCCCGTTCTCCCCCCTCCACCATGCCCGGCTCACTCGTGTCCGTCAAGCCACGTTCTCGCGGATAAAGTCCACGATGGCGTCGGTCGGAGTGCCCGGGCCAAAGACGCCGCGGATGCCCATCTCTTGCAGTCGCTCCACGTCCTCGTCGGGAATGATGCCGCCCGCGACGACGAGGACATCTTCCATGTCGTTCTCGCGCAGGAGCTCCAACACTCGAGGGAACAGGGCCAGGTGCGCCCCCGACAGGATGGACATGCCCACCACGTCCACGTCCTCCTGGATTGCTGCCTCGGCAATCATCTCCGGCGTCTGGCGGATGCCGGTGTAGACCACCTCCATGCCCGCGTCGCGCAGCGCCCGGGCAATCACCTTTGCCCCCCGGTCGTGACCATCCAGCCCCGGCTTGGCAACCAAAACTCGTATCTTTTTTTCTGACACTACTACCTCCATGCTCGCGTTTGTTCAGGAAGTGCTACGCTAAATCGGTGCCATCACCATCCGGTCGCGGAGGCGCTTGACCATCAGCTCCTCTTCCCCCTGGATCCACTCTCCCAGGACCTCGCGCCAGATGCGGTGCAACTCGGCAAAGGGCTTGGGCTCGTAGCCCTGCCCCTGGAGAAAGGTGCGCACCGTCCGGGGCGTCCAGGCGGGGAGCACCATGGCATTGGCCTCACACATCAGGACGCCTGCCTCGGCCTCGATAGCCTGCAAGAGCCTGCTGCCCGCCCCCTTCCGGTAGCGGGCCGGCGCCACGTGGAACAGGTCGGTGATGCACACCAGGTTTTCCACCTGCCAGGCGGCCACGCCCACCACGCCGCTGCCGCCGGTGGCCACCCACAGCCCCTTGCTAAAGAGCCATTCCATGGCCGTGGCCTCGTCCACGGCCAGGCGCGAGCGGCTCGACTTGTGCACGACCCGGACGATGGCTGCCAGGTCCTGGCGCCCTGCACGACGGACCGCGATGCTCTCGGCCCCCTCGATTCTCTCGGTCCCCTCGACCTCCTTGTCGCTCACCTGCTAGCTCCCCTCGTCGCCGCGTGGCAACTGCTCCCACGCTGCCTCCACCCGGGCGCGCAACTGCGCCAGGGTTCCATCGTTGACCAGCACCTGGTCGGCGAGGGCCGCCTTCTCCTCCTGGGGAGGCTGGGCGTCGACCCGGAGGGTCGCCTCGTCGTGGGTCATGCCGCGCTCGCGCACCAGCCGCTCGATTTGCACCTCGCGGGGGGCCGTCACCACCCACAGCGCGTCGTAAGCCCGGTGCATGCCTGCCTCGATGAGCTTGATGGCCTCCACCACCACCACGTCGGCCTCGGCCGCGGCAATGCGCCTGCCAACCTCCAGGAGAACCGCCGGGTGAACGGCGGCTTCCAGGCGGGCCAATGCCGCGGGATCGCGAAAGACAATGTCGCCCAACCGGCGGCGGTCGACGGTACCGCCCGGGTTGAGGATCTCCGGGCCAAAGGCATCCACCACGGCGGCATAGGCCGCGCCGCCCGGCTCCATGACCTCGTGGGCCACCCGGTCGGCGTCGATGATGGCCGCTCCCAGCCTGGCCAGCGTCCGCGCCACGGCGCTCTTGCCGGTGGCAATGTTGCCCGTCAGGCCGATGAGCGTCCGCCGTGGGGTCATCCTGCCAGCTCGGACCACAATTCGAGGCGCTCCTGGAGCTGGCCCTCGATCTCGCGGTAGAGGATACCCAGCTCGTAGACGCGCATTGCCTCCTGCCTGGCGCTGGCCTCGCCGATCTCGTCCTGGAGCGCCTGCACCTGGTGCTCCAGGCGCTGGATCTCGGCTTCCAGCTCGGCCACCTGCTGCCGCCGCGCTTCCTCTTCCCGGCGGGCACGCTGTTGCTCGCGGCGGGCCTGGCGCTCGTCCACGGAACGCTTTTCGTTCGATTCCTCGGGAGCGGGCTCTGGGTTCTGCCGGGCGCGGGCCTCCTGATATTCGGCCCACGTGCCTTCGAACACCTCCAGCGCCCGCTCTTCCTCATCGATGATCCACAACTGGCTCGCCAGCCGGTCCACCAGGTAGCGGTCGTGGGTGACCAGCAGGATGGTGCCCGCGTACTCGTCAAGCACGCTCTCCAGGATCTCCTGGCTGGCAATGTCCAGGTGATTCGTGGGCTCGTCGAGCAATAGGAAATTGGCCCGCTCCAGGACGAGGCGGGCCAGTGCCACGCGGCTGCGCTCGCCGCCCGACAGGGAGCCGATGCGCTTGAACACGTCGTCGCCCCGGAACAAGAAGCGCGCGAGAAAGTTCCGCGCCTCGGCCAGGGGCAGATTCTTGACCTCCAGCACCGCGTCCAGGGGCGTTTTTTCCGGATCCAGGTCGCTGTGCACCTGCGCGAAATAGCCGATCTTCAGGCTGGCACCCAGGCGGGCGTAACCGGCCAGGGGCGCCACCTGGCCGAGCAGGGTCTTGAGCAGGGTCGTCTTGCCCGAGCCGTTGGGCCCCAGCAGGGCGACGCATTTGCCCCGGCGCAAGTCGAGGTCGGGACAATGAAAGAGGGGGTCCTCCCGCTCGTAGCCCACCACCAGGTCCTGGGTCCAGAGCACCTTGTCGCCGCTGCGCAGCGGGTCTTGAAAGCGCAGGCTGATGATCTGCTCCTCTCGCGGGCGTTCCAGGAGTTCCTGCTCTTTGAAACGCTCCAGCCGCTTCAGGCGGCCCTTGGCTTGCCGGTGTAACTGCCCGGCAATGTTGCGCTGGATATAGTCCTCTTGCCTGGCGATCATCTCTTGCTGGGCCTGGTATTCCCTCGCCAGGCGCTCCCGGCGCTCTAGCCGCTGCAGCGTATAGTGCGAGTAGTTTCCGCCATAGATCTCGATCTGCCCGAAGGCCAGCTCCCACACCTTGCGCACGACGCGGTCCATGAAATAGCGGTCGTGGGCCACCAGGATCACGGTGCCCTCCCACGTGTTCAGGTAGCCTTCCAGCCACTCGATGGCCTGCAGATCCAGGTGGTTCGTGGGCTCGTCGAGGAGCAGCAAGTCGGGCGACTCCAGGAGCAGGCGGGCCAGAGATGCTCGCGTCTTTTGCCCGCCGCTCAGGTGGGCCACGGGCAGATCGTGCTCCTCCGTAGGAAAGCCCAGGCCCATGAGCACGTGTCGGGCACGGTCCTGGTAGGTGTAGCCGCCCTGGGCCTCAAAGCGCTCTCGCAGGGGGGCATAGGCCTCCAGCGCTTCTTCGGCGGCGGCCGGGTTGGCCATCTGGACCTCCAGGTCGTGCAGGCGGGCCTCCATGGCCCGCAGTGGCTCGAAGACAGCCATAATCTCTTGCCACAGCGAGCCGTCGCCCTCCAGGCTGGCGCCCTGGGGCAGGTAGCCGATGCGCAGCCCCTTGGCGCGGTGCACCCGGCCGCTGGTCGGCTGCTCCAACCCGGCAAGGATGCGCAGCAGCGTGGTCTTGCCCGTGCCGTTGGCTCCCACCAATGCGATGCGATCGCCGCGCGCCACGCTGCACGACACGTCCCAGAACAGGTCTTGGGGGCCGTAAGATTTGGCCAGTTGTTCCACAATGACGACAGACATCGAATCCGTTTCTCCAGTCGGCCATTATTATACCATACGGCGCAAAGGATACAACTTGTCTGCGGTCTCTTGCCCCGGCGCGCACCATCATTGGACAGGACTTGACGGATTTTCGGAACTATAGGAATGGCAGAGGGCGATAAACCGCGCTGGGCTTTATCCGCAGTGCAAATGCTGTCCAGCTCAGGGCGGAAAAGGCAGAGGGGAGGTCCAGAGGGTCGGATCGACGCCCTGCTCCTGGAGATAGGCTTGGGCCACCAGCAAGAGGTAGAGCAAAATGGTGGCCAGGGTGTTGTTCAAGGCGTGGATGGCGATGGCAACCCACAGCGAGCGGGTGTATTCGTAGGCCAGGGCCAGGGCGATGCCGATGACAAAGCTGGCCGTGACGACTCCCAGCGCGTCGATATGGCCGATGGCAAAGACCAGCGAGCTGATGGCGACCGCCGCCGGGATGTCGAGCCGCTGCCGCAGTGCGGTGTAGAAAAAGCCCCGGAAAAAGAGCTCTTCGGCCACGGGAGCGAAAATTCCGGCCCCCAGCAATGTGACGATAAAGTGGGTCCATGACAGCTCACTGCCCAGGAGCAGCCCGAGGCGCTCCTGCATCCCTTCCAGCCCGCCTCCCAACCACTGCTGCACGAGGACGCCAATGATCCCTCGCAGCGGTAGAAGGACGATGGTGATACCGGCGACCAGCAGCAGCCACCACCACTGCCATCTTGGCGGCGCAATCCCCAACTGGGCCCAGGTCAGCTTGCCCGGCCACAGCGCCAACAAGACGGTTCCCCCGGCGAAAAAGAGAACGTTCAGAGTGTAGGCCTGGAGCATGTATGGCACCGAGCCCTCGCTCAAGAACCCGCGCTGAACGACCAGTGCAACGCCCAGGCCCGCGGCAAAGAACAGACCCATGACCAGCAGCGGGTAGAGCACGAGTTGAAGACGGCTGAAGGAAGCTTGTTTTGGCCCGGCGCTGTGTTCGTTCATGGCAAATCCTTTCCCGCCAATTATACCATTGCTTGTTCGCGATGACCAGATCGGTTCCGGCCCTCCTGGCCCGGCTGCAACTCCTCTTGCACAGCCCGCATGATAGCGCAGTTGACCGCCTGTACGTTTTGGCCTATAATGGGGCCAGGTTATTGGCCGGCTACGGCATCGCACTGCAGCTCCCTGCCGGTACCACCCCATGCGTGCAGGGCATATTACCCTGACAGGAGGACAAGCGTGATACGTCTGACCGACAGTGAATCCGGCAAACCCATCGGCACCATCAGCGAGGCGCAGCTCGAGGTCTTACAGGCCCAGCTCGAAGAAGAGGACAGCGGCGACCAGGACTATTACATCGACACCGGCACCCTCGATTGGTTCGAGAGCGAGGGCATTGATGCCACCCTCACGGCGCTGCTGCGCCAGGCCCTGGGCACCCGCGAGGGCATGGAGATCCGCTGGACAAGGGACTAGCTTGTCCTGGCTCGCCCGGCGGTCTTGATCGCGCCAGGCGAACGTGGTACAATAGCGGCAGCATAGGAGCGAGGAGAAGCGGATGGAGCATTTCGAAGGCACGTTTCACGGGGATGGGGGCATCGAGTTGTACTACCAAGGTTGGTGCCCGCAGGGCACCCCCAGGGCGACCCTGGCCATCGTCCATGGCTTTGGCGAGCACAGTGGGCGCTATGGCAACGTCGTGAATTGGTTCGTGCCCCGCGGCTATGCTGCCTATGCCTTTGACGTGCGGGGCAATGGCCGCTCGCCCGGCCCCCGCGGCTACGTCGGCCGCTTCGAGGAGTATCGGGAGGACCTGAGGGCCTTTCTTGACCTGGTCCGCGGCATTCAGCCCGACGGGCCTCTGTTCCTGCTGGGTCACAGCCAGGGCGGCCTCATCGTCCTGAACCATGTGCTTCACGATCCTTCGGGGATCGACGCCGTGGTGGCCTCTTCGCCGGCTCTGGGCCGCCTGCCCGTTTCGCCGTTTCTCCTCGTCCTGGCCCGAGCCCTGTCCCGGGTCTGGCCGACCTTTCGCCTGGCCACGGGGCTGGACGTCACCGCCCTGTCTCGCGACGAATCGGTGGTGCAGGCCTACGTCGCGGATCCCCTGGTGCACAACATGGGCACGCCACGCCTGGGCACCGAGTTAATGGCGGCCATCGAGTGGACTCAGGCCCACGCCGCCGACCTGTCGCTGCCCTGCCTCATCGTGCATGGCACCGACGATCGGATCTGCCCCTGCGAGGCAAGCCAGGCTTTTTTCGAGCGCTGCACCTGCGCCGGCAAGGAGCGCCTTACCTACGAGGGCGGCTATCACGAGCTGTTCAACGACCTCGATGGGGAGCGGGTCCTGGCCGACGTGCAAGCCTGGCTGGAGGGCCACCTGGAGCCAGGTAGCGGCCGTGTGAACTAGCCCATGTTCGAAAGCCGCTCGCAGATCACCGGGCAGCAGCGCGAAAGGCGGCTGCCTGCCCTGGCCTTGTCGTGGCTGTTGCTCGTGGCTGCAGCTCTGGCGGCGCTGTCGTGCACGGCAGCCGGCGACGGGAACGCGACCATGCCGGCAGCCACACAGACGGCCCCGGCGGCGACCCTGGCCCCCTCGGCCACCCCGGTTCTGCGGGCGACCCTGGCCTCCTCGGTCACCCCGGTTCCGCCGGCCCCCAGCCCCACCGTGCTCACGCCCTCGCCCGGTGCCGCGCCGACGCGGGCCGCCACGGCTACCCGCCTGCCTTCCCCCACCACGAGCCCGACCCGCCCGGCTGCCTCGCCGGAGGTCAGCCCTACCGTGGTGTCTCCCGTCTATGCCTGCCCGCCCGCCATCGTGCCCGGCGAGACGCCCGTCTACCGCTACCGTGTCCTTGCCACCTATCCCCACGATGAGACCGCCTTTACCCAGGGACTGGTGTATACGGACGGCATTTTTTACGAGGGCACGGGGCTCTACGGCCGCTCCAGCCTGCGCCGGGTAGAGCCCGAAACGGGAGAGGTGTTGCAGATCTACCGGTTGCCGGCCCAGTATTTTGGCGAGGGGATCGCCCTCCACGGCCGGCGCATCCTGCAATTGACCTGGCAGCCTGTGGCAGGCCAAGATACCGCCGGTTTTGTCTACGACCGGGACAGTTTTGAGCTGCTGGACACGTTCTTCTATCCCACCGAAGGCTGGGGCCTGACCCACGACGGCACGCGCTTTATCATGAGCGACGGCACGGCGACGCTGCACTTCTGGGATCTCGAGACCCTGGAAGAGATCGGGCAGGTCCTGGTGCACGATGAGATAGGCCCCGTCCCCTGCCTGAATGAGCTGGAGTACGTCCAGGGGCAGGTGTATGCTAACGTCTGGCAGACGGACTATGTGGCCGTCATCGACCCGGCAACCGGGAGCGTGACGGCATGGATCGACCTGGCGGGGCTGCTGGAGAGCGCGGGACCGGCGCCTTCCGCCGACGTGCTGAACGGTATAGCCCACGATGTCGAGGGCGAGCGCCTGTTCGTCACGGGCAAGCTGTGGCCCTGGCTGTTCGAGATCGAGCTGATCGAGCCCTCCGCGCGGATCCATCTGCCGCTCGTCGGGGGGTAGGCCGGGGTGGTCCATCGGTTGCTGCCTTTGCTCTGACTTGTGTTTTCCTGTATAATTGAGGGCAGGGCAAGTCGTTCATGAGTTCACGGCGGGGCGCAGGGTGTTGCTCTCCCGCAGAAGAATATCGGGCGGTATGATCGTCGTGTAGACAAGACGCGCAACTCAGCCTGGTCCACGAGAGGGGAAAACGATGAAAGCTGTTGTGATGGCTGGCGGTGAAGGCTCTCGCTTGCGGCCCCTGACCATCGGTCGCCCCAAGCCCATGGTTCCCTTGGTAGCCAAGCCTGTCATGGGCCACATCCTCGATCTGCTGAAACGCCACGGCATCACCGAAGTCGTGGTGACCCTGCACTTTATGCCCGAGGCCATCCAGAGCTACTTTGGCAGCGGCACCAGCATGGGGATGCATATCAACTATGCCATCGAGGAGACACCCCTGGGCACAGCCGGCAGCGTGAAGAACGCCCAGGAATTCCTGGACGAGCCCTTTATCATCATCAGCGGCGACGCCGTCACCGATATCAACCTCCAACAGGTCATCGACTTTCACCAGTCGAATAAGGCCGAGGCCACGCTGACCCTCTACCGTGTGCCCAACCCCCTGGAGTACGGCGTGATTATCACCGACGCCGACGGCAAGATCTCCCAGTTCCTGGAAAAACCATCCTGGGGCGAGGTCATCTCGGACACGGTGAACACCGGCATCTATGTCGTCGAGCCCCAGGTGCTGGATCTCATTCCGGAGGGAGTGCCGACCGACTGGAGCAAGGACGTGTTTCCGCAGATGCTCCAGGAGGGCCGGCCGCTCTACGGCTACATCGCCGGCGGCAACTGGACCGACATCGGCGACATTGCCGAGTACATGCGCGCCACGGGCGACGCCCTCCACCGCCGCGTCCAGACAGAGGACCCCGGTCAGCACATCGGTGGCGACGTTTGGGTGGGCAACGGAGTCGAGATCGCCCCCGATGCCCAGCTCTACGGCCCCATCTACCTGGGCGATGAGGTGAAGGTCAAGGGCGGCGTGATCATCCACGGGCCGACGGTCATTCGCGATTATACGATCATTGACAACCGGGCCCACATCGACCGGACGATCATCTGGCGCAACTGCTACATCGGCGAGGGGGCCGAAATCCGAGGCGCCATCGTCTGCCGCCAGTGCACGGTAAAGAGCAAGGCCGTGCTCTTCGAGGGCGTCGTCATCGGCGACAGCTCCATTGTCGGCGAGGGCGCCGTGGTGCATGCCAGCGTCAAGGTGTGGCCCGAAAAAGAGATCGAGCCGGGCGCCACCGTCAAGACGAGCATCATCTGGGGCGCCCGCGGCCGGCGCATCCTCTTCGGGCGCTTTGGCGTCACCGGCGTGGTCAACGTCGACCTGACGCCCGAGTTCGCGGCCAGGCTGGGTGCGGCCTTTGGCGCCACGCTGCCCAAGGCCAGCACCGTCACCATCAACCGCGACCCCCACCGCAGCCCGCGCATGATCAAGCGGGCCGTCATCTCCGGCCTGCCCTCGTCGGGCATCCACGCCCACGACCTGCGCTCCATGCCCATTCCCGTGGCGCGCTATTACACGCGGGCCAGCGGGGCTGCCGGCGGAGTCCACGTCCGCCTGTCGCCCTTTGACCGGCGCGTGGTGGACATCCGCTTCTTTGACGGCCAGGGCCGCAACCTGAGCAAGAACGCCGAGCGCAACATCGAGCGCGTCTTCTTTCGGGAGGACTTTCGCCGCGTCTACCTGGACGACATCGGGACCATCGAATACGCGCCCCAGGTGGTCGAGACCTACGTTCGGGACTTTTTGCAGGTCGTCGACGCCGATGCCATCCGCCGTGCCCATTTTCGCATCGTCGTAGACTATGCCTTTGCCCCCACGGGCGAGGTCCTGCCCCAGATCCTGAGCCAGTTGGGCGTGGAGGTGGTGCCGCTGGCATCCAACGTCGAGGGCGACAAGATGTCCCTTTCTCAGCAAGAGTTCGAAAAAGAGCTGAGGGAAGTGACCTTGATCACCGGCGTGCTGGATGCCCAGTTGGGCGTGCGCCTGGACGTGGGCGGCGAAAAGATCTTTTTGGTGGATCATCACGGCCAGTACGTGCCCGAGACGGCGGCCGCGGGGGCCATGGCCGAGCTGGCTCTGCGCTCGAGCCCCGGGGGCACCATCGTCGTGCCGGTTCACATGCCCAGCCTCTTTGATCGCGTCGCCGCGGCCCACGGGGGACACGTGCTGCGCAGCAAGGTGGACTCGCACGACCTCATGAACGCGGCGGCTCGCGAGGGCGTCATCTTGGCCGCAGACGGCGGCGGCAACTATATCTTTCCCGAATTTCAACCGGCCATCGACGGCCTCATGGCCACCGTCAAGCTGCTAGAGTTCCTGGCCCGGCAGCAGACCTCCCTGGCCGACGTCGTGGCCTCGTTGCCGCCCTACCACATGAGCCACAGCGTCGTCTCCTGCCCGTGGGAAGCCAAGGGGCGCGTAATGCGCCTGCTGAACCAGCAGTATAAGGACCGCCGCGCCGAGCTCATCGACGGCATCAAGATCCTCCTCGGCGAGGACGAATGGGTCCTGATCCTGCCCGATCCCGATTTCCCGCGCTTTCACATCCATACCGAGGCGCGCGACAGCGCCGAGGCCAAAGATCTCGCCGATCGGTACGTGCGCATCGTGGAGGGCCTGCAGGGCTAGCGCGCACCGCCGGCGCCGAGGTCGCGGGGGCCACAGCGGATCCCCGCGGCGATCATGGAGGATCCATGCACCCGACTCTGTTCACCATTGGCAACTGGAGCGTGCCCACCTACACCGTGCTCCTCGACCTGGGCCTCATCCTGGGGTTGGTGCTGGCCTACTTTGAGGGACGGCGGCTGCTACAAAGCGGCGAGACCGGCCTGGACCTGGGGTTGTGGGCCATCATCGGCGGGGTGATCGGTGGCCGGGCTGCGTACGTCATCGCCAACCTGAGCGCATTCCAGGAGGAGCCCATTCGGGCCATCCGCTTGTGGGAGGGTGGGCTCTCCTTCCACGGCGGCGTGTTGGGCGGCCTGCTGGTGTTGCTCCTCTTTGCCCTGTTTCGCGACCGGGGCTTGCCGTCGGGCAGGAACTCGTTCTGGCGCCTGGCCGACGTCCTGACCCCCGGCGTCGCCGTGGGCATTGCCTTTGGCTGGGCTGCCTGCCTCATGGGGGGCTGCGCTTACGGCGCCCTGGGAGAAGGCTTTGGCTACGCCGTGCTGCCTGACCTCTTTGGCGTGGCCGCGCCACGGTTCGCGACCCAGGCGGTGGCCCTGGGCTTTTCCCTGCTGCTGGCGGCCGGCATATGGCTGCTGCGCGGCCACTGGCCCTTCCCCGGGGCCTCGTTCCTGATGTACGGCCTGCTCTATTTCGCCGGGCAGTTTTTCCTGGAGTTCACCCGCGGAGACGAGGCCATCTACCTGGGCTCCTTGCGCCTGGCACAGATCATCGACCTGGCCCTGGTCCTGGCTGCTGCCCTCGGGCTCCTTCTCCTCTGGTGGCGGGGCGAAGAGGAACCGGCCGGGGAGGAGGCGTTGCTGTCGGACGAGCAGGAGGCGCTGCCGGCCGATGAGGAGGAGGCTCCACCGCCGGACGAGGAAGAGGTGCTGCCGCCGGACGAGGAAGTGACGCTGGCCGCCGGCGACGACGAACCGGAGACCGGCGCGGAGGGTTGAACCACTGAAGGAATGAGGGCACTGAAGCCACTGAGGGCCGGTTTCAGTGTCCTCAGTCTTTCAGCGCCTCAGTGGTTCGATTGGCACTTTACCCCCCTGGCTCGTAGACGATGAACCGCAACTGCCCGGCCGAGTCGTGGAACTCCAGGACGCGGCCGCCGGGCAGGGCTTGCTGCACGAACGCCAGCTCGGCGGATCGCTCGGGCACGAAGAGGTACACCGACGGGCGGTCGGTGTCGGGGGTGGGTGGGGACGTCAGCGGCTCGACGACGTCCTGCCCGAGGATGGCAGGTGCCAGAAAGGGAATGGTGCCAAAGCTCCAATAGAGGCGCGGCGCCCCGAGCAGGTAGGCCGTCGTGCCGGGCTCCACGTCGCGCAGGTAGGTGCCCATCATCGTCGCCGTTTGCCCGTTGTCGCCGCCATAGCGCCGCAGGGGGCTGAGGTCGTAAAAGTAATAGCGCAGGTTGGCCGCGCCCAGGGCCACGATGAGGAGCACCAGAGCAAGCCTTTTCCAGGCCCGCGGCAGGACCAGGAGGCGCCAGGCCAGGTGCACGGCTCGATCCAGGCCCAATGCCACCAGGATGGCCACGGCGGGACTGGCGATTACCAGGCGCTGGCTGGAGGGAGGGCTCTCGGTCAGCATGCCGCCTGTCACAATCACGGCCCAGAACCAGAGCAGCAACAAGAAGTGTCCCCGCCGGCGCCAATGAGCCAGGGCCCAGGCCATGCCCAGGACGGCGAGGATTCCGGCCCCGAAGGACAGGAGAGGCCTGTCGGCCCCGTACCAGACGGTGCGATC
>JAAYZQ010000275.1 GCA_012514775.1 Anaerolineaceae bacterium
AACACGGTACGCCAGCAGAGATCAACCAGAGAGCGCACGAAGCCCGGCATCTCCCCAACCTCATGGCCCGCCTGAAGGCCATAAACTCCCCATACCTCTCCGACCTCGAGTGGCTCGTCGAACAGCGGGATCGGGGCGCCTTTATCAGCCTGGCCGACTACCGACGCCGGGTGCTGGGTAGCCGCGCCGACTCCATGACCTTCAAGGACGATTTCGCGGTTACCCTGGAGATCAGCGCCCTGCAGTACTTTCCTTTCCTCTGCGCCGAAGCCAAGAAGGCCATCAGCAACCGCGAGCTGATGCCCGGGCGCTACATCCGCGTGCGCAAGATGAAGGAGCAGGAAGCGGACAATGGCGACATCCTCGCCGTAGCCGCGGCCATGCAGATCATCGGCGCTAGTTATGTCGAGACCCTGGATACCAAGGGCACCGACGGCTCCAACGTCCACCTGGACGGGCCGGCGACCATCACCGGCTACTTTGGCGGCATCGGGCAGCCAAACCACTACCCGCTCAAGTGGCTGGACGAGTTCCTGTACTACTATACCCACTATGGCATCCAGCAGGTGCTCAACGTCAATCCCGGCACCGTGCTCCTGGCCTACCTGTTGCACAAGCTGGGTGTGGACATCGAGTTCAAGATCTCGGTCTACATGGGCAACGACAATCCCTACGCCGCCCTCTGGACGCTCCTGGGGGCCAGGCTGTTTGCCCGCGAGGACGGCACGACCTCCCTCATCGGCTTTAACTGGAGCAACTCGGTGAACAACGAGACCATCGAGATCACCGCCGAGGTGCGCAAGGCCCTGGGCCTGGAAGACATTGTCCGGTTCGAGCACCACATCACCGAGACGTGGAAGAGCATCGTGCGCCAGCCATACGACCGCACGGAGGAACTGGTGGAGCTTGCCGACCACGTGGCCAACATCTCGGCCAAACACGAGGGCGGCATTCCCGAGGTAGACAGCGCCCGTGAGCATCCGTCTGACATCCTGGAATACTTCCGCGACAAGTCCGAGATCGAAGAGGCGGGAGACATGGCTGCTCTGGAGCTGAATTTCCTGGACAAGCACGACGCCGTGAACCGTACAGCCCGTGCCCTGACGGAAAAGGGGTTGTCGTTCATCGCCGCGCGCAACCTGCACAGGTAAAGGAGCATCATGGCTGACAAACCGTTCCGCCCGGGCGGCGTGAATCCCGCCCTGGTCACGCCCTTTGCGCCAGATCAGTCGGTGGATGACGAAGCCTTCCGACGCCTCATCAGGCACGTCATCGACCACGTCGACGGACTGGTGCCATGCGGCACCACGGGCGAGTTCAATTACCTCACGCCCGAAGAGAACCGGCGGCTGGTGCGCATCGCCGTGGAAGAGGCCAAGGGCAAGCCGGTCATCGCCGGCACCGGGGCAGCCGGTACCCGGCTGGCCCTGGATCTGGCGCGCAGCGCCCAGGAGGCAGGCGCCACTGCCTGCCTCATCGTCACTCCCTACTTCATGCATCCCTCTGACAAGGGGATCTACCAGCACTTTTACGAGATTGCCCGGGCGCTGCCCGACATGCCCATCATCCTGTACAACATCCCCCAGGTGGTGGACGCCTATTTGCCGCGCCGCGTGGTCGAAGACCTGGCCGACGTCCCGAACATCGTCGGGCTCAAGGACTCGTCGGGCAACCTGACCTACACCATGGAAATCCTGGAATTCGCCGGAGACCGCATCAACGTCCTCGTCGGTCACGATGAGGTTGTGTTGAACGCCCTGGCCGGCGGCGTCAGCGGCATGATCCTCGCCTCGGCCCAGGTGTACCCCGAAGTGTGGCAACAGATCGTACAGGCCATGCGCAGCGGCGACCTGGAGACAGCCCGGGCGCTGCAGCGTCGCGTGCAAAAGCTGTCGCGGATATTTTGCCGCTACGGCGGTGGCGTAGCCGTCAAGGCGGCCCTGAAGCTGATGGGCATCGACGCCGGCAGGCCCCGCAGCCCCCTCAAGGGCGTCGGGGGCGCCCTCATCCACGAGGACCGGGCCGAGATCCAGTTGGAGCTGGAGAAACTGGGCATGATCGAGCCCCGCGCCGCCGAGGCACGCGTGCCGGCCGGTCCCCTGACCGGGCGCTTTGAAGGGGTCGGCCTGGGCGTGGAGAGCCTGTCCGGGGCAGCCGTCCTGGCGGGAACGGGCAGCGCCGGCGAAGGAGTCGAAGCCGTGCAGATCGACCTCCTCAGCGGGGCAAAGGACGGGCCGGTGGGCGAGGCCTGGGCCTACCAGCTCACCTATCCCCGCCACGGATACGAAGCCCTGACGACCATCCTTGAGCCCAACCTGACGGTGCGGCCCAGCACGCTCATCGTCCCGGTGAACGAGTTGAAGGACCTGCGCCAGGCCAACATGATCTATGGACCCATTCAAAACGGGGTGGCCCAGGCCATCGTGCACAAGCTGGCCCAGGGCATCATCCCCGAGGCGGCGATGCACTCCGAGGTCATGTTCGTCCAGGCGGCCGTGCCTCCCGGCGCGCTGGATCGCCGCGCGGTGCACCACAACGCCTACGAGGCCACCTGCCTGGCCATCGACGGCGCCTTCGCGGAGGGCAAATAGAATGGCCAGCAAAAAGACCGATTGGTTTCGCGGGATCTTTCCCGCCCTGGTAACCCCCTTCACGGCAGACGACGAGCTGGACGAAGAGACCTACCGCCAGCTCATTCGCTTCGTGCTGCCCCACGTCGACGGTGTAGTGCCCTGCGGCACCACCGGCGAGTTTAGCTCCTTGACGTTCGAGGAAAAGCAGCGGGTCATCGAGATCTGCATCGACGAGGTGGCCGGCCGCGTCCCGGTGTTGGCCGGCACCGGCTGCCAGAGCACCATCGAAACAGTGGAGCTTACTGGCTGGGCAAAGGAGGCGGGGGCCACCGGCGCCCTGGTGGTAGCGCCCTACTTCCTGAAGCCCACCTTTAACGAGGTTTACGACCATTACAAGGAGGTCGACAAAGTAGGCCTGCCCCTGGTGTTGTACAACATCCCGCAGACCGCCGGCACGCACTTTCGCTGGTGGACAGCCGAGGGCATGGGCCTGGCTTTTGACAACGTCGTCGGCATGAAGGACTCTTCCGGCGACGTGCCGTTCTTTATGGCCGCCCTCGAGAAGTTGCGGGGCACCATTGGCCTGTTCGTCGGTCACGACGAGGTCGTCGGCGCGGCCCTCCTGGCCGGCGCCGACGGCGCCATCCTGGCCTCCGCCAACCTGGTGCCCGACGTCTGGCAAGAGATCTACCAGGCCGCCCTGCAAGGCGACCTGGAGTTTGTGCGGCAGCGGCAAAAGGACCTCCAGATCCTGACGCGCCTTGTGGTCCGCAAGGGCGGCCCCCAGGCGGTAAAGGAGGGGCTGCGGATGCTCGGCCTGCCGGCCATGAGCAACGCGCGCCTGCCCCTCATCCAGGGCGGCGAGTTCGAGCGCGAGGACTATGAGGACCTGCGCACCCAACTCGAAAACCTGGGCAAAATCCCACTGCAGACGGTGACCCTGGACGGCAAGGAGGTTCTCTACGCCCTGCCGGCCGACGTGCACCCGCCCCGCGATGACCTCACGATGTGCGTGGGCGAGGGATTTGCCGGCCCGCCCTTTTCCGAGATAGCGCACGTGGACCTTCTCATCGGCCGCATCGACGGGCCCGTGGGCCGGGCCCTGGAGCGTGCCCGAAACGAGCCACGCCCGGGCCACAAAGTCGCCGTGGTGTGCGATCGGCCCCTCACCTTGATGGTGCCGACGGTCACCGTGCGCGGCAACAAGGCCCGACAACTCGTCTACGAAGAGGCGGCAAACGGCGTGCGGCTGGCCATCGAGCACGCCATCGACCATCACAACCTGCCTGCCGCGATCCTGGGCGACATTTGCATGATCGCCAACGTATTCGTTCACCCGGCGGCGAGCATTCGCCAGCGGGTCAAGATCAACAACTATAAGGCCATGCGCGGTGCGATTCGCAAAGCGCTGGAAGAACGCCCGGTGCTGTCCGAGCTGGTGGCCGAGGGCCAGTCTGCCCGCCACCCGTTCCGCTACGCGCCCTAGGTCGCGCCGGGCTCACGGGCCGGCGGCCTGCCTTGTGGCAGGCCGCCGGTTCAGGGAACCACGGGGTTCAGAACATGAAAGATCGACTACCAACTCGAAATTACACTGCCGCCGGTGGTGTCGTCGTCGATGCCAACGGCCAATACGTCATCGTCCTGGTGCGTCCCGATCGTGCCGGGCCGGATGGTGGGCCCGAAGTCAGGCTGCCCAAAGGCCACGTCGACCCCAGCGAGGGCCGGCACCAGGCCGCCATGCGCGAAATCCGTGAAGAGACGGGCTTGCAGCGCCTGCAGCTCATGGCTCCCCTTGGGCAACAGACGGTCGAGTTCAGCTGGAAGGGCTACCACTATATCCGCGAGGAGTATTATTTTCTGATGTCCGCGCCGGCGGGCAGCGAACCCCATGATCCAGAGGAGCAGTTCGAGCCCAGGTGGATGCCCTGGGAAGAAGCAATGCGACAGATCACCTTCGAGGCCGAGCGAGAATGGCTGCGGCGGGCGCGGGCCGCGTGGCAGCACGTCCGCGGCTATGCTCCACCGCCCATCGAAGAAGAGGATGAGAGTCAGCCCATGGACAACGTGGGGTCAACCCCGAGCGCTCCCAGCGGCGCAGGGCCCGACGAGGAGCCGCCTATCGACGTCGAGCCTGAAGAATAGCGGCTGGCCCGCGGGCCAGCTCGCCGCCCCTGGGCGCGAGTCACCGCGCGTGTGGCGTCACAGCACGTCGCCGATGAGAACTCCCAGCAGCCCGACGATGATGCCCAGGTGCAACAACAGGTTACCGTCGGTCAGAAGAAAAAAGACCACCCCCCCGGGCCCTTCGCCAGGAACCAGGAAAAAGATCACCAGCCGCACCAGAAAGTTCAGAAACACCAGCCCTGCGCCGAGGAGCACCGGCAGTCCGCGCACCCTCTCCAGCCGATCGAGGAAATGACTCATCATCGTCGTCCACCCTCCCGCCCTAGTCGGCCATCACGCCCGTCGAAGCCTGGACCTGGCTACTGAGGGACGGATCCAGCTCTACTGCCTTGTTGAGATCGCGGCTGGCGCGGTCGTACTCGCCCAGGCTGCCGTAGGCCAGGCCGCGGTTGTAGTAGGCAATGGCCAGGTTCGGGTCCAGGGCGACGGCGCGATCCAGGTCGTGGATGGCCTCGGCATACTCCCCGATCTTTTCCCGGGCCGAGCCCCGGCAGGCAAGCGCCCGAGCGTGTCCGGGGTCGAGATCCAGGGCATGCTCGTAATCCTCGATGGCGTGCCGGTACTCGCGCATGGCGGCCCGTGCCTGGCCGCGGGCATAGTATACCGCCGGGTTCTTGGGCTGGAGCTCGATGGCCCGGTCAAAATCCGCGATGGCCTTGGCATGCTCTCCCATCTGAACGTAGACGTCACCTCGCGCCAGGTACGCCGGGCCGAAGGAAGGCTCAAGCTCGATGACCCGCTCCAGGTCCACCAGGGCTTCTTCGTCCATCTGGAGCCGTGCGCGGACCCGCGCGCGTTCGTAAAAGGCCCGGTAGGACGTGGGTGCATGGCTGCACCCCTGGTCCAGGTCGTTGAGGCCCCACTGCGAATCGCCGAGGGCAGCGCGGGCCACGCCCCGGGCGGTAAACGCCGCTGCATTCCGCGGCTGCAGCTCCAGGACCCGGTTCTGGTCCTGGAAGGCCTTGTCGTGCTCTCCCATCTCGGCATAGAGAAGCCCCCGGCGATAGTAGGCCTCCGCCAGGCTCCCATCCATGCGGATGGCTTTCCCATAGTCCTCCTGGGCGCGCTTGGCCTCGCCCAGTTGCTCGCGGACGATCCCGCGATAAAGGTACGCCCACGCGTTCTCGCCCGACTTGAGGGCGCGGTCCAGGTCCTGCAGTGCCGACTGGGGGCGGCCCAGCTCCTGGTTCACCACCGCCCGGTTGATGAGAGCCGCGGCGTCGACCGGGGCCAACTCGGCGGCCTTGTTGTAATGCCGCAGGGCACGCTCGTACTGGCCCAGGCGATAGCAGGCCGATCCCAGCCGCAGGAGCTCGTCGGTCCGCTGCTGCGCCTGGAGGGCGCTCTGCGGCTTGCGTCCCGAAACAGAGCTGATGGTGTCGATGCGCTCGAGCTGGGAGATGATCTGCCGCCACTCGCTGCGGAGGTCTGCCGGCAGATCCGTGGCATCGGGTAGCACCTCTCGGCTGCGCAGAACGCCCGAGCTGGGGTCCGTACCCGCCGGCAGCTCCCGCGGCAGGCCGGAAGCTCGCTGCAGGCCCTCAAAGCGGGTCCACAGGCGGGCCTTTTCTTCGGAGATGAGATCTTCGCGAAGCTCCAGCTCGCCCCGCAGCGCGCGCCGCTCCTCCTTCAGCAGGGCCACTTCCTGGTTCAGCACCTCCAGCTCGCGGCTGTGCATTCGCTCCAGCCGGGTCCAATGCCGGTCAAAGGCGTTGCTGCGGCGTCCCAGGTTGAGCGCCCATACCAACTCGATGATGGCCACCAACAGCAGCGTGGCTACCGGGCCCCAGCGGGCAATGTTAAGATCGATGACCAGGTACCGGAACCAGGCAGTGATGAGGTTCGGATGGGGCAGCCACAGACGCACCCATGGCCAGAAAACCACGGCCAGGATGACCACCAGGGCAACGGCAACGCCCACGATCAGCAAGGTATAGCGTCGTTTGTCCATGATGTCACTTGCCTCCACGCCTTGCCGCCTGCCGCGGAGCGGTTGTCGGGCGGGCTGCCGCTTGCTTTGCGCAGCGCGCGCGACCAACCCACTCTCTATGGCAGACTCCTTTCTCCATTCGCCAGTCTCTGTCAGATCAGGTACGACCGGACCTCTTCCAGCCAACGCCGGGGCAAATAGCCCTCGATGTTGGTGCCCTCTTCCCCGTGGGACATCTTGACCACGGTCCCCTGTTGGTGAAACAGCGCCGCCAGGTCGCCGCGATCGTAGGGCAGCCGGAGGGACACATACACCAGGTTCTCCTTGAGAATGTCCTCGACCTCTTGCAGGAGCTGCTCCAACCCCTGGCCCCGGGTCGCCGAGATGGCAACGCTTCCGGGATACTCCTCCAGCCAGTCGTCGAGAACCTCCCTGTCCTCCAGGCGGTCGATCTTGTTCAGGGCATACAGCATGGGCCGGTCGATAACCTCCAGGTCGGCCAGGGTATCCATCACCGCCTCACTCTGCTCCGAGACCTGGGGGTGCGTGATGTCCACGACGTGCAGGAGCAGGTCAGCCTCGTTGATCTCTTCCAGCGTGGCCCGAAAGGCCGCCACGAGCTGCGTCGGCAGCTTCTGGATAAAGCCCACGGTGTCGGAAAAGAGCGCCTCGCGCCCGCTGGGCAACAGCACGCGCCGCGTGGTTGGATCCAGCGTCGCAAAGAGCTTGTCCTCAACCAGCACCCCTGCCCCCGACAAAGCGTTGAGCAGCGTCGACTTGCCGGCGTTCGTGTAGCCGACGATGGCGATCACGGGAATGGCCGTCCTCTGGCGCTGCCGCCGGTGCAATGCCCGGTGGCGCCGCACCTGTTCCAGCTCGCCCTTGATCTGGGCTATCCTCCGGTTGATCTCGCGACGGTCCGACTCTAACTGCGTCTCGCCCGGGCCGCGGAGCCCGACGCCCCCGCTGCCACCCCGGGCCGCACCTCCGCCTGCCTGGCGTGCCAGGTGCGTC
The DNA here is from genome assembly GCA_012514775.1 of Anaerolineaceae bacterium. Next base: position 7,702 of record JAAYZQ010000275.1, read on the forward strand.
CAGGCACGCGTCAGGCGCGGGAGCCGGTATTGGTACTGGGCCAGCTCCACCTGGAGCTGGCCCTCCCGCGTGCGGGCATGCTGGGCAAAGATATCCAGGATCAGGCTGGTGCGATCCAGCACCTTGAAGTCCTCACCCATGAGCTCTTCCAGGTTGCGCAATTGGCGAGGCGACAGCTCCTCGTCCATGATCAGCACGTCACATGCCAGGTCGCGCCGCAACTCGACCAACTCTTCGGCCTTGCCCGAGCCCACAAGCGTGGCCGAATGATACTGATCCAGGCGCTGCCAGGTCTGGCCGGCCACCTCCAGCCCGGCTGTGCGGGCCAATTGGGCCAGCTCCTGGAGCGAGTCCTGGACGTCCCAGCCACCTTGCTGGCTCTTCAGCTGAACGCCGACCAACAGTGCCCGCTCGGCGGGCGCCTCGGTTTCAATCAAAGGTTTCCGACTTTCCTTTCCTTAAGCATTGACAGGGGCCCGGAGGTCCAGCTTCTTCAGACGCTCCAGGCCCTCGCGGATCCGATTGGTGTCCGCCCCCAGCGAGATGCGCACGTAGCCTTCGCCCTGCTGGCCAAAGGCGGTGCCCGGGGTAATGCTGATCCCGGCCTCGTCGAGGACGCGGGTTGCCAGTTGGGCCGAGGTGTAGCCCCTGGGCACCCTGGCCCAGATGTACAAGCTGGCCTGCGGTATCTCGGCCTCCATCCCCAGCTCCGGCAGCACGTCCATGATCAGGTCGCGCCGCTCGCGATAGATCCCGTTGCGCTCCGTGAGCCAGCCCTGGTCGCCCGTGAGGGCCAGGACGGCGGCATCCTGGATGGCTCGGAACAGGCCCGAGTCGATGTTGGTCTTGACCCGGGCCAGGGCACCCACGGCCACCGGGTTGCCCACGGCCATGCCCACCCGCCAGCCGGCCATGTTGTAGGTCTTGGACAGGGAGTTGAACTCCAGGGCAACGTCCCTGGCCCCCGGCACCTGCAGCAGGCTGGGTGCATCGTAGCCGTCGAACGTGACGTCGCAGTAGGGATTGTCGTGGCAGACCAACAGATCGTAGCGCCGGGCAAAGGCCACCACCTCTTCGAAAAACTCCAGGGGAGCGATGGCCCCGGTGGGGTTGTTGGGATAGTTCAGCCACAGCACCTTGGCCGCGGAGACCACCTCGGCGGGGATGGCCTCCAGGTCGGGCAAGAAGCCCCTTTCCGCCGTCAGAGGAAAGCAATAGGGCCTGCCGCCGGCCAGGAACGCGCCCATGGAGTAGGTCGGATAGCCGGGATCGGGCACCAGGACCGTATCGCCGGGATCGACAAAGGCCAGGGCCACGTTGGCGATGCCCTCCTTGGAACCGATGAGGGGCACGACCTCCTTATCGGGGCTCAGGGAAACGTCAAAGCGCTGCTCGTAGTAGCGCGCCATGGCGCGTCGCAGCTCGGGCGTGCCGTAATAGCCCCCATAGCCGTGGTTCGACGCCTTTTGCGCCGAGCGATAAAGGACGTCGGTGATATTGTCCGGGGGCGGCAGGTCGGGGCTGCCAATGTCCAGGCGAATGATGTCCACCCCCTGTGAAGCCAGCTCTTTCAGCCTCTCTCCGAGGCTGGCAAACACGTAGGCCGGCAAGCTTTCGAGGCGAGTTGCTACTTTCATTCCTGTTTACTCTCCGTAAGCGATAGTTTGGTCATAGGGCTCTCGCGCCTGAAAGTCGCCCCAGGCGGAGCGAAGGGGCAAAAGGACGTGGAAATGGCTCCCGGGACAATGCGCCGCGTCGTGCCCGGAGCTCTCCACCCAGATGCGCCCGCCGTGGGCGTCGACGATGCCCTTGGCGATGGTCAGGCCCAGGCCGGGCCCCGCCCCCATGAAGCGCGTCTTGCTGCTGGAGTGCAGGTCAGGGCTTTCCACGCGATAGAACTTGTCAAAGATGCGCTCCTGTTCCTCCAGGTCGATGCCGACCCCCGTGTCCGAGACGACGACCTCGATAAAGGCCGGGCGGTCGGGCTGCGCCTCCAGGAGCCGGGCCGTGACGCAGATGCGCCCACCATCCGGGGTATATTTGATGGCGTTCCCGATGAGGTTTCCAAACACCTGGTGGAGCCGCAGGGCATCGCCTTCGATGTAGGGCAAATCCTGGAAGGGAGCGAGCTCGATGGTCTGCCGGCGCTCGCGGGCCGCGTCCCTCCAATCGCGAAAGACCATGTCGATGATGTGATAGAGCGACGCCATCTCCATGTTCAGGGCCAGGACCTCGGTGTCGATGAGCGAGACGTCGATGATGTCCTCGACGATGGTCCGCAGGCGATCCACACCCTTGATGATGCCCGTCAACTGGCGCTCGACGGTCTGGGGAGGCAGTTGCTCAAGGCCACCTTCGGCCAGCATCTCGGCATAGCCCTGGATGAGCGTCAGCGGCGTCTTGAGCTCGTGGGCGGCGATGGCCACAAAGTCCGACTTTTTCTTGTTCAGCTTTCCCAGGTCGCGGTTGAGATGGGCCAGCTCTTCGGTCCGCTCTTGAACGCGCTGATCCAGGTGCCGGTTCAGCTCCACCAGCTCCTCGTAGAGGCGCGCTTTGTGCAACGCCACGCCGGCCTGGTCGACCACCGACTGGGCCATTTCGAGGACGGCCGTCTCCAGGGGCCGGTCCAACGCCAGGCGATCGAGGGTCACAACGCCCACGGGCCGGTCTTCGCCGGGGATGGGGATGGCCACGATGCTGCGCTTGGGAAACAGGGGGCCCAGGATCTCGTCGCCGGAATCATACTGGCTCATCATTTGCAGCTTGCGCGATCGAAAGGCGCGGCCCAACACCGAGTGGTTCTCCTGGATGGGCAGGTATGCCCCGGTCAAGACCTGGGCATCAATTCCGCCGGCGGCGGCGACCGACAGCTCGTTGGCCTCTCGGTCAGCCAGCCAGACCGCGCACCGATCGATCTGGGGCAGCGACGCCAGGTTCTCTACGATGGCGGCAAACATCTGCTTCAGATCCAGCGTAGAGCTCATGGCACGGGAAACGTTGTACAGCACCCTCAGCCGCGAAAGAGCCCGGTCCGCCTCTTCGGTGGCCATGGCCAGCCGCCGCGCCATGAATTCGGTCTCTACCAACCGATCCGAGAGCAGCTTGCGGCTGGCGCGGGTAAACGCCTGCCCCAGGAGACGCGAGCAGCCGTCAAAGACGGGCTCCAGGGTGCGCAGGTCGATAAGGGCACGCTCGGCAGAGCAGGACCGGATCAGGCGCTCCCAGATGAGCTCCTTCAGCAGAGACAGGATCTCCATCGTCTCGCCGAGCTGGAACTCTTCTTCGACGCGCGTCACGGCAATGCGGTCGATGACCTCCGACATGCGCCCCGGGTCCTCGGCATCCACCGCCAGGACCAGGGCGTGGTAAAAATCGGCAAAAAACTGCCGTTCCAGCTCCTTGGTCGTGAGCTTTCGATCTCGTTCTCCGCCCCGCGAGCGCACGAGCTTGATCCATTCCGGGGCAATGCTTCGCTCGTTCTCCCGCAGCCAGGCTGCCAAGGTCGTTCTCATCGCTCCACCCCGCAGCATCGGGTGGTGGGCCCCCAATACACCGCTCAGACCCTCTCGGCTCGACCGTGTCCGGCCAGGACCCGCTCCACGCTACTGATCAACTCCTTTGGCCCAAAGGGCTTGGTGATAAAGTCGTCCATACCGGCGATGTGCAAGCCCAGGACCCGGTCGATACTCTGCGCCTTGGCCGTCACGGCAATCACCGGGACCCCCTTGAGCACTTCGTCGGCCTTGATCTGGCGGTAAACTTCCCAGCCGTCGATGTCGGGCATCATCAGGTCCAGGAGGACGAGGTCAGGGGGGTTATCGCGCATGATCCGCAGGCCCTCCCGGCCGCCGATGGCACCCTCGACCTCAAAGCCCTGCCTGCCCAGGATCAACCGGATCAGTTCGATCATCTCCGGATGATCTTCGATGCACAACACCCGTTTGCTTTCCACTGCTACCTCCCCGCACCGGCCCGTCGATGCCCCTGATGGGCGCGTGAGCCGGCATACCCTCCTCGCACCACTTACGCCGATGCCGGTTATGCTCCATAGGTACGAGTGGCTTCCTCGCCCCGCAACACGCGGAGCGCTCCCTGGGCTAGCGCCAGCATTTCGTCCTCGCCCGGGTACACCAGGATAGGGGCGATCCACGCCACACGGTCCTGGATCCAGCCCAGGAGCACGTCGGAATGAGCCAGGCCCCCCGTAATGACAATGGCGTCGATCTGGCCCATGAGCACGGTGGCCATGGCGCCGATCTCCTTGGCGATCTGGTAGGCCATGGCCTCGTAGACGAGGCGGGCGCGAGAATCGCCCGCCGTGATGCGCCGCTCCACCTCTACGGCGCTGTTGGTGCCCAGGTGGGCCACCAGCCCGCCGCGCCCGGCCAGCTTCTTGAACATCTTCTCATACGTCATCTCGAGGCCCTCGTAGGGCGCCACGCCAAAGCACAGGCGCACCACGTCGCCCACGGGCAGCCCCCCCGCGCGCTCGGGGGCAAAGGGACCCGTGCCGTCCAGGGCCTGGTTCACGTCGATCATGCGCCCGCGGCGGTGGGCGGTCACCGAGATGCCACCCCCCAGATGCACGACCACCAGGTTCAGCTCGCCGTAAGGGCGGCCCAGGTCGGCCGCCGCCCGCCGCGACACCGCCTTCAGGTTCAGAGCGTGCGACAGGCTCTTGCGCTCGATCTCGGGCAGGCCCGAGATGCGGGCCACGTCGTCAAACTCGTCAACGCAGACGGGGTCCACGATAAAGGCCGGCACGCCCACGCGCCGGGCGATCTCGTCGGCCAGCAGCGCTCCCAGGTTGGACGCGTGCTCCCGCTCCTTGTCCCGCTGCCTCAGGCGCGCCAGCATCCTGTCGTTGACGCGGTAGGTGCCGCTGGGAATGGGCGCCAGCAGCCCGCCGCGGCCGATGACGGCCGCCAGCGACGCAAGGGCAATGCCTCGCTCCTCCAGGAGCTTCAGGACAGCCTCCAGGCGGAACCCATACTGGTCCAGGATGTGCGGGTAGGCGGCGAGATCGTCGCTGGAGTGGCGTAGGCTCTCCACGAACAAAGGCTGCTCGTCCTCGTACACGGCAACCTTGGTAGACGTCGAGCCCGGATTGATGACCAGCAGGCGGTGCATGGAACCCCCCGATATGACCTGAGATTGGCTGCAATGTCCACAGTGTACCACAAAAGCGAGCCGGGCTCAAGTCTGCCTGGCAGGCTGCCAGGCGAGTATAACACAGGCGCCCAAATTGAGCAAGAACCGGGCCGAGGCCAAGCGCCTCTCTTGACAAATGGCCTCAGGCATGGTATACCGTGCCAGGGATGGCGCACGCCGCCCTACATCCTGCAGCAAGGAGTTCACCCATGGAGTCCGAGCTTCTGGCCCGATTTCCCGCCGGGTTTCGCTGGGGAGCCGCCACCGCAGCCTACCAGATTGAAGGTGCATGGGACGAGGACGGCAAGGGCGAAAGCATCTGGGACAGGTTCAGCCACACCCCGGGCAAAATCGAGGGCGGCGACACCGGCGACGTAGCCTGCGACCATTACCACCGTTGGCCCGAAGACGTGGCCCTCATGAAAGAGCTGAACCTGGACGCCTACCGCTTTTCCATCTCCTGGCCGCGTCTGCTCCCCATGGGCCGGGGTCAGGTCAATCGCGCCGGGCTCGACTATTACAGCCGCCTGGTGGACGGCCTCCTGGAAGCCGGCATCGAGCCCTTCGTGACTCTATACCATTGGGACCTGCCCCAGGCGCTGCAGGGCTGGGGCGGCTGGCCGGCCAGGGACACGGCCAAGGCCTTTGTCGAGTACGCCGACCTGGCATCGCGGACGCTGGGCGACAGGGTGAAGCGGTGGATGACCCTCAACGAGCCCCAGGTCGTCGCCATCATCGGCCACAAGCACGGCCGCCATGCTCCCGGCCTGGCCGAGGCAGAAAAAGCTCTGGCGGCAGCCCACCACCTTCTCCTGGCCCACGGCTGGGCCGTGCCGGTGCTTCGCTCCAACAGCGCCGGCGCCCATGTGGGCATCGCCACGAACATGACCCTCATGACCCCCGCCTCGCCCGACGAAGCCGACGAAGCGGCCGCCCGCCGGCGCGATGGCGAGGTCAACCGCTGGTTCCTGGATCCCCTGGCGGGTCGCGGCTACCCGGAAGACCTGGAAGAGTGGCAGCGCATTGTAGAGCCCGTCGTCGAGGACGGCGACGTGGAGGTTATGGCCACGCCCCTGGACTTTGTGGGCATCAACTACTACATCCGCGAGGTCATCCGCAGCAAGGATGCCCATGTCCGGCAGGAGGTTTTCCCCGTCAAGGAGCGGACCGAGATGGGCTGGGAGGTTTATCCCGACGGCCTGTTCGAGATCCTGACGCGGGTGCACGCCGACTATCCCTTTGAGAGGCTGTACGTCACCGAAAACGGCGCCGCCTTTGTCGACCAGGTGGGGCCCGGCAACGTCGTGGACGATCCGCGGCGGGTGGCCTACCTGCAGGGCTATCTCGACGCTGCGGCGCGGGCCATCGAGGCCGGCGTGCCCCTCCACGGCTATTTCGTCTGGTCTCTCATGGACAACTTTGAGTGGGCCCACGGCTTTTCCAAGCGGTTCGGGCTCATCTATGTCGATTACCGCACCCAGGAGCGCATCGTCAAGGCTAGCGGGCGGTGGTACGGGGATAGGAGATAGGGCCAACCAGTTTTGCGACCACCTGGAGGAGATAGGACCATGCGCTACGGCTTTTTCGACGACGACCGCCACGAGTACGTCATCACCCAACCGGACACCCCCCTACCCTGGATCAACTACCTGGGCAGCGAGGAGTACATCGGTCTCATTTCCAACACCGGAGGGGGGTACTCCTTCTACCGCGACGCGCGCCTGCGCCGCCTGACCCGCTATCGCTACAACAACGTGCCCTACGACAGCGGTGGACGTTATGTCTACCTTCGAGACGACGAGGACGGCGACTTCTGGTCGCCCACCTGGCAGCCCGTCCGCCGCGAGCTGGGAGGCTATCGCTGCCGCCACGGCCTGGGCTACACCATCATCGGCTCGACGTACCGGGGCATCCAGGCCGAGATTCGCTATTTCGTGCCCCCCGGCGAGACGCTGGAGATCTGGCACCTGGCCGTGACCAACAATCGCGAGGCTCCGGCCTCCCTGTCCGTCTTTTCGGCCGTCGAGTTCTGCCTGTGGGATGCCCTGGACGATGCCACGAACTTTCAGCGCAACCTCAACGTCGGCGAGGTGGAGGTGGACCAGGGCGGCGCCGTCATCTATCACAAGACCGAGTACCGCGAGCGGCGCAACCACTTTGCCTACTTTGCCTGTTCCGTCCCGCCGGCCGGCTTTGACACCCAGCGAGCGGCCTTCCTGGGACGCTACCGGGGATGGGATGCCCCGCAGGTCGTGGAAGAGGGGCAGGCGACGGGATCGGTGGCCCACGGCTGGGCCCCCATTGGCTCGCACCACGTTCGCCTGGCCCTGGAACCGGGGGAGACGCAGGAGATTGTCTTTCTCCTGGGCTATGGCCAAAACCCCGACGACCAGAAGTTCGACCCGCCCGGCTCCCAGTCCCTGGCCAAGGGGGGCGTGGTGCCCATCATCGATCGCTACACGCAGCCCTCCGAGGTCGACGCCGCCTTCGCGGCGCTGCGCGCCTACTGGGCCGATCTGCTGGCCACGCTCCAGGTCGAAACGCCTGACCCCGACACCGATCGCATGGTCAACACCTGGAACGCCTACCAGTGCCTGGTCACATTTACCCTGTCCAGGTCGGCCTCCTATTTCGAGTCGGGCATCGGCCGGGGAATGGGCTTTCGCGACTCGAACCAGGACATCCACGGTTTTGTGCAGATGGTGCCCGAGCGCGCCCGGCAGCGCATCCTGGACCTGGCGGCTACCCAGTTAGAGACCGGCGGCGCCTACCACCAATACCAGCCCCTGACCAAGAGAGGCAACGACGCCGTGGGCAGCAACTTTAACGACGACCCCCTGTGGCTCGTGCTGAGCGTGGCTGCCTACCTGAAGGAGACGGGCGACCGGAGCATCCTGGGCGAGATGGTGCCATACGACAACCGGCCGGGTTCGGAGACGCCCCTCTACGAGCACCTGCAGCGCTCCCTGGCCTACACCGAGGCGCGGCTGGGCCCCCACGGCCTGCCCCTCATCGGCCGGGCCGACTGGAACGACTGCCTGAACCTCAACACATTTTCCAGCCAGCCGGGCGAGTCGTTCCAGACGGCGACCACGCGAGACGGCCAGGTGGCCGAGTCAGTGTTCATCGGCGGGCTCTACTGCCTGGCCGCCCAGGAGATGGCGGACCTGGCCCGCTGGCTGGGACGCGAGCAAGAGGCCGCCGCCATCCTGGAGCGGGCCGCCGCCATGGCGGCGACGGTGGCCGAGCACGGCTGGGACGGCGACTGGTTCCTGCGCGCCTACGACGCCTTCGGGCACAAGCTGGGCTCCCGCGAGAACCAGGAGGGGCGTATCTTTGTCGAGCCCCAGGGCATGTGCGTCATGGCCGGGCTGGGCCTGAAGGATGGCCGGGCCGAGCGCGCCCTGGCCGCGGTGCGCGAGCACCTGGCGACGCCCCACGGCATCGTCCTCCACCAGCCCGCCTTTACCCGCTACTACCTGGAGTATGGCGAGATCTCGTCCTACCCGCCGGGCTACAAGGAGAACGCCGGCATCTTTTGCCACACCAACCCCTGGATCATGATCGCCGCCGCCATGACCGGCGACGGCGACGGCGCCCACGACTACTACCGGCGCATCAACCCCTCGGTGAGAGAGGCCGCCAGCGAGGTTCACGCCTGCGAGCCCTACGTCTATGCCCAGATGATCGCCGGCCGCGACGCGCCCACCCACGGCGAGGCCAAGAACTCCTGGCTGACGGGCACCGCGGCGTGGAATTACGTGGCCGTCACCCAGTGGATCCTGGGCATCCGCCCCACGCTGGAGGGCCTGCGCGTAGCGCCCGTCGTGCCCCGCGGCTGGCCCGGCTTTCGGGCCACTCGCCTGTACCGCGGCACGGCCTACGACATCACCGTCGAGCGCGCCGGCGAGGGCAACGCCGTCTCCCTCACGGTCGATGGCCAGCCCATCGCCGGTGACGTCGTGCCCCTGCCGGCCCCGGGGACAGAAAGGGTGCAGGTGCAGGTAGTCCTGAGATGATATCTCGCCGGGAACATCATCGGTAGCTTTGCGCCCGCATAGCGGGCGGATCGGAACAGGGCCAACCAGCAATCCGGTTGGCCCTGTTTTCTCGAACCGGTGATCAGGTCCGGCCAGCCTGGCTCAGGGATCGACGTCCAACGTCTCAAAGTACTCGTCCCCAAGCTCGTTGGGGTTGAGGGCTTCGCGGACCTTGTGCTGGTAGCGAAAGACGGACGGCTGCGGCGCCGACAGGTGCATTCTGTCGCGCTCCTCTTTGGGCGTCGTTCTGCCGTCGGCCCCCCGGCATTGGGCGTTCCACTTTTCCATGCCCACGCCCCAGCCCTTTTCCAGGCCAAAGCACGTGGCCGCGTCGAACAACGCGCGGGTGCCCTCCACTGATTCCCTGTCGCTGGGATCAAAGCAGGTAAAGTTTTCCCACAGGCAGGTGCCGCCGCCTCCCTGGCCGCCGATGGGCCCCATCATGCAGTCGCCCCCGGCCTCCACGACGGCGCCCCGCTTCTCCCAATCTTTCTTGAACGCGGCCGCCTCTTCGACGTGCGCCGTCCCAAAGTCGGCGGCGCCCAGCAGCCCGAAACAGCCATCGTACGAGCCGCCGAACACCAGGTTGAGGTTCTTGTGCCCCAGCCGGATCATGTACAGCAACGTCCAATCGGCCACGTCGGGATCGTTCATGGCCTCGACCTTCCAGCCTCCCGTCCGGGCCAGGATCTCGTCGAGGGCCTTCTCCTGCCATTCCAGGTCGCGGGCGGTCATGCCCGCCAGGACGATCTGGAAGTCGCGCATGGACTCCTCGGTGACCCTCTGGACCTCGGGGTCTTCGAGCAGCTCCTCCAGGTCTCCCAGGGTCCTGGTGGGCTCGGTGAGAATCTTGACCATGGCGTACTTCAGATCGCGGCCGAACATGCTGAACTGCCGGTGGGCCAGGTAGCCGATGCCCGTATCCCAGATCAGGTGAGCCGCGTCGGCCCACGCCTTCCACGACGGGAAGGCGAGGGTGTAGGCCCTGAGCCTATCGGGCAGCGAGACCTTGTAGGCGGGGATGGTCCCTTCCACGGGCAGGGTTGCCGGGCCGGGCCAGGCAAAGAGCTTGATGGCGCACTTGGTAAAGACACCCATGGCGCCCTTGGCCCCGAGGAACCCCCGGGCCACGCCCTTCATGCTGGGGCCGGGGCCTTCGCCGCAGAACCAGCCGCAGCCCGAGCCCAGCGAACCGGTGCGCAGGATCTCGCCCGTAGGCATCACCCACTCCATACCCAGGAGATTATCATAATACCAGCCACCGTACAGGTTGCCCGGCCCCGAGCCAAAGTAGCTTGTGGCGCTGGCCAGGGGGGAGCAACTGCAGCCGGAGCCGGGAATGTGCGTGTTCAGGCCCACCTTCATGGCCTCGGCCTGCAAGGTCGCGGCGATGACTCCCGGCTCGACGACAGCGTGCATGTTCTTCTCGTCGATCTCGAGGATGCGGTCCATCCGCCTCATGTCCAACTGGATGGTGTCATCCTCCGACGGGTAGCCCTGGGCCGACCAGAACGTGCTGGACGCCTTGAATTTGATCTTGTAGCGGTTGCACAGCTTGACAATGGCCTGCACCTCCTCGGTGTTGCCCGGCAAGAGCACGGCCGCGCCCCTGGGGGTATGGGTGTCGTAGTAGGGGCCGAGATGGATGGCCGTGTGGGCCAGCGAGTAGCGGTAAGAATCGAGCAGCGCTGGATCGTCCGATATGTTGGCCGCCCCCACAATGTCCTCCAGGGCCTTGTAAACGTTCTTGGGCAGTGTCATCGGTCCCTCCGCTATAGCGCCTTCTGCACGATCTCGACAATGTCGTAGACCTGCATGGGCTCTCGCTGGACGCTCATGGCATCCAAAAAGTTTCGCTCGCACCAGGGGCAGGCGCTGACCAACGCTTCCGCGCCGGTCGCCCTGGCCTCCGCGATCCTCTCGCCGGCGGTCCACTGCGAATAGTCGGGATAGGCCTCCCGGACACCTCCCCCCGCGCCGCAGCACCAGCTATACTCCCGAATGCGCTCCATCTCTACCAGCTCCACGCCCGGGATGCTCCTCAGGATCTCTCGCGGAGCGTCATACACGCCCCACGCCCCGTTGTACCTGGGCCTTTTCGGCTCGTAGACGACGATCTGGCCCTTGATCTTGGTCTCGACGCCATCCCACGGCACGTACGGTTCTCCCTGCCTGCCAAGGTGGCAGGGGTCGTGGTAGGTGACGGTCATGGGCACCCCGGAACGAAAGACGATCTTGTCCTCCTGCACCAGGCGCGCCAGGTATTCCACAGTGTGGAACACCTGCACCTGCGACCCCAGTTTGGGGTACAGGTGCTTGAAGGCGTGATAGCCATCGGCGCACGACGTGACCACCGTCTGCACGCCGGCCCGGTCCCAGGCCGCCAGGTTGGCCCTGGCCAGCCGGACGAACTCGTCTTTGTAACCCATGGCATACACTCTGCCGCCGCAGCACATCTCCCGCTCGCCGAGGATGCCGACGTCTATCCCGACGTTTTTGAGGAGACCCACGGCCGTCCTGGCCGATGCCTGCAGGTCCGGATCGTAGCTGAACCGGCAGCCCGCGTGGAACAGCACGCTCGCCCTTTCCGTAGCCAGCCGGGGCACGTCCAGGCCGTCGGCCCAGGCGCCCCTCGTGGCCCGGGGCTGGTGCATCGTGTTCCCCTCCTGGCCCAGGCTCTGGACGACGGCCTTGTGTGCATCCAACCCCTGGCCGTCCTCCACCAGCCTGAACTTGAGTTCGCGGACCATGTCCAGGGGCTCCAGGTTGTAGCGGCAGACCTTGCAGCTCACGGCGCACGACCCACACGTCAGGCAGGTAAAGACAATGTCCCGAACCGTATCGGAATACCCGCTCTGGCCCCTCGAGAGGGAACGGGCGACCGCGTAGCGGCCGCGGGCGGAGTAGCTGTTAAAGTTATAGTACGAAATGCTGGGGCAGTTCTTGGCGAACCGCCAGCTCTTCATCTGATCAAAGGGGATCCACTTGCAATACGAACACTGGCTGCATCGATCCGCCTCTGCTGCGAAATCCTCGAGTGGCATCTCCCATTCTCCTGTGCGCTTAGAAACAGAGCTTTCCCGGATTCATCACGTGGTTGGGATCAAAGATATCCTTGATCTTTTTCGTGACGTTCGCCGTCGCGGCGTCGGCGTTGTAGACCATGCCCGCCCATATCCCGTACGGCCGCGAGAAGTAGGCCTTCTGGTCAAACAGCCGCCGGCTGGCATCGCGGAACAGGGCCGCGGTCCTGAGCGTCTCGGTCTCGCTGTGGCGGTCAAACGGCAGGATGAACTCGCAATGGCAGCCGGCCCCCTGGTGCACCGGCTGGAGATAGACGGCAACCTCCGGGACCGAAAACTGATGCTCGTTGGCCGCCGCGGCCATCGTCGCCACGTACCCGGGCGTTTTGTCGAGAGTGGTCAGGAAAAACAGCTCTTGCGCGCCACCCTTCGGCCGCAGCTTCCAGTAGGGCTCAGCGGAGGGTCCCAGGAGACGCTCCAGCAGCTCGCCGCCGCGGCAGCCCGGGACCGCGGGCACCATCTCCAGGCCGAATTCCTGGGCAATGTCCCGTATGTCATCTTCCTGGGCCTGGACCTTTTCCCTGGCCAGGATCTGCGGGCCTGTGATGCCCACCACCACCGTCCAGGGGGGCAGCACGTCCTTCAGAGCAGAGACGCCATCCGCGTCGCGGGCCAGGAGGCAGGCCAGGCAGGCATTGTTCGCGATAAACAGCTCGTCGCCAAATCTGAACTTCAGGAGACGGTAGACCAGGCCGGTCAGGTCCTCCAGCCGGTCCGCGGGGACGAGAAAGAGCTTGCGAAAGCCCGGCTCCACCTCGCACTTGACCGAGGCCCAGGTGACGATGCCCATGCTGCCCTGCGCTGCCGACACGAACTTATAGAAGTCCAGTTGTGCCGGCCCGGGCCCCACGACGGGCACCAACCCCTGCTGCCAGTCCTCCTCTCTCTCCCCCCGCAAGGTGCCACCGCCGCTGTAGAACTTTTCTCCATTGCCCCACACGATCTCCAGGCTGCGCAGGGGCTCGGCCAGGTTCCACTGGTACCGGGGCGAGGTCACCGGCTCTCGCTCCAGGAGCCCGGCAATGATCGACTTGTTGGCCCGGGGCATGAGGGGCATGATCATGCGCAGGCCCTCTTTCCGCAGCTCGGGCTGGAGCTCGCCGTGCGTCACCCCCGGCTGGATGAGCGCCAGCCTGTTTCTGCGGTCGATCTTCAGGATGCGCTTCATCCCCGACAGGTCCACGAGGACCGCTTCGGGGGCGGTGGGATGGGTATCGCCGCGCAGGTGTGGCCCGCCCGAGCTGAACGGCACCAGGGGCGTCCCCGTCTCGTTCGCCCACAGGACGATCTGCTGCACCTCATCCACGTCCCTCGGCTTGACCAGGAAGCTGGGGCTCTGGGGCGGGATCAGGTGGTGGTCCAGGGAGGCAAACTCTCCCAATCCCGGGCTCTCGAAAACGCCACCCGGGCCGACAATGTCCATGAGTCGTGCTTTTTTTGCATCCATGCGTGTCCCCCGATGGACTGAAGCCGGAACGGCTCGCGGTCGCCGCCGCCCGGCCCCCCTACTCCATGCTCTCGATGACAATCTCGACAGCCAGCCGGGCCCCAATGCCCGGCAAGAGGCCGCACTTTTCGAAGCCCTTGGCCCGGGCAAAGGCCTCCATGTTTTCCGGGCTGGCCCCGGGGTCCATATACCGGCCAAACACCACGTGCTCGTGGATCTGGGGGCAGAGGACAAAGCCAACCTGCTCTTCAAAGCGGGCCATGAACTGCTGCGCCGCGCCCATCGTCGCCCCCACCGCCTCTTGATCCAACACGTCCTCGCTGCCAAAGTACAGCCCCAGGGCAATGAGCCCGCCCGTCACGCCGCCGCACATCCAGCCCGTCCCGCCAAAGCCGGGGAAGGGAGACAGGGCCTTCACGATCTCCATCGAGCCCAGGCCAAGCTCTTCCAGGGCAGCCAGGGCCGTGCCCCGGGCACAGTTGCACGCCAGGAGATTGTACTCTTCGCCCCGCCGCTGAACGCGCTCCAGGATCTGCGCTTTGTGGGCCACCATCTCTTCCCCGTCGAGGATCTTCCGGGGGATGCCCTCCGCGGCCAGCCTCTTGAGCCGGGCCTCAATGGCCGGGAGGTCCCAGTCTCTCTCCGCCAGTTCCTGCACCCTGGCCCATAACGCCTGATAGTCCGCCATGACTCGCCCTCCTTTTCGCCAGGTGGTCAGCCGCCGCCGGCGGCTAGCATCGATGACGTCGCCGTCTTGCCTACGGCCGGTCCCGCCCCTCGCGAACCTCGAGATCGACGCCGAACAGCTCGCCCAGCCAGCGCCCCTTTTTCTCGCCGGCCCACACTTCGGTCGCGCAACCAAAGGGGCATTCGAGCCAGACCTCCATCCGGCCGCCGTTGATCCAGACCTCCAGGTGGCGGACGGCGTCGGTATGGCTGCGGTCCAGGCCATCGGCCAGGCGCAACAGGGCGCCCAGGACCTCCACGATCTCGCGCTCCTCGGGCTCGAGGCTGGCCAGGCCCGCGTGGCTCGCGCTGGGCCGCGCGCCCCGGTGGTAGCGGGCGACGTTGGCCACGATCCGCTTCTCTCGCTCGCCCAGGCCGGGCAGCCGGGCCTTCATGATGTAGCGATAGGCCGTCTTGTGGTGTCCCTCGTAGCCCTCCACGTAGCCGATGTCGTGCAACAGGCCGGCGCAGATGAGGAGGTCGCGGTAGGCGTCGTCGAGGCCATGCAGGCCCGACGTCTGGTCGAACAGGAGGGCGGCCAGGCGCGCATCCTGCCGCGAATGCTCTTCTTCAAAGCCCAGGCTGCGTCCCAGGGCTATGCATGCGGCAAAGGTCTCTTCCATCTCTCCCCCGAACGGGCTGCCAGCGTACTGTGCACCCCAGGGCTCACCACGATACCGCCACAAGATTATATCATTTTTGCGTGCAGATGTCACACGTGAGCAACGGCCTATCCGTGAGCCCGCCACGTCAGATGAAACAGCAGCCTCAAACTTGCTGCCCCCTCCCATCTATGGTATAGTTCGGCCGCACGAGTTTTTGTATTCACAGTTCCAACAACTATCCGTGCCAGAAACGAAGGGAAAGCATGGCCTTCGATAGCCTGCAAGAGCTGGTCTCGCTGCTGGAGGAGCGGGGAGAATTAAAGCGGGTCAGCGCGCCTGTCAGCGCCGAGCTGGAGATTACCGAGATCGTCGACCGGGTGAGCAAGGGGCCGGCGGCAAGGAACGTCGCCCTGCTCTTCGAGAACGTGAAGGGGCACGACATGCCGGTCCTGGTGAATGCCATGGGCAGCGCCAGGCGCATGGCCTGGGCCCTGGGAGTCGGCGAGCTGGACGACCTCAACCGCAACCTCTCGGCCCTGCTGGATACCCGCCTGCCCCAGGGCCTGGGCGACGCCGCGACGCGCGGCGCCGGGCTGTGGCAGGCGCTGCGCAGCGTCGGACTGCGCCCGCAGATGGTACGCCGCGCTCCCTGCCAGGAGATCGTGCGCACCGCTGACGGCTCCCTCGACGAGCTGCCCATCCTGAAGTGTTGGCCCAAGGACGGTGGCCGCTACATCACCCTGCCCCAGGTCATCACCCGCGACCCGGTCACCGGCGTCCGCAACGTGGGCATGTACCGCCTGCAGCAGCTCGACGCCCGCACCCTGGCCATGCACTGGCAGCGCCACAAGGGCGGCGCCGAGCACGAGCGCCAGGCCCGCGTCAAGCAGGCAGACCGGATTCCGGCGGCCATCGCCCTCGGCGGAGACCCGGCCGAGACCTGGTGCGCCTCGGCGCCCCTGCCGCCCAACGTCGACGAGTACCTGCTGGCTGGCTGGCTGCGGGGCAAGCCGGTGCGCTTTGTGCGCGCCGTGAGCCAGCCCCTGGAGGTGCCCGCCGGGGCCGACATCGTCATTGAGGGTTATGTCGACCTGGGGGACCGGCGCCTGGAAGGGCCCTTTGGCGACCACACCGGCTACTACACGCCGCCCGACTATTACCCGGCCTTTCACGTCACCGCCATCACGCGCCGGCGCCAGGCCATCTATCCCGCCACCGTTGTCGGCCGGCCACCCATGGAAGATTACTGGATGGGCAAGGCCACCGAGCGCCTCTTCCTGCCCCTCATGCGCCTCTTCCAGGGCGAGATCGTGGACGTGAATATGCCGGCCGAGGGTGTCTTTCATAACCTGGTCATTGTCAGCATCCGCAAGCGCTTCCCGGGCCACGCCCACAAGATCATCTATGGCCTGTGGGGCCTGGGCTTGATGATGCTGGCCAAGGCCATCGTCGTCGTGGACGCCACCGTCGACGTCCAGGACCTGTCAGAGGTCGCGTGGCGGGTGCTGGGCAACGTAGACTGGCGCCGCGACGTGATCATTGCCGACGGCCCGGTAGACGACCTGGACCACTCGGCCCCGCGGGCGGCCTTTGGCGCCAAGATCGGCGTGGACGCCACGTCCAAGGGGCCGGAGGACGGTCACCCCCGGGGCTGGCCCGAAGAGGTATGCAACCTGGACCAGATCCGGGAGCTCGTCGACCGCCGCTGGCAGGAGTACGGCTTATGACGCTCCATTTCGCAGCCCATCAACGGCGAGGCTGCCAACCATGAAGCAAATCCGCACCTTCCTGGAGATGATCCGCTTCGAGCACACCGTCTTTGCCCTGCCCTTTGCCTACCTGGGCATGGTGCTGGCCGCAAACGGCTGGCCGTCGTGGTTCAAATTCGCGTGGATCACGGTGGCCATGGTATCGGCCCGGACCCTGGCCATGACGGTCAACCGGCTGGCGGATCGCGACCTGGACGCCCGCAACCCTCGCACGGCAGGACGGGCCATCCCCGCCGGCCGGCTGAGCCTGGGCAGCGCCCGGGCGGCGGCAGTCATCGCGGCGCTGCTCCTGGCCCTGGCCTCGTGGCTGCTCAATCCCCTCTGCCTCTGGCTGCTGCCCCTGGCCGGCGTCCTGCTCCTGGGCTACCACTACACCAAGCGCTTTACCTGGCTCAGCCATTGGGTGCTGGGTTTCACCGACGGCGCCGCGGCCATGGGCGCCTGGATCGCCATGCAGCCGGGGCCTGATCCGGCCAGCCTGCTCCACCCGGTGCCCTGGCTCCTGTGGCTGGCGGTCACGGCCTGGATCGCCGGCTTTGACCTGCTCTACGCCTGCCAGGACACCGAGTTTGACCGCAGCGCCGGGCTCCACTCCGTGCCGGCCCGCTTTGGCAACGCCGCCGCCCTCCGCCTGGCGCGCATCAACCACGTGGTGACGGTGGTGCTCCTGGCGGCCACCGCCCTCCTGGCCGGCCTGGGCTGGCCCTTCTGGCTGGGTCTCGCCGCCATCGTCGCCCTCCTGGTCTACGAGCACTCGCTGGTGCGGCCCGACGACCTCTCGCGGCTCGACGTGGCCTTTTTCAACGTCAACGGCTATGTCAGTGTCATCGCCTTCGTCGCCGTCCTGGCGGCAGTGTTGCTCCCGTCGTGAGAGCCAATGGTCCAAAGGAGGAAAGCAACAAATGAGCGCCCATAGGTTTCTGGCCATGATCCTGGTTCTTGTCTTGTTGAGCGCCTGCGGTCCCGTCGCTTCGCCCTTTCCGCCGGCGGCCGAATCCCCCGCCGCTTCGGGCGACCAGGGCGACGTGGAGACCCTACGCATCGCCCTGTTGCCCATCCTCGACGTCCTGCCCTTCCACGTGGCCGAGCAGAACGGCTACTTTGAGCAGGTGGGCGTCAAGGTCGAGGGGGTGGCCGTCAAGAGTGCCCAGGAGCGCGACACGCTGATTCAAACCGGCCAGGCGGACGGCATGGTCAGCGACCTCATCGCCGCGGCGGTGTTCAACCAGCACGGCGCCCAGATCAAGGCCGTGCGCACTGCCCGCGCCGTCTATCCCGGCGCGCCGCAGTTTCGCCTGCTGGCCCGGCCCGGCAGCGACTGGACCTCGCCGGCGGACCTGGCCGGCGTGCAGGTGGCCGTCTCCGAGAACACGGTCATCGAGTACATCACCCACCGCATGCTCGAAAAGGCCGGCCTGTCGGGCGACCAGATCGCCGTCCAGGAGGTCACAGCCATCCCGGTACGCTTTGAGTTGCTCATCAACGGCGAGATCGAGGCCGCCACGCTGCCCGATCCCCTGGGCTCGGGGGCCATGGCCGCCGGTGCCGTCCTCCTGATGGACGATACGGCCATCTCGGACCTGTCGCTCTCTATCGTGGCCTTTAGCGTCGAGTCGCTGCAGGCCCGGCCCGAGGCGGTGCGCCGTTTCCTCCGCGCCTGGAGCATGGCCGTTGACGAGATGAACAGCAACCCCGAAGCCTACGACTCGCTCCTCGTCGAGGTCGGCCGCGTGCCCGAGTCGATCCAGGGCAGTTTCCAGATGCCGCCCTTCCCCGAAGACCTGGTGCCGGACCCCGAGCAGGTGGCCGACGCCGTCCAGTGGGCGCTGGGAGCAGGCCTGATAGAAAACGATGTCCCTTACGATGAGATCGTGGATGACAGCTTTTTGCCCTAGGGGTTCGGAAGGGTGGGCCTGACCGTGCCTGTCATGCCCGCCATGCCCGCCATGCCCGAGATGATCGAGGTTCGCGATCTCACCTTCGCCTATCCCGGCCAGCCCCCCCTTTTCGAGGGGTTGAGCTGGCAGGTGACGGGCGACGAATCGTGGTGCGTCATCGGCCCTTCGGGCTGCGGCAAATCGACGCTCCTCTACCTGCTGGCCGGGCTGCGCCACCCGACGGCGGGCGAGATCCGGATAGGCGGCCAGAAGCTGGCCCGCCCGCGGCCGCAGACAGGCCTCATCTTGCAGGACTATGGCCTGCTGCCCTGGGCCACGGTGGCCGAGAACGCCGCCCTCGGCCTGCGCGTCCGTCGCTTCTACGGGCCCGACGGCCGCCACGCACCCTCGGGCCAGCAGTTGCGCCGGGTCGAGATCGCCGAGCGCGCCGGCTTCTGGCTGGCGCGGCTGGGCATCGCCGAGTTGGCCAACCAGTACCCGGCCCAGATCTCGGGCGGGCAGCGCCAGCGCACCGCCATCGCCCGCACCCTGGCCCTCAACCCGGACCTGCTGCTCATGGACGAGCCCTTCTCGTCGCTGGACGCCCTTACCCGCGAGGACCTGGAGAGGCTGACCCTGGAGCTGCGGGCTGAAACGGGGGTCACCACCCTGGTCGTCACCCACAACATCGAGGAGGCAGTATACCTGGGACAGCGGCTGCTGGTCCTGAGGCGGCCGCCCCACTGCGAGCCCCTGGTGGTGGACAACTGGGAGGCGGGCCAGCCCGGCTATCGCCAGCAGCCCGAGTTCCAGGCGCGCTGCAACCAGTTGCGCGCCCTCCTGGAAGAATCGGCCCATGCGCCGGCGTGATCTCTTGCTCGCCACGGTGGGCGTGCTCCTTGCCTGGCAAGCGGCGGCCCTGGTCATCGACCGCCCCGTGCTGCCGCCGCCCTGGGACGTGCTGCGTGCCTTTGTGCGGGCCCTGCCCCGCGACCTGGGCATCCACACCCTGGTCAGCGCCTGGCGCGTGGTGGCCAGCATCCTGCTGGCGCTGGTCACCGCCGTGCCCGCGGGGTTGGGCCTGGGCCTCAGCCCCACCGCCAGCCGGCTGGCGGCGCCCGTCATTTATCTGATCTACCCCATCCCCAAGATCGTCTTCTTGCCTGTGGTGTTGCTCCTCCTGGGCATTGGCAACCTGTCCAAGGTGTTTATCATCGCCCTCATCCTCTTTTTCCAGGTACTCGTCGTCGTCCGCGACGAGGCGGCCAACATCCGGCCCGAGCTGGTCGCCTCGGTGCGCTCCCTCGGGGCCGGGCGGCGGGCCATCTTTCGCTTTGTCTACCTGCCCGCCTGCCTGCCGGCCGTGCTCACTGCACTGCGCCTGAGCATCGGCACGGCCATCGCCGTCCTCTTTTTTGCCGAGTCCTTTGCCACCAGCTCTGGCCTGGGCTACTATATCATCGTCGAGACCTGGGGCCGCCTGGCCTATGCCCAGATGTACGCCGGGGTGATGGCCATGAGCCTGCTCGGCCTGGCCCTCTATTTCGTGGTGGACAACCTGCAAAAGCGACTTTGCCCCTGGCTGGCGGCAAGCTAGGGTGCGTGCCATGGAGCCCAGGAGATCGAACAGTATGGATGATCTGGAAACCCGGGCGGCCCGCCTGGCCGCCATTCTCACCGGCCTCGGCAGCGTCGCCGTGGCCTACTCGGGCGGCACCGACAGCGCCTTTCTCCTGGCAGCCAGCCTGGAAGCCCTGGGCGCCGGGGCGGTGTTGGCGGTCACGGCCGACTCGCCCCTCATGCCCCGCGCCGAGCTGGCCGAGGCGCGGGCGCTGGCCGCGCGCCTTGGCGCCCGCCACGTGGTCCTACCCCACGACGAACTGGCCCGGGAGGCCATCGTGGCCAACCTGCCCGATCGATGCTACCACTGCAAGTTCGACCGCTTTGACCTGCTGTGGCGGGTGGCCCGCGCCGAGGGCCTGGCGCACCTGGTCCACGGCGAAAATGCCGACGACGCCCACGACTACCGGCCCGGCAGCCGGGCCGCCGAGGAACTGGGCGTGCGCGCGCCCCTGCGGGAGGCGGGCCTGACCAAGGCCGACGTCCGCGCCCTGTCGCGCCGGCGCGGACTGCCCACCTGGGACCGCCCGGCCGACGCCTGCCTGGCCACCCGCTTTCCCTACGGCACGCGCCTGACGGCCGAGGGGCTGGCCCGCGTAGAGGCCGGCGAAGCGGCCCTCCGCCGCATCTGGCAGGTGCGCCAGCTTCGCCTCCGCGACCAGTTCCCCCTGGCCCGCCTGGAGGTGCCCCCGGAGGAGATCGCCCGCCTGGCCGCGCCCGAACTGCGAGAGGCCGCCGTGGAGGCCCTGCGCGCCCTGGGTTATCGTATTATCACACTGGATCTGGAAGGTTATCGAATGGGGAGTTTGAACGATGAGCTGGAATGAGAAAACCGCCGCCGGGGGCGAGGTTGCCCGGCCCGATTTCGAGCGCCACCGGCGCAAAGGTGTGCCGGAGGTAATCCTGGCCGAGCGCAAGAGCGTGGAGCAGTCTCTGGCCATCGCCCGCCGCTTCCTGCAGGTCAACGGCCTGGCGATCCTCAGCCGCGTCTCGCCCGAGCTGGAGGAGCGCCTGCGCGACGAATTTGAGGGCCAGGCCGACGTCGACTGGCTGCCCGGTCCCCGGGCCGCCGTCCTGCGCCGGCCGGGCGACGAGCGGCCGCGATGCGGCGGCCGGGTCGGCATCCTCACCGCCGGCACGTCGGACGTGCCCTGGGCCGAGGAGGCGGCCATACTCTGCCGCGAGATGGGCTGCGACGTCCACACCATCTATGACGTGGGCGTTTCCGGCCTGCACCGCCTCTGGGAGCCGCTTCACCACCTCCTCGACGAGGTAGGGGTGGACGTCATCGTCGTGGCCGCCGGCATGGACGGCGCCCTGCCATCCGTGGTCTCTGGCCTGGTGGACGTGCCCGTCATCGGCCTGCCCACCTCCGTGGGCTATGGCCTGGGCGGCGGCGGTGAGGCCGCCCTCCTGTCGATGCTGCAGACCTGTTCGCCGGGAATGGCCGTGGTAAACATTGACAACGGCATCGGCGCCGGGGCCATGGCAGGCATCATCGCCAGGCGCGCCGCCGAAGGCCGGGAGCGCGCCTGACGGCCGCGTTTGACGGGCGGCGGTGGATCCGCTATACTCGCTGGACAGACCATAACGGGGCAAGGAGGAAAACATGAGCCTGGTGCGGGACGAGAGTGGCCGGCTGCACATCAAGACCAGCCTGATGGCCGAGTCGCTGATGGACAAGGGGCTCCTGGAGGGCACCGAGACCGACAGGGTCTTTCGCCCCATGCCCGACCTGCAGGTCATCAAGCTGGGTGGACAGAGCATTATCGACCGCGGGCGCGAAGTGGTCCTGCCATTGTTGGACGAGATCGTGGCCGCACGCAGCCAGCACCAACTGCTGATCATGACCGGCGGCGGGACCCGCAGCCGGCACGCCTACGCCATCGCCCTCGATCTTGGCATGCCCACCGGCGTCCTGGCCAAGCTGGGCGCCAGCATCAGCGAGCAGAACGCCCTGATGATCTCGCTCCTCCTGGCCCCCCACGGCGGCCTCAAGATCGGCCACGACGACGTCGTCAAGCTGCCGGCCTACCTCGCCCTCAAGGCCATCCCCGTCATGCACGCCATGCCGCCCTACAGCCTCTGGGAGCTGCCCGCCGAGAGAGGACGCATCCCACCCCACCGCACCGACGTGGGCACGTTTCTCACCGCCGAGGTGGTCGGCGCCCGGCGCTGCATTCTGGTCAAAGACGAGCCCGGTCTCTTTACCGCCGATCCAAAGAAAGAGCCCGGCGCCCGATTTCTGCCCGAGATCACCCTGGACGACCTCCTGGCCCTCGACCTGGAGGATCTGCCCGTGGAGCGGGCCATGCTCCGCGCCATGGTCCACGCCCGCAGCGTGCACGACGTGCTCCTGGTCAACGGCCGGGAGCCCGGCAGCCTCACCCGTGCCCTGGCCGGCGAGAACCCGGGCACCCGCATCTACCGCGCCGCTGCCGCCCAGGCGGCATCAGTGCCGCCAGCGGCCGGGCCAGGCGATTAGGCCTCCGGGCGCCGCCGGCGACGTCGCCCGCCGCCGCCCTCGCTCTGGGGCCCCTCGCCCTCGCCCCGAGGCAGGTAGACGATCTGCGCGCCGGTCTCGGCCGCGATCATCTCCAGCTCGCCACGGCGCACGTGGCTCTGGAACACCTTCAGGTCCTTGCCTTGCACGGCGACGATGGCAAACCGGGGCCGCCCGGTGCCCTCGGCAGCGTCGCGGCGCTGCCGGACAAAGATACGCCCTGTTTCGCTCATTCCGCCTCCTATCCCTTTCAAGCACGCGTCGCACTATCCACTCCCATTCTAGCCCCTTTTGGGCCTTGTGTCAACGTACAAGAATCGAGCATCGATTTGACAGGACTGTGCCTCTGTGCTATCCTCTTGCCCGCATCTCAGAAGGGGGCCGTGAAGCCGGCTTCCGCGCATTACGAAGTTGATAAGGACAGAGGAGGTTGAGTGATGGAAGACCATGTCGTCTCTGAGAGCAATGAAGGCTTTCCGAAGAACCACTACGCATACGGGACGGTCAAGTGGTTCAGCAGAATGAAGGGCTGGGGTTTTATTGAGCCCGACGGTGGCGATAGGGACGTCTTTGTTCACTACGAGAACATCGTAGGCGAGGGGTTCAAGAACCTCGAAAAGGGCGAGCGCGTCCAATTCTACATCGAGAACACTCCCAAGGGGCCGAAGGCACTCGAGGTCGCCGCGACCGAGATGTCCGAGTCCGTCTAACCTGACCAGAAATTCCTCGCCCCGGGCCCCGTCCCGGGGCTTTTTTTTTATTCTCACTGCCCATCTTTGCCCCTGTCTCTGTTATGCAGTATAATACCTGCCACGCGGGCCCGCAGCGCCGTTTCGGGAGCCGCCGGACACCCGGCCCGGCCGGGTAGAAAGCAGGTGCGCGTATGAACAGAGCCGTGCGTATCACATTGCTGCTCCTCAGCCTCGCCTTGCTGGGCCTGGCCGCCCTGCCGGCCCACGCTGCCCCAACCCTGACGCAGGTCGAATCGCAGGTCACCATCCTACAGGACGGCCGCTACCAGGTGCGCTACCGGCTCACCTTCGTCGACGATGCCAGCCGCCGCTCCATCAATACCATCGGCCCTTTCGATCCCGGCCATTCACAGATCGAAGCCATCCTGGAGCACGAGGGCGGCGAGAGCCCGGTGCGCCTGGTGCCCTTGGGCGACGAGAAGTACCGCGCCGAGTTCGACGTCGACACCCGGCCCGGTGGAACCTACACCCTGCAGGTACGCTACCTGGTGGAGCGCTACCTGGATACCACAGTCATCGACGGGGTGCCCTACCGCGTCGTCGCCTGGGCCCCGCCCCAGTGGTCTCTGCCTATCGAAGAACAGATCGTCACCTTTATCCTGCCCATCGAGCTTCCCGAGGACGTCAGCCAACCCGAGCAGGTCACCCAGGAGCTGGTGGACCAGTCCGCGATTTTCGTCGAGCAGGACGTGGTGCAGAGCTTTGACCGGTGGGTCTACTATCCAACCCCCGACCAGGCCACGGGCCGAAACTGGCTTTCGATCTATGTCTCCGAAGAGACCCTGGCCGCCAACGAGGCCATGGTCGTCCGCGGCGTCTACCTGCCGGCACGCTATTTCAGCGCCACGTCCACCCCCGAGCCTTCACCCTTTGCGCCGCCGTCACAGGTGACCTCCGTGGTGCCGGGCGCTACGGCGCAGCCCGAAGGGGCCGAGGGCCGGTCGCCAACCGGCCTGCTGTTGGCCCTGGCCCTGGGTGGCGGCCTGCTCCTGGCCGGCGGCATCGTCGTGGGCGTCATGCGCTGGGTGGCGCCCAAGCCCGCCCCCGAGGGCTACGAGGCGCCCGAGATCGAGATCGAGACCTTTGAGCAGCCCGGCCTGGTGCCCGACCTGGAGGCCATCGAGGCCGCCCTCTACATCGGCGACACGGCCCGAGTGCTGACCCTCGTGGTTCTCGGCCTCGTCCAGCGCGGCGCGGTGACGGTCCTCAACAAGCGGCCGCTGCAGCTCGAGGTCAACGACGAGTCGCTGGCCACGGAGGATTACGAAAAAGCCCTGGTGGCCGGCATCGCCGACGACGGCACCCTGCCCCAGGACACCATCCAGCGCGTCATGCGCCTCATCTCGGCGCGGCTGCAGAAAAAGGTATGGAACGCCGACCCCGAAGAGACGCGCCGCGTTTACCGGCGGCGCGCCGACGACCTGTGGGACGAATGGCAGCACATGCCGCCGGCCCGCCGCGTCGAGGTCGAGCACAACTATATTCCCTGGATCATCCTCTCCGACCACTATCGGCCCGAGCCAACGCCCCGCCCTGCCATGGGACCTGTCGCCGGGCCTGCCGCCGCGCAGCCCGGCCGCGATATCCTGGAGTCGGTTCGCGAGGCGCCCCTGGTCCGCGCCGCGGGCGACCTGGCGGGCATTGCCGAGGGAGCGGCCGGCAGCGTGGCCGGGGGACTCGAGGGCCTGGCGGTACGCACCGCCGGCGGCATCGAGCGCACCATCGCCGGCCTGGCGGGAGAGGTGGCCACTGCCTGCTACGACGCCTGCCACTCGGCGTGCCACAGTGCCTGCCACAGCGCCTGCGTGCACGACGCTTGCCACTCGGCCTGCGTCCATTCCAACTGCCACAGCGCCTGTCACAGCGCCTGCGACTGCCACTCGGCGTGCCACAGCGCCTGCCACAGCGCCTGCGTCAGCAGTTTCTAACCAAAATGTAGGGGCAACCCTTGCGGTTGCCCGCCAACCGAAATGTAGGGGCAACCCTTGCGGTTGCCCGCCAACCGAAATGTAGGGGCAACCCTTGCGGTTGCCCGGCGACAAGAATTTGCGTGGAGGACCAATGCAACTGACAGGACTGCACTTGCTCTTGACCTATCAATGCAACTACGAGTGCGATCACTGCTTCGTCTGGGGCGGCCCGAGACAGGCGGGGACCATGACCCTGCGCGACGTGCGGCACATTCTGAGCGAGGGGCTGGACGTGGGCACCGTGACGGGCATCTATTTCGAGGGCGGCGAGCCGTTCCTCTACTATGGCGCCATGCTTGCCGGCATCCGCGAGGCGGCCGCTGCCGGCCTCAAGGTGGGCATTGTCACCAACGCCTACTGGGCCACCAGCGAGGAGGATGCCCTGGAGTGGCTGCGGCCCATGGCCGGCCTCGTCGGAGACCTCACCGTCAGCAGCGACCTGTACCACGCCGACGAGATGTTGAGCCGGCAGGCCCAGGCGGCTACGGCCGCCGCCCGGCAGCTTGGCATCCCGGCCAGTGTCCTGAGCGTCGCCTGCCCCGAGGCCCTGGACGTCGCCCGGGTTACGGGCCAGCTGCCGCCCGGCGAGTCGGGCGTCATGTACCGGGGGCGGGCGGCCAGCGTCCTCGCCCCGCGGGTTCCGGGGCAACCCTGGCAGCAGTTCCGCTCCTGCCCCCACGAAGATCTCCGCGAGCCGGGCCGGGTGCACGTCGATCCCCTGGGCAACCTGCACATCTGCCACGGCCTGGTCGTGGGGAACCTCTACAACCGCCCCCTGCGTGACATCTGCCGGGAATATGACCCCGAGACACACCCCATTGCCGGCCCGCTGCTGCGGTCGGGCCCGGCCGGCCTGGTGGAGGAGTACGACCTGCCCCACGAAGAGGCCTATGCCGACGCCTGCCACCTCTGCGACCACGCCCGCCGGGCACTGCGGGGGCGCTTTCCCGATATCCTCGGGCCAGACCAGATGTACGGGCCCGAGGCCTGAGGGTGATTCTACGACCTGGACAAACTACAGCGAATTGGAGAGGGCGAGTTTAGAGCCCGTTCCTCCTCCAATTCGCTGTAGCTTCCAGCAGTTACGCCCCGTGATGGACGTCAAACGGCCAGGCCGTAAAGCCGCCGTCCAGGATCTCCACGTTGTCGTACCCCAGCCCGTTCAGCATGCAGATGGCCTCCCAGGCGCGAAGGCTGGTCTTGCAGTAGGCCACCACGCGCTTGTCGCGCGGGATCTCGCCGGCGCGGTTGCGGACCGCCCCCAGCGGGATCAGGGTGCTGCCGGGAATGCGGCCGCTCTGGTGCTCGTCGGGCGTCCGCACATCCAGGATCATCAGGTCTTCGCCGGCATCGCAGGCTGCCTTCAACTGCGTGGACGTGACACCCTTCAGCAGGCCGTCGAGCTTGTTGCGAAGGATGTTGGCGCCGTGGATGAGCACGTCCATGGCCTCCGAGTAGGGCGGAGCGTAGGCCAGGTCAAGCTGGGCGACGTCGTCCACGGTCATGTGGGCCGTCATGGCCGTGATGGCCACGTCCACGCGCTTCATCACGTCGCCCAGGCCCACCCCCTCGATGCCGATGAGGCGCCGGTTGGCCTTCTCGGCGACGAGTTTCAGGATGATCGGTTGGTTGCCGGGAAAGTAATGCGGCTTGTCGGGAGCCGCCACCGTGGCCGTGACCACGGGAATGCCCAACTCGGCCGCCTGCTCGGCGCTTAGCCCCGCTCGGCCGACGTTCCAGTCAAAGATCTTGAGCGCCGTGGCCCCCAACACCCCAGGGAAGCGATCGACGTGACCCACGGCGTTGGAGCCGGCCACCCGGCCCTCCTTGTTGGCCACCGAGCCCAGGGGCAGGGCACACCACGTGCCGCGCATGTCGCACGACTTTTCGGCACAGTCGCCGGCGGCATAGATGTTCGGATCGCTCGTCTGCATGTACTCGTTGACGTGGATGCCCCCCGACGGCCCGATGAGCAGTCCCGCTTGCCGGGCCAGCTCCACATTGGGCCGGATGCCCACGCTCAACAGCACCAACTCGGCGTCAAAGGTACCCTTTGTCGTGACCACGCACCGGGCCATGCCATTCTCGTCGCCCTCGATACGCTCCACCCGGGCGGAAGTGGCCACCGTCACCCCCGCGTCGCGCATGCCCTTCTCCAGGAGGTAGGCCACGTCGGCGTCCAGCATGGGCAAGACGTGGGGCAGCATCTCGATGATGGTCACGGCCCCCTTGCACTCCACAACGGCCTCGGTCATCTCCATGCCAATGAGCCCGCCGCCGATGATGGCCACCTTGGGGCAGCAGTCGGTCTGGAGATATGCCCGAAACCGGTCCGCGTCTTCCACCTGCTTCAGCCGCCAGACGTTCTCCAGGTCCTTGCCGGGGATGGGCGGCTCCAGGGGGTCGGCGCCGGTGGCGATGATGAGCTTGTCGTAGGGCAGGCGGCTCACCTCCCCCGTGTCCACGCCCTGGACCTCGACCTCCCGGGCTGCCCGGTCGATGGCCGTCGCCAGCGACCTGTTCAGCACCTTGATGTTCTTGACCTGCGCGAAAAACTGGGGATCGCGCATCACGCCGATGGGGGTCGCCATCAGCTGCCGCCGGTCCTCGACGAGGCCAGAGATATAGTACGGCAGGCCGCAGCCCGCATAGGAAAGAAGCTCATCCTTCTCCACGATAGTGATCTCGGCGCTGGGATCCAGCCGCCGCGCCCGGGCAGCAGCCTTGGGTCCGGCCGCCACACCGCCAATGACAACGAGCTTTTTGCTCACTTTCCAGTCTCCTCTTGCTGCTGGTTTTTCAGGTACGCTTCCATGTACGGCATAAAGTGCGGGATGACCTCCGGCAGCATCTTGGGCATCAGGCTGTCCATGGCCGCAGGCATCAGGTCGGGCATCTGTTCCTCCATCTCGGCCGGCATGGGTATGCGCGCGATCACCCCTTCCAGCATTGCCGGCATCACCTTGGGCATCATGCCGGGCAGCAGCCGGGGGAACAGGAACGGCATCACCGGCTTCATCATGGCGATCATGCCATCGCGCACCGGTCCGGGCGCGGCCTTGACCATGTGCATCATCCCCCTGAACGGCTGGGGCATGGCCTCGATCATCTCGGGCAGCATGCTGGCCATGAACTCGGCCATGGCCTTGGGCTTCAGCAGGTTGATCATCCCCTCGAACACGCCCCACATGGCCAGGGCATAGGGCGTCGGGTCGGGATGCTCCAGGCCGGCCGCGTCGCATGCCAGGTGCGCCAGGTCGATGATGGGCATGTCGCTGCCCGTCTTGTCGGCCGTCACCCGGAGCTGTACCTCGCAGCAGGGGCACGAGGCGACGAGGGCCTGTGCCCCCGTGGCCCTGGCCTCCTGGAGCCGCAGATCGCCGATGCGCGCGGCGGCCGGGGGATCGGCCACCAGGCTCAGCACCGAGCCGCAGCAGTGCGCCTCCTGGCGGTTGTGCTCCATCTCGACCAGCTCGACGCCGGGGATGGCCTGGATCACCTGGCGCGGTGCCTCGTAGATCTTGCCGGCCCGGCCCATGTGGCACGAGTCGTGCCAGGTGACCTTCATGTCCAGGGAGTGGTCGAAGGCCATCTTGCCGGCGGCTATCTGGTCGGCCACCACTTCGCTCCAGTGCCTGGCCTCAAAGGAATAATCGATGCCCAGCTTCGCGGCCCACTCCGGGTAAAGGGTGTGCCACACCAGCCAGCAGGCCGGGCAGGAAGTGACCACGGTCTTGACGCCGCGAGCCTTCATCGCTTCGACGTTGTGGCGCAGGATCTCTTCCCACGCATCCCACAGGCCCGAGACGAGCATGGGGATGCCGCAGCAGGCCTCGTCGTGGCCCAGGTAGGTAAACTCGACCCCAGCCTTGGTCAGCAGGCAGGCCGTCGCCTGGGCGATGTCGTGCTCGACGAAAGAGGCCGTGCAGCCGGGGAAATAGGCCACCTCCGCCCGCTCGGGCAGCGCGCCCTGCTTGTCCTCGGGCATCCACCGGGGGCGGTCGACCCGATAAGCCGCCCAGATGTTCAGCTCTTTGCGCAGCGAAGCGCGCATGATCTCAAAGGGCGGGAAGGTGAGCCGGCCCTCGTCGTGGATGAGCTGGCCGCGCAGCTTGAGCCAGCTCGGCTCGATGGGCAGGTCCAGGCAGCAGCGGACGTTGCACAGCTCGCACGTGGTGCAGGCCATGACCGCGTCGACCATCTTTTGGTTCCACCGCGCCCGGCCGGCCATGAACTCTCGCAGGTAATACCACTTGCCCCTCGGCGTCTGGCTCTCCCAGCCCCGGCCGTAATACTGATCGCACTCGTCCACGCAATAGCCGCACTGCGAGCAGGCATAGGCGTACCAGGCCACGTCGTCGGGGATGCTCCGCCGGCCCTGCCCTTCGATCCGCTCGCCGACGGGCGCCCCGGACGCATTGCCCAGGGTGCGGACCACCGGCTCCAGGGCGCCGGCCACGCCCATGAACGCCGACAACAGCGGCTGCCCGGCCAGGACCTTGCCGGGGTTGTAGAGGCCCTGCGGATCGACCCTGGTCTTGAACTCCTGGAGCCGGTCCACCCGGCCGGCACCCAGCACGTTTTTCGCCTCCCGGGCAAAGTAGAGGCCGGTGGAGTACGCCCGGCCGCCGTTCTGCCTGGCGATCTTGAGCACCGTCAGGGCCAGCCCGAAGGCAAAGTTGAAGGTGAACCGGCGCTCGTCGTGCAAGATAAAGCCCAGGATCGTCACCTCGCCATTGCCGCTGACCATGCCCTCCATGACCATCGGCAGGGCGATGCGCTCTTCGATGGCCGCCAGCGCCTTATCGAGCCGGTCCAGGGGGACGACCACCTCCGCCGGCGCCAGGCTGGGGCCCAGGCGCTTGACGTGCATCAGGTCAAAGCGCTCGTCCCATTCGTGCTGGGCCAATTCCAGATCAACCATCTGCCCGCCCGCAGCCGTTACCAGGCCGGACAGGCGAGCCTCCACCTCCCCACGGCGCGACTCGGGGGCCACCACCACGGCCACGTAGGCCGCCGGCACTTCCGGCCGGTGCTCGTGCACCGGGTGCCCGTGCTCCAGGCGAGGTGGAAGCTGGTTCTTGAGCTCGGCCATGCGCGGGTTGATAAAGTTGATGGACCACAGGGGAAGCCCGGCGTGGCGGATGGCCCGCAGCGCCTCGCCCAGCGCCTCGGGGGTGTCAAAGCGGGCGCCCCACACCGCTTCGGCCTCCGCGCGCCGCACCGCCAGGGTGACCGAGACGATGAGCCCCGTGATCCCCTCTGCCTCGCTGACGAGGTCCAGTTCCTCACCGGCAAAGTCGCGCACCTGGCCGTCGGGCAGCACCACCCGGCACGAGATCACGTTGTCGCGAAAGGCCCCATACTCGTAGGCGCCAAAGCCAACCCCTCCCTGCGCCAGCCAGCCGCCCACGGTGGACGACGGGGCGCTGGAGGGATAGGTGCGCAGCGCCAGGCCTTGCTTCTTCAGTGCCTTCTCCAGCTTTTCCCACACGACACCCGGCTGAACCGAGACGGTCATGGCCTGCGCATCGATGGCCCCGATCTGGTTCATCCCCGCAAAATCGACCACCAACCCGCCGCGGACGGGCAGCACGCCGCCATAGCCCGAGGTGGACTTGCCCCGCGGCACCAGCGGCACGCCGTGGGTCCGCGCCAGCGCCGCCAGGCGCACCACGTCTTGTTCCGAGCGCGGCTGGACGACGCCCGCCGGCCGGGTGTTCCCCACGAGGGGCTTGATGAGGCTCGGCAGCGAGCCGACGTCGTGACTGTAGAACATCCGCTCCACGGGGTCAAAGGTCACGCGTGGCCCGAAAACTTGAACGAGCTCATCCTGGATCTGGGGCTTGAGCGTTTTCATCGGCCTTTCTCCTTCCAACGTGCTAGAGGTTCGTAATCTCGGCAATGCGGCGGAGCCGGCCCATGAGCCTGGCTCGCTCGTCAATGATCTCGGCAAAAGCGGCAATCACCCGGGGCGCGAGGTGCAACAACCTTGCCTGGCAGTCTTCGTCGGGCACCGGCGCGGCCTGCAGCGCCTGCAGCAGGCTGTCAGGGGGAACATCGTGCGCGGCCTCTTGCAGCGCGGCCATCCTGGCAAGCTGCTCCCGGCCCTGTGGGTCGACCGCCGAGTCTACGTACTGCCCGGCAAAGAGGACCGCCTGCGGCCGGCCCTGTACGTCGACACGCCCACAGGCGCAGCGCAACCCCGCGTGGCAGGTGAGCACCTGTACCCGGCCCTTAAGACCCTGGGCCGTCGTTCGCCACCAGTCCACGCAGCCCTGCCGTGCGGCCGAGCCCAGCAGCAGCGAACAGAACGCGTTGGGGTTGCTCGGTTTCGTCAGGAGTTGCCCGTCCGGCGTAACAGTGAGGGCCCCCATCCCCACAGCATCCGCCAGGATGTTCTGAATCGACTGCATGCAGGAGAGGGGCAGGTCCGAGCCTCCAGCCGCGGCCAACCTTGTCGCGCCGGAGGCCTCCACCCGCGACTGCTGATCCTGAAGCCACAGCTCGACGGCCTGCCGCGAGAAGCGCCACTGCCCACCTACCTTGAAACCCTGTAGGCGGCCATCGTTCAACATGCGATAGATCGTGATCCGATCCACCTGGAGCAGTTCTTGCAATTGTCGCGTCGTGAGCAAGTCGTCCAT
The DNA here is from genome assembly GCA_012514775.1 of Anaerolineaceae bacterium. The sequence continues at coordinate 39,892 of JAAYZQ010000275.1, forward strand.
TTTTGTTACGTCTCCGGCGGCCGCGCTCGCCTCCGCCGGCCCAGCGCACGATACCACAATACTGGACGTACGTCAAACCAAGTGGCTCGTGATGTAAAAAACTAGCTCAATTTGTAACACGATGTCACACCGGCATGGTGAGGAGGTAGAGACGCTGGCCCTCGCAGTTGCCGGTCTGTCCAAAAGTGTGGTACAATGCGTCTACCAGATCGCGAACCGGAGTTGACTACATGAGCGAACGTGAACCACCGGACATTGGCAGGCATCTGCGGGCTCTACGTCGCCAGCGCAACCTTTCGTTGCGCGGACTCGCCGAGCTGTGCGACCTGTCGCCTACCACCATCAGCCTCATCGAGCGCGGCGACAGCTCCCCCAGCGTCGCCACACTGCATCGCCTGGCCACCGCCCTCGGCGTGCCCATCACCTCCTTCTTCCAGGAGCCGGAGGGCAGGGTTGAGGTCATCCTGACCCGGGCCGGGGAACGTCGCCTCCTCGGCACCGGGAACATCCACATGGAGAGCCTCGGCTCGGGCCTGCAAGACCAGGCCATGGAGCTGTTTGCCGTCACACTGCCGCCAGGCAGCGACAGCGGTACCGGCGCCATCGAGCACGACGGTCACGAAATGGTCTATTGCATTCGGGGCGAGGTCGAGTACCAGATCGCCGGCAAGAGCTACCCGCTCGCTGCGGGCGATGCCCTGCTCTTTGAGGCCCGGCTGCCCCACTGCTGGCAGAATCGGAGCCAGGAGCCCGCCACGTTCTTGCTCGTCTTCCAGAGCGAGATCGCGCGCGATTCTGCGGAGCAACATCTCGTGCCATAGGCCTGCCCGCCGATATGTATCCTTAAATATACCTCCTGGATATACAT
>JAAYZQ010000276.1 GCA_012514775.1 Anaerolineaceae bacterium
CGATGATGCGGTAGTGATCGGCCAGCGGGTCGATCTCGCGGCCGCACCGTGGGCACCGCCACAGCCAGGTCATCTGGTCCGAGATGGCCCAGTAGGCGTTGATCCCGTACCGGACCACCGAGGGCGTCGAGATGAACAGCCGCCGCTTCCACTTGGAGGCGATCAGGCGGGTCTCCATGCTGGCCACCACCGGCGCGTTGGACTCGTCCACCTCGTCCACCACGATCTCGTCCGCGTCCACCGAGATGGCCTCCCGCTCCCCCGTGGTGCCCCGGAAATGCACGTGGCTGCGGTAGGCCCCCTGCGGCGAGGGGCGGACCTTGATCAGCTCGGTGCCGCCCGAGAGGCGCCCTTTCAGGTACGGGTGGCCCTCCACCAGCGGGCGCAGGCGGCTGGAGGAGAACTTTTGCGCCTGGTCCCGCGTGGGCTCGGTGAAGACCACCGTCGCGCTATGGGTGATGGTAAAGTGCAGGATCCGGTACATGGCGTAGGTGGAGATGCGGGCCTGGGAGCACTTTTGCAGGCACATGCTCTGCGATTCGTCTTTGTAGATCGCGGACAGCCAGCGCTGCCAGCGGACGTCGTCGCCCTTGGGAGTCGTGAAGTGCTGGGCGTACATCCAGACCAGCAGGTTGTCGGCGCCAATCGCCACATCGCCTATTCCTCGCCCTCATCGTCAGGGCCCGCGTCGCCCGTCCCGGGCGCAGCGGCCTCGTCCCAGTCGTCATCGTCGTCGCCGGTGTCCTGTGGGGGCGCATCCGCCCGCTCCATCCGGCCGATGGCCGCGTCCAGGCCGGCTTCGTCCAGGACCTCCCACCACGGCGTCTTTCCCCCGTCCTCGTGCGTGACCGCCACCTCGCCCTCGACCTTGGCCTCCGTGTACTCCGTGGGCAGCCCCACCGCCAGGCGCCCCAGCCGGTCCGCGGTCTCCGCCACGGACGCGGCGTCGCGAAACGTCCAGCGGGCCGGCGAGATGGTGATCGATTGTCCATCCTGCTCGACCTGCTGCTCCGAGACGGGGAAAGCCAGCATGGCGTTGACCTTGTCCCACAGCCGGCCCGACACGTTCCAGCTCCGCTCCCGGATCTCCTTGCGGCGCTTCTCCCACTGGAGGCCGTCCAGCCGCCGGAGCTCGACATCATACGCCTCAGCGCGTTCCTTCCAGCGCCATTCCTCGGCGCGTTCCTTCCAGGCGCCAGAAACCGGGCTTTTTTGGGCTTTTTCGGGCTTTTCCACGGACAGCCACTGGCGATAGGCGCCCTGCAGCGTCCGCTCGCCCTCGGCGCGCAGGTAGTAGCGCACGAAACGGTCGTACCAGCGGCTCGGCTCGCCGGGCTGACGTTCCCATTCAGTCGGGGCCATCGGCTACCTCCTGGAGGCCACCTTCACGGGCCCCCCTTGCCAGCGCCAGTCGTTGAAAGTGCCCAACCAGTAGATGATATTTCCGGCCTTGACCCCCGCCCGCAACTGCCGAATGTCCTTGTCCGTCAGCCTCTGGTCGTTCCTGCTCACATACCTTCCGGCATATACCTGACGCACCAACTCGGACGCGCCCTTGGGCGGCTCTGGAATCGTATAGCCAGCCCTGATCTTGGGCATCCCATATTGCTCCCACCACCCGCCAACCATCTCTCCTAGATCGGTCATCTTCTTGGCGAACCCTTCCGCAGACACAAACGCCATCCCGGCCCCGGCGGCCTTGACCCAGTGCCCTCCGCTTGCTGCCATTGTCTACCTCGTTTCTGCGCCTAGTTACCCTGTCCCGCGGCCTGGCGGGCCTTGCGCATCGTCTCCTGGGCCTTGTGCCAGCGCCTGACCACGGCATCGCTGGGGTTCCAGCCGGCGCGATCCCAGGCGGCTTTCGCCCTGCGGTACTCTTCCTCGGCCCGCTCCAATCCCGTCTTGGCGGGTTTCTGCCGGGCCTCCATCCGACGCCAGAGCCCCTTCATCTCCCGATCCAGCGCGTCGAGCTTGTCCTTCGCGGCCCACTGCTGCTCGACCGTCAGGCTGCCCCAGCTCTCGACCATCTTGTTGTACCTGGCCGAGAGCTGGTCATAGCGCTTGGACATGGCCTCGTGGGAGGCCCCGGCCACGGCGGCCTGCCCACCCACGCCGGCGATCTCGCCGCTGGCGTCCCTGAAGATCAGGGCGCCCCCCTCGGCTTTTGCTCCAGTGCCCACCTGTGGCGGCCATCGTCTACCCTCCTGGGCCTGCCTTACTGCCAGCGCTCCTCATAGGTTAACCCCCAGGCCTTGGCGAAATCCTGCCAAAAGGCCTCGGCTGCGCGGTGCCATTCGCGCACACTCATGGTTCCGCTGGCGTATTGGCTGTTGAGACCGCTTAGAAAGTTGTTGCCGGCCGACATGATTATGGACCAATCCGGCCAGCCCCTGGGGCCGCGCTTCATGCTGTAGATCTTCACCCTGCCGCTTGCGGTCAGCGCCACCGCCCGGACCTCCGCCATCTTGCTGTGGGCGGCGAAAGCGATGTCGTTGTTGGAAAGCGTCACGGGCAGCCCCCACGTGGTCATCGGGTGCGTGTGCGTGAGCACGGCGTCCTGCAACGTCCGCCATTTGGCTGCCTCGCGCAGCTCGTCGATGCTAACGGAGTTTTCGTCGCCAGCGATCAGCTCGGAAACGGTCCCGTCCCCAAACGCGATATAGGCCATCTCCTTGCCATGCAGTCGCGTCCACTCAGCGATGTCGGCGTCGTGGGCCGCGAACGCGCTAGTCTGGTCGCGTTTCGCAGGCCCCCCGGACGGCACAAAGTTCAGGCTGCCCCTGGCGCCCTTGACCCAATGCCCGCCCGTAGCGGCCATCTCAGACGTCCTCTCCCTGCTTGCGCAGTCTGGCCAGCGTCCTCCGCAGCGAGCCGTCGGCGATCAGGCTCAGCGGGATCTGGCGGTAAAAGCCCATCCGGATGTCGTCCATCATCATCTGGCGGCGATCCGCCTCCTTGTGGCGCCGTCGCGTGCGCTCGCCCTTGGCCTGGGCGGCCACCCAGCGCTCGGCCTCCTCGCGACTGCTGGCCGTCATCACCGTGGACGAGGCGCCCGCCGAATCGCGCCGGCCCTTGTTGCCCACCCAGAACCTGTCACCCGCCAGGCTCGGCGTGATCTCGTAGGGGCTGGTCCTGTCCACGAACACCGCACCGCCGGCGCCCTTGAGCCAATGCCCTCCACTAGCTGCCATCGGCACCCTCCTCCGCCAGCTTGCCCCGCATGAACTCGATGGCGGCCCTGTCGACCGGCCGCACCTGCTTGGAGCTATACCGGACTCGCTCCGCCTTGCCCCACCTGGACGCCTGTCGCCAAGGGGACAGGAGGGGCTCCAGGAGCGCCGTCCTGCCCGACTGGGACTTGACCCGGTAGACCCGGCCGGCTTGGTCGATGACGGTCTGGCCCGGGGCGAAGGTGTCCAGCCCCCGCAGCGGCTGGGATTCGATCCGCTGCTTGAACTCCTCGACCTTGAGCCTCAGTTCGTGCTCGCGCTGCTTCAGCTTCTCCCTGTAGCTGGTGTCCGTCTCCGTGTCGAGGGCGCTGCGGATGTTGGTGATCGTCATCGTCGCGCCCTCCCGCTTCAGGGCGTCGCCGATCCACTGCGCGCCGCCGATCTCCCCGCCGGCCGTGCGGAACATCCCCCGGCCGCTGGAGCTCTTAACCCAATGCCCACCACTCGCTGCCATCGTCTACCTCCTATTCGCCCAGGCGTGCCAGGGCTCGGCGCCCCCGCGGGGTCAGGCGCAGCCTCGGCCACGCCCCGGTCCCCACGCCTTCCACCCAGCCGCGAGCCAGCAGGGCCCGCTGGGCACGCCACATCTTGCGCGCTCCCTCGGACATGTCGGCGCCGAACGTGTACGCCGAGACCCCCAGCCCACCACGGTCATGATCCGCCACAAACCGGAGCATCGACCGTTGGTCCTCGGGGCGGCTTCCGCGAATGAAGGACCGGCGCTGCTGGCCGGCCTGTTGCGCGGAGGCGCGGGCCCAACCGATCAGTGGCGCACCCGACTTGGCGTTCGCCGACTTGAACCGAGCGCCCCCGGCCCCCTTGACCCAGTGCCCGCCACTAGCGGCCATGCTAGTCGCCTAGCCACGATCTCTGGCCGGAGACGATCTGCCGGGCCCGTCGCTCCACCGCCCGCAGGCGCCTGGAGCGCTCCCGACCAGCGTTCGGCTTCTCGTTCTCATAGTCGGTGCGGCTGCCATAGGACAGGTTCCGCGGCAGGGCGCCGTCCGGCGTGGGCTGGGCGACCTGGCGTCGCCACTCCCGCTCCGCCATGAGCAGCTCCCGGCGCTCCGTCCGGGCGTCCCTCGCCACGGTGCGCGCGTTCCGCTGCATCTTGGTGAAATCATCCTCGAACGGGGCCACGAAGCGCGGGCTGCTGCCCGGGCTCTTGGCCCAGTGTCCACCGCTCGCTGCCATGGTTCACTTCCCCTTCTTCGGCTTGCTCGGCCGCTTGGGCGGCGGGCCCTTCAGGATCTCCCGGTCGTCGATGGCCGGAGGCCGGCCTCCCTTGTTACTGGTAGTGCTCTTCATAGGTTAACCCCCATGCTTTGGCGTATTCCTGCCAATAGACCTCGTGTGCGTGGTACCACTCGGCGTTGCCCATCCCCACCGCGCGGGCCCGGGCGTTGAGCTGCCGCATGTGGGAGCTAAAGTCGTGCTTGATGGTGTAGCGGCTGGGCCAACCCTTCGGGCCACGCTTCATGCTGTAGATCTTCACCGTGCCATCCCCGCCGACCGATACCGCCCGAATCTCGGCCAGGTTGTGGTAGGCCGCGAACGAGATGTCGGCGGGCGAGAAGGTGGAATGTGGGGTGCCAATCCGCCCACTCGGGTGCGTGTGGCTGAACACGGCGCCCTCCGTGGGACGCAGCCCGCTCACCTGGCGCAACTTCACGGACGAAATTGACGACTTGCCCCCCGTCACCGCCTTCGAGACGGTCCCGTCGGAAAAGACGACATAGCCCATCTCGTTGCCGTGCGCCCGCGTCCCCCGGATGAGCAGGGCATCGTGGGGCGCGAAATCATACGCCGGCTCCGCCTTGGGTTGCTGCTTGGAGGCCTCGGCCGGCACAAAGCCCAGGCCGCCCCTGGCGCTCTTGATCCAATGCCCGCCTGTTGCTGCCATATCGCGCCCCTCCTATTCCTGGGCCGGTGGCTGCCAGCGCTCGCCCTTCGGTTGCAGCGCCCCCAGGTCCTTGATGAACTGCTGGGCCTCCGCCTGGTCGGTGAAGCTCCGCCGGCGCCCATCCTTGGTGGTGATCACGTAGCGGCGGTAGTGGCGGCCGGCGTACTCGGAGGTCTCGATCTTGAACCGGGCGCCTTGCGCCCTCGCCGCGGCCGCCATCTCTTGCTCTTCCGCTCGCTCTGTGTGTTTCGACGCCTCCAGCTCGTCCGAAAAAGAGGAACGGACGAACGTGCTCGCCTTCACCCAGTGTCCACCCCTAGCGGCCATGTTGCTTGTCCCAACCGACCCTCTTGGCAAACGCAAGCTGCTTTTTCCCCGTGTCCAGCAGGACTTCCTTCCCGTTGGCGTAGACGCCCCAATACTGCGCCATCTCTCCGCCCTGGCCGTCGGGGACCCATTTGGTGTATACCGTGGCCTTGGATGGCCCCTTAACCTGCTCTGGTGTTGCAGGCTTGCCGCCCGCCGACTTGGTCCAGTGTCCCCCACTAGCCGCCATCTTGCACCTCCTGGGGCTCCGCGGTGACGAGCTCATACCAGGCCGGCGTGGCCTCGGGCACAAAGACGATCTGGGCCAGGCCCTGGTCATCGTGCAGCATCTCGAAGCCCTCCTCCGTCTCCTGCAGCGCGTAGGCAAAGCTGTAGCCGCGGGCCATGCAGAACTCCACCCGGGGCTCCATCCAGGCCAGCGCCAGGAGCTGCTTGTAGGTCATCTGCGTCGGCACCTGGTGATCGTGCCAGATGTTGTGC
>JAAYZQ010000277.1 GCA_012514775.1 Anaerolineaceae bacterium
GAGCAACGCGAAGGGGCAGGACATGACCTTTCCCTCGTTTCTGATCCAGCCCGGGCAGGTGTGCCGCGTCTACACCAACGAGGTGCATCCGGAGACGTGTGGCTTTAGCTTTCACAGCCCCGGCGCCCTGTGGAACAACGGCGGAGACTGTGCCCGGCTCTACGACGCCGGCGGCGCCCTGGTGGCCCAGAGCTGCTATTGATGGAGGGATCCCCGGTTCCCCTCACGGGGCTACCGGGGAGAATCGAGGCGCCCGCGCCGCAGGTAGCCGGCGCCCGCCAGCCCCGCCAGCAAGGCCACGACGCCGAGGCCCATCATGACCTCGCCCAGGCCCAACCGATCGGCGAGGGAGCCGCCCACCAGCAGCGGGATGACGGCCGCGGCGTTGGCCAGGGTGAGCTGCCCGGCGATGACCCGCGCCCGGAGGTCGGGGGGCGGGCGCTGCTGGAGGACCACCCGGGCCGGGATGACCACGGCGCCCAGCCCCAGCCCGATGGCGGTGATGCCCGGCAGGGTCCTGAGCAACGCGAAGGGCAGCGCCACGGCGATCCCACCGCTGCCCGCTGCCGAGAAACCCAGCAGCACCGTGCCTGCCCCCAGGACCAGCAGCCCGGCCGCGATCCAGGCCGGCGGCGACAGCCACGCCTGCCTGCGGCTCACCAGGATGGCGGTCACGACAAAGGCCAGCCCGCCGGGCAGGATGAGAAAGGGCGCGTCGGCCACGGCGATACCCAGGTGGCGGGTGGCGAGGCCGGGCAGCAGCGACAGGAGCACCAGGAGCAGCGTGGCGCCCACCGTCGCCTGGAGCACGACCAGGCGCAACAGCGGGTCGGCGGCGATGGTCTTCCAGCCTTCCTTCAGGTCTTCCCACCTCAACCGCGGCCTGCCGGACTCCTCCCTGGCCCCCGGACTCCTCGACTTGTCAAGGCCGCTGGCCCCCGGACTCCTCGACTTGTCGAGGCCGCAGGCCCCCGGACTCCTCGACTTGTCAAGGCCACCCCCCCGCATCGGCACCTGTCCCGCACCGTCCCGACGGTCCGGCGTCGGGAACGGCGGACGGTGTCGGGAGGGGGTCGGGGGGGGTCGCAGCCGCCCATCGGCGGGCAGCCCAAGCACCAGCAGCAGCGCGGCCAGGCACAGGACCGCCCCGCTCAGCCCCACGGCCGGCACGCCAAACAACCGGATGAGCAGCGGCGTCAAAAAGATCACGCCCAGCCCCTCGCCCAGGAGCATCCCAAACTGCAGGATGGCGTTGGCCCGCGGCACGATTTCGGCGCTGACCAGGTCGGGCACGAGGGACAGCTCGGCGGGGAAGGCAAACTGCCCGAAGGCCGCCGTGAACAGGTTCACCGCGACGATGCCGGCCAGGGCGGCGCCCGCCGGCAAAAAGCGCGTCACCGCCCAGAAGCCGACGGCGAGGAGCGCCCGGGCGAAATGGGCCACGAGGAGCGTGGGCCGGCGGCCAAAGCGGTCCACCACGGCGCCCGCCACCAGCGAGCCGAGAAAGGCGGGTAGGATCGACGACAGGATCACCAGGCCCGTTCCCGCGCTGGAGCCCGTTTGCTCCTCCAGGAAGGCCACGCCCGCCAGGCTCAGGCCATAGACCATGGTCACGGTGGCAAACTGCGATGCCCACAGCCGGCGAAAGAACCTGCCGGCCAGCCCGTCACTCATTGCCCGTCCTGCTCGCGGTCTCCGGGAATCATGGGCACGGACTGGGACGGGACCCGGTGCAGCAGGTAGATGGCGCCGCTGAGCACGATCACGAGCACGCCCAGGAGCAGCAGCTCCCAGAGCAGCAGTTGGAAGGTCTCGGGCTCGTGCAACAGCTCGGTTTGCTCGGCGGTGATGACCAGCATGCGCCGCACGGCGGCGATGAGGCCGATGATCAGAAACTGTTGCGGAGCGAGCACGTGCTGCCGCAGCGAGATGCTGATGGTGCTCAGGATCTCGACCAGCATCATCACCAGCAGCACGTTGTCCAGCAGGCTGAGGGTACCGGCCCGCAGATCGACGCCCAGGGAGCCGACCCACTGGATGGCCGCCGAGACGAGGAGCGCGGCCGTTGCCACCACCAGGACGGCCGAGATGGCATAGTAGATCAGGTCCTCGACAAAGCTCAGCAAGCGATGCAGCGGGCTGATGTCGTAGGAAGCCAACGACGTGTCGGGGTCGCCGCTTTGGTGTCCGGCGCGTTTCGGGTCGTGTTGTTGGGCCAAGGTGCTCCTTTCCTCCGTGCCTGGCTTTGGAGTCAAGCCGTTCGTAGTGCGCGATTCATCGCGCAAACCGTTCGTAGTGCGCGATTCATCGCGCTGGCACTGCCCACTGGGGCAAGCGGGGCAGGAAACCTGCCGCGGGAAGGCCGTCCGCTCTCCCGTCCGTGCCGGCCGGGTGGATAGCCCATCCGGCCGGCACAGGGGATCACACCAGCTCGTACCGCTCCACTGCCATATCCAGGACGCGGTTGATCAGCTCTTCGTAGGTCCAGCCGCCGGCCTCGGCCTCGATGCACAGGTCCGAGTAGCCGGGGTTCAGGCCGGGCAGCGGGTTGACCTCCAGGATGTAGGGCCGGTCGTTGTCGCTGGCATCGAGGCGAAAATCGACGCGCGCCACGTCCAGGCAGCCGGTGACGCGGAACACCGCCGCCGCCAGCCAGTTCAGCTCCTCCACCTGCTCGGGCGGGAGGGGGGCGGGACAGTGGTAGTGAAAGTCGTGGGCCAGCTCGGTCTTCATCCGGCTGGTATAGATCCCACCCTCCTCGGCCGGGTAGGCCGCCAAGTCCACCTCCAGCGGCGGGAAAAAGTGCAGCCCGCGCAGGATGCGCGGCGCTTCGTCGTCCTCGGGCATGCGGCGCGCCACGGGCGAGCGCAGGTTTCCCACCAGGCCCACCGTCACCTCGCGCCCGGCAATGAACCGCTCCACCAGGGCCGGCTCGTCGTAGCGCTCGAAGGTGAGCTCCAACTGCCTGCGGAGCTGCTCCTCGTCTTGCACGATGGACTCGGCGCTGACCCCCATCCCCGTGCCCTCGCGGCTCGGCTTGACAAAGAGGGGGAATTGCAGGTCGGGATCCAGCGGCTCGCCGGCGCGCTCAAAGACCTGGAAGGCCGGCGTGGGCAGCCCGTGGTAGGTCAGCACCCGTTTCGTCATCGGCTTGTCCAGGGCCAGGGCCAGCGTCAGCACCTGGGAGCCGGTGTAGGGGATGCGGAGCATTTCAAGGATGGCCGGCACCTGCGCCTCCCGCCCGTCGCCGAAATGCCCCTCGCAGATGTTAAAGCAGATGTCGGGCCGCAGCTTGCGCACGTTGTCCAGGAGCGTCGGGTCGCCCTCCAGGAAGGTGGCGTGGTGTCCCCGGCTCTCCAGCGCGGCCACGATGGCCTGGATGGTCTCCTCCGAGTCCAGGTCGTCCCAGCGGTCCGGCGACATGCCCGGCCAGGCCGGCGCGTTCTTTTTCAGATTCGCGAGAACGGCTACGCGCATGATCCCCTCCCTGGGCGCCCGCCAGGGGCGCCCCTACGGGCCGGTAACGGTATGACGGGACCTGGGCGCCCGCGAGGGGCGCCCCTACGGGCTGGTAACGGCACGACGGGACCTGGGCGCCGGCAGGGGCCGCCCCTACGGGCCGGTAAAGGCTTGATGCTCATCGCTCTTGCTCTCCAGGGTCCTGAGCAACGCGAAGGGCAGGGTCCTGAGCAACGCGAAGGGCAGGGTCCTGAGCAACGCGAAGGGC
>JAAYZQ010000278.1 GCA_012514775.1 Anaerolineaceae bacterium
CCTGCTCGTAGGCGTAGGCAGCGCGCAGCACCCGGACCTCGTCCAGGGGGGCGCCGACCAATTGCAGCCCCAGGGGCAGGCCCTCGGCCGTGAATCCGCACGGCACCGAGATGGCCGGCAATCCCAGCAGGTTAAAGACGCGGCTAAAGCGCGTCAGGGCCGGCAGCACCTCCACTTCGGCGCCGTCGACGACGACGCTGGCAGCGCCCCGGGGCGGCGCGCCCAGGGCGCACGTGGGCGTGGCCAGCAGGTCGATCTCGTCAAAGAGCAGATCCATGTCGCGCTGCAACCGGCGTCGCGCCCGCTGCGCCCGGGCCACCTCGATGCCCGGCAGCGCCAGGCCCCATTCCAGGCGGGGCCGCACCAGCGGGTCATAGTCTTCGGGGCGCGTGCGCAGCCACTCGGCGTGCACGGCCGCCGCCTCCGCACCCCAGATGACCAGCGCCGGCGCCATGCCCTCCTCCAGGCCCGGGGCGCGCACGTCCACGACGCGGGCGCCCAGCCCGGCCAGCACGTCCAGCGCCGCCTCGAAGGCGGCCCGCACCTCGGCGCCGATGCCCCCCAGGGCCAGGTCGCGGTCCACCCCGATGCGCGTGCCGTCCAGCCCGCCGTTTAGCCCGGCCACGTAATCGGGGACCGGCGCGCGGCGCGTCGCCGGGTCGCCCGGGTCCCAGCCGGCCATCACGTTCAGCATGGCCGCCGCGTCCCACACGCAGCGGGTCATGGGCCCCGCGTGGTCCTGCTCCCACGACAGGGGCATGATCCCCCGGCAGCTCACCCGGCCGTAGGTCGGCTTCAGGCCGACGACTCCGCACAGCGCCGCCGGGATGCGGATCGAGCCCCCCGTGTCGGTGCCCACCGCCAGGATGCACATGCCGGCGGCCAGCGCCGCCGCCGAGCCGCCGCTTGACCCCCCTGCCGTGCGCGTCAGGTCCCAGGGGTTCGCCGTGTCGCCATAGTGAGCGTTGGTCGTCGTCACGCCGCAGGCAAACTCGTTGAGGTTGGTCTTGCCCACGACGACGACGCCCGCCGCCCGCAGCCGTGCGACGCTCTCCGCGTCCTCCGCCGGCACCCGGCCGGCAAGGATTCGAGACCCCGCGGTGGTGTGCAGCCCGGCCGTATCGAACAGGTCCTTGACCGCCAGGGGGATGCCATGGAGGGGGCCGCGGTCCCGCCCGGCAGCCAGCTCGGCGTCGCAGCGGCGGGCATCGGCCAGGGCCTGGTCGGCAGCCACGGTGATGTAGGCATTGATCCTGGGCTCGAGCGCCTCGATGCGCGCCAGCACCGCCTCCACCACCTCCACGGCGGAGGTCTGGCCGCCGCGCAGCAGCGCCCCCAGTTCTCGGGCCGGCAGGGCCCACAGCTCGTCTGGCATCGTTAACTCCTCGAGTGCCGCTGTAGCACGTGCCAGCAGTCTAGCACACGCCGCGGGGCATGTCAAACGGTTGCTCGCGCCCTGGCACCTTGCTCGCGAAAAGAGTTGTCAACGAATGGGAAACGAATAAACGAATTCTAGCGTTCCCTCATTCGTTTATTCGTGTCTTGATTCGTTGTCAGCATCCTGCCCAATCTTTGACCTCTCATTGACCCTTTGGCCCACCCGCGACGCGGTTGTGACCTTGACACCGGGCACGCCTTGTGGTACCATAATTTTACATCATATCTATCACTGATATCTACAACTACTGTTTCAGGAGGCCGCCCATGCTCGTCAAGCCCTTTGTGGATGAACACCTGGGGAACTCGTCCTACCTGGTGGCGTCGGAGGTGACGGGCCGGGCAGCCGTCATCGATCCCCAGCGCGACGTGGACCGCTACCTGCAGGCCGCCGAAGGGCTCGGTCTGCGCCTGGTCTATGCCCTCGACACCCACCTCCACGCCGACTTTGTCTCGGGAGGCCGGGAGCTGGCCGCCCGCCCGGGACTGTCCTTCGGCGCCAGCGCCGAGGCCGGCCTGGGCTTTGTCCACCTGCCCCTGGCCGAGGGCAACACGATCCAGTTGGACGACCTTGCCATCGGCGTGTTGGCCACGCCGGGCCACAGCCCGGAGCACATCACCTTCACCCTGACGCCCGAGGGTGCGTCCGCCCCGGCAGCCGTCTTTAGCGGCGGCGCCCTCATCGTCGGCGGGGCCGCCCGCACCGACCTCCTGGGCCACGAGCGGACCAGGCCGCTGGCGCGCCAGTTGTACCACACCTTCCGCGAAAAGTTCCTGCCCCTGCCCGACCAGACGGTGGTCTATCCCACCCACGGCGCCGGCTCCTACTGCACGGTGGCCCAGGACGCCGAGCGCACGACGACCATCGGCCGCGAGCGAGAGCAGAACCCCCTGGTCCGGGCGCGCAGCGAAGACGAGTTCGTCCGCCTGGCCTTGAGCGACCTGGGCACCTATCCCACCTACTATCATTACATGCGGGGCGTCAACCAGCGAGGGCCTCGGCTCCTGGGCGGGCTCCCGGTGCTGGCGCCCCTCTCTGATGAGGAGGTGGGGCAGGCCCTGGACGCGGGCGTGTGGGTCGTGGACACGCGCACCCCGGAAGCGTTTGCCGCCGGGCACATCCCAGGCAGCACCGGCATTCCCCTCGACGCGCCCCTCGTGGTATGGGCCGGCTGGGTCATCCCCTTTGGCTCGCCCATCGTCCTCGTGGCCCAAGGCCGCGCCGAGCGCGAAGCGGCGGTGCGCCAGCTCGTTCGGATCGGCTACGACAACGTCCAGGGCTACCTGGAGGGCGGGCTCGCCGCCTGGGAGAGGGCCGGCCTGCCCCTGGCCGGCGTGCAGGTGCTGTCGGCCCGGGAGCTGCACCGGCGGCTGGCCGACGGCGATGATCTGGCCGTCCTCGACGTACGCCAGGAGAGCGAGTGGCTGGAAGGGCACATCCCCGGGGCCACCCACGTCGAGGCCGGCAGCCTGCCGCACACGGCGCTGCCCTTTGGCGCCGGCCATCCCATCGTCGTGCAGTGCGCCGCCGGAGATCGCAGCACCGTGGCCATCTCGCTCCTGGAACAGCGCGGCTATCGAAACCTGTTCCTCCTGGAGGGCGGGCTGAACCGCTGGGAGGCACAGGACTTGCCCCTGGAGCCCGGCCCCGGGAGCCAGGAGCAGGACTGAATCGCGCCCCGGTCGCGGCGGCCCGCCGCGGCCCGGAATTGGAGGCCCATGAAACAGACCCCGGAACTGCCAACCATCCAATTCGAATCGGCGCAGGCCTGGGAGGCGTGGCTCGCCGAGAACCACGACGCGGCTCCCGGCCTGTGGCTCAAGCTGGCCAAGAAGAACTCGGGCATCGACTCGGTATCCTACCGGGAGGCCGTGGACGTCGCCCTATGTTACGGCTGGATCGATAGCCAGGCACGCAGCTTTGACGAGGACTTTTACCTCCAGCGCTTTACCCCCCGCAAGGCACGGAGCCCGTGGTCCCGCATCAATCGCGAGCGGGCCACGGCCCTCGTGGAGCAGGGCCGGATAAAGCCCGCCGGGCTGCGCGAGATAGAGCGGGCGCGGGAGGACGGCCGCTGGGATCGGGCCTACGAGCCGCAGAGTGCGGCCGGCGTGCCCGAGGACCTGCAGCAGGCCCTGGACCGGAACCCGCGGGCGAAAGAGTTCTTCGAGGGGCTCACCGCCTCGCAGCGGTACTCTTTCCTGTACCGCATCCAGGACGCCAAGCGCCCCGAGACGCGCGCCCGGCGCATCGCGCAGTACGTCGCCATGCTCGACGAGGGCAAGACCCTGCGCTAGGGCCGGGGAACCTGATGGCCTGCACGGTCGTCTAAAGCCCGGAGGTGCAACCATGACACGAACGCTAACCCTACTCCTTGTCCTTGTGCTGCTGGCCGGCTGCGCCGGAATCGGAAGCGCGCCGACCGCCACAGCCGACCCTACGCCGCCGCCCGAGGCCACGGACCCGCCCGAGCCGACGGCAACGCTCACCGCGCCGCCCACGGCGACGACCGAGCCGCTGCCAAGCGCCACTCCCGAGGCCACGGAGCCGCCCGCCGCCACGGCTACACCGGACGGCGCGGAAGGACCCGGCGACGGGGCGGGTGCCGTCGTCGCCGCCTGGGTGCGCGACGGCGACCTGATCGTCAAGCGGCTGCCCGACGGCGAGGAGGTAGCCCTCACCGACCTGGGAGACGTGGTCGAGTTCCCGGAGTTCTCGCCCGACGGGCAGCTCATCCTATTCCACCGCCAGGGGCCGGTGGCCACCGTGTCGCCCGACCCCGGGGCCGAGGTGCCCACCACCACGCTGTGGGCCGTGCCCGTCGATGGCGGAACGCCCCGCATGGTCCTCGACCCCCTGGCCGCGCTGCCCGCCGTGCCGGGCTCGGGGGCCCTGGCCGACGACCTGTATCCCTCCGACGCCGGCCGCCTGGCCTGGCTGCCCGGCGGCTTTCAGGTGCTGTTCAGCAGCCGCTTTTTGACGGTCAACAGCGCCCTGGGCAACCACGACCTGTGGCGCCTGGACCTGGAGACCGGGCAGCTCGACGAGCTGCTGCCCGCGGGTGAGGGCGGCCGTCCTACCCTGTCGCCCGATGGCGAGCAGGTCCTGCTCAGCGCGCCGGAAGAGCTGGCCGTGGCCCGCGCCGACGGCACGGAGCGCCGCACGCTCCTCACCTTCGAGCGGGTGCCCACCTACAGCGAGTGGGAATGGGTGCCCGAGCCGGCCTGGAACGACGATGGCAGCCTGCACGTTGCCCTGGCGCAGCCCTGGCAGGCCGGCCGGCCGGTGACCTACACGCTCCTTCGCCTGGACCCGGCGTCGGGCGAGAGCCAGGAGTTGGGCGAGGTGGAGGTGCCCTGGCTGCACACGCCCCTCTGGTCGCCCGATGGCTCGCGCCTGGCCTACATCGCGGCCGGCAGCGGCCTGGTGATGGCCGGCGCCGGGGGCGAGGACCCGCGCCTCGTCGCCGCCGGCGAAACGTCGATTCCCCTGGCCTGGTCTCCCGCCGGCACGCGCCTGGCCTTTGTCCGGGAGGGCCAGTACTGCGTGGCCGAGGCCGCCGGGGAGGACGCCGAGCCCCTGTGCGTCGCGCCCACCTGGGACGCCGCCGTGTACTGGCTGGACGAGGAAACGCTGGTCGTCATGGCCGACGCCGGCGAGGACCAGCCCCAGCTCCAGGCCATCGAGCTGCCCGCCGGCACGGCCACGGAGCTCTGGACGGCGCCGGGCGCGCCCCTGTACTACGATCTCTACGTGGGGCCCCAGGTGGGGCAGTAGCCGCCGCCAGGCTCGCCGCGCGGGATGGGAAAGAATTGGAACGGATGACGGCACAGCCGGGCGAGATCCCCCGCTTTTCGTGGGCGGCGGCCACGGGCCGCCGCCTGGAGCGCCAGGGGCTGGCCGCCCCGGTGCCCGGCGCCGATCCGGCCGGCGCCGTGGCGGCCATGTGTGGCGCCCACGCCCAGGTGATGGCGGCTGCCGAGCTGTCCATCGGGCTGCGCCTGCCCGGCGGCACCAGGGAGGCGGTCCGCCGGGCACTGTGGACCGAGCGCAGCCTGGTCAAGACCTACGGCCCCCGGGGCACGGTGCACCTGCTGCCAGCGCGGGACCTGCCGCTGTGGACCGGCGCCCTGGCAGCGGTCCCGCCCTCGCGGAACCTGTTCGGCAAGGACGCGCTGCTGACGCCCGAGCAGGCCGAGGAGCTCATCGCGGCCATCGCGACCATCCTCGAAGAGGCCGAGTTGACGACCGACGAGCTGACGGCGGCCCTGGTCGACCGCGTTGGGTCCTGGGCCGGCGACCCGGTCATGGAGGCCTTCCAGGGAGCATGGCCCCGCTGGCGCATGATCCAGGCGGAGGCAGGCATTCGCGGCGCCCTCTGCTTCGGTCCGAACCGGGGCCGCAAGGTGACCTTGACCAGCCCCCGCCGCTGGCTGCCCGGGTTCCGGCCGGCCCCCGGGCCCCCGTCCCTGGCCGAAATCGCCCGGCGCTACCTGCACACCTACGGGCCGGCGACACCCCAGCAGTTCGCCCGTTGGCTCGCGGCGCCGGCGGGCTGGGCGAGCGAGCTGTTCGCCTCCCTCGGCGGCGCCCTTGAGCAGGTAGAGCTGGAAGGCACGCCGGCCTGGGTGCCGGCCGGCGACACCGCGCTGCCCGGCGTCGCGCCCCGGGGTATGCTCCTGTTGCCCTACTTTGACGCCTACGTGGTCGGCAGCCAGCCGCGGGAGCTCCTCTTCCCCGGCCGGGCGGCCGAGCGCGCCCTGGCGGGCGGCGCGGCAGGCAACCGCCCGGTGCTCCTGGTCGCCGGGACCGTCGCCGGCATCTGGCACCAGCGCCGCTCGGGCCGCAAGATCGACATCACCGTGGAGCCATTCCAGGACCTCACGGACACGGGACGCGACGAGATCGACGAGCTGGTGGCGCGCATCGGGGAGATCCTGGAAGGCCAGGCGCGGTGGACCGTCGGCACCATCTCCACGGGACCCCACGCCTGAGCGAACAAGAGATGGGGTGCACCGACAGCAGTGCACCCCACCGTGAAACTCTCCGTTCGCCGGAGGGCCGTTGCTCAACCGGGATCAGGCCGCCGGCAGGGTAAACCAGAAGGTGCTGCCCCGCCCCACGTCGCTGTCCAGGCCCACCTCGCCGCCCAGCTTCTCGACGATGCGGCGGGCGATGGACAGGCCCAGGCCATAGCCGTCGCTTGGCGGGGTGTTCAAACGGACAAAGGGGCGAAAGATCTCACACTGCTGTTCCGGCGCGATGCCCAAGCCGTTGTCGCGAACCCAGAAACGGAGGGCATGCCTGTCTTGCGTGTCCAGGGTATCCCAGCCCACCGCGATTTCGGCCGGCCGCCCGCCGTACTTGAGGGCATTGCCGAGGTAGTTGACCCACACCTCCACCACCCACGGCCCGTAGCCGAGGACGGCCGGCCAGGTCTCCGGTGTCGAGAGCCGGACATCCAGGCCCTCGGCCACGTGTGCCAGCCGCGACCAGGCGTCGTGCAGGAGGGCGTCCATGTCCAGGGGGTGCAGGGCGACCTGGCCGTCGCGCACCTGGGCGAGGAGGAGCAGGTCGTCGATCATGCGCCGCATCCTGGCGCCCTGCCCGGCGATGACGTCCACCTGCCGGCGGGCCTGTTCGGAGGAAAGGACTTCCAGGTCTTCGCTCAAGAGGCTGGCCGTGCCGACGATGGGCGCCAGGGCGTTGCGCAGGTCGTGGGCCACGGTGTGGGCAAAGCCTTCCAGGTCGCGGTTCTGCGCCATCAATTCGGCATTGATCTCGCGCATCGCCAGTTCCTCGGCAAAGCGCACCTGGGCTATGGTGATGGCGCGCGCCAGGTCGCGCCCGATGGGCGGCTTGACCAGGTAGGCGCCCACTCCCACCCGGGCAGCCTTGGCAGTCAGGCCCAGGTCGTCGTGGGCGGTGAGGGCCACCACGGGCGTGGGATGGGTCTGCTGAATGCGGCGCGTGGCCTCGATACCGTTCATCTCGGGCATCTCCAGGTCCATCACCACTACGTCGGGGCGCAGGCGCCCCACGGCTTCGACGGCGTCGTACCCATCGCGGGCCGTGCCCACCACCTGGTAGCCCTGATGCTCCACGAGGGCGGCGATCAGCTCGCACACCAGCGCATCGTCTTCGGCAATCAGCACCCG
>JAAYZQ010000279.1 GCA_012514775.1 Anaerolineaceae bacterium
AGATCTCGAGCTCCACCGGCCGGCCGTCGATGCCGCCCGCGGCATTGATCTCGTCGATGGCCAGTTGCACGCCCGTCTCCAGCTGCACGCCGTAATCCGCGGCGTCGCCCGTCATCGGCGCCACCATACCAAACAGGATCGCCTCGCCCGAAGGCGCCGCCGCCGGCTCGCTTGCCTGCGTCGGTGCCTCAACCGGGGCCTGTGTGGCTTCGGCGGGTGGCTGGGCGGTAGGCCCGCAAGAGACGATCATCAGCAGAGCCAGCACCAGCAAGCCCAGGTTAAAAAGCGCGTTCCCTCTTTTCAGATCCATGGTTCCCCTCCTATGGTTCCAATGATCCTGAACCCTTGTACCCCCAGCCCGCCCCTCCGCGAGCTGGCCCACGTCCGGCCGCCTTTCCCCAGCTACCGGCATGGCTGCCACGTCGCACTGCTTTGCGGGAAGGCACCACCCCCTTTCCCTGGCGTCGACACTCATCGCTCACCCAGATAGGCTTTGCGTACCTGATCCATTTGTTGCAACTCCTCGGCCTTGCCGGAGAGCACGATCTGTCCCGTCTCCAGGACGTAGGCCTTGTCGGCCACGGCAAGCGCCTTGCGCGCGTTCTGCTCCACCAGGAGGATGGTCGATCCCTCGGCGTGGATCTCGCTGACGATGCTAAAGATCTCTTGCACCAGGGTCGGCATGAGCCCCAACGACGGCTCGTCCAGCATGATCAGCTTGGGTCGCGACATCAGGGCGCGGGCGATGGTCAACATCTGCTGCTCGCCGCCGCTCAGCGTCCCCGCGAGCTGCGAGCGACGCTCGCCCAGGATCGGAAAGCGGGCCATCATCGCCTCGATGTCGCGGTGAATGTCGCGCATGTCGTTGCGCGTGTAGGCGCCCATCTCCAGGTTTTCCAGGACGCTGGAGCGCGGAAAGACCCGCCGCCCCTCCGGTGCCTGCACGATCCCAATCTTGACGATCTGCTCGCTGGACATGGCCCTCAGGTTCTTGCCCAGAAACTCGATCTTGCCCGAGGTGGGGTGGGCCAGCCCGGAGATGCTGTTGAGCAGCGTGCTCTTGCCCGCACCGTTGTTGCCGATGAGAGCCACCAGCTCGCCCTCCTGCACCTCCAGCGAAACGCCGCGCAGGGCATGCACGTGGCCGTAATGGGTGTGAAGGTCGGTGATGGTCAACATCTCAGTTCTCCTCCTCCCCCAGGTAGGCCTCAATGACCTTCTTGTTGTACTGAATCTCCTTGGGCGTGCCCTCCGCGATCTTGGCCCCCGCGTCAAAGGCGACGATCCATTCGGCAGCGCCCATCATGACCTGCATGTTGTGCTCGATGAGGATGATGGTCACGCCCAGGTCGCGGATGGTGTGGATGAGATCCATGACCTGGCCCGCCTCGCTGTGGTTCATGCCGGCCGTCGGCTCGTCCAGGAGCAGGAGCCGTGGCTCTGTCGCCAGGGCCCGCGCCAGCTCCAGGCGGCGCTGCTCGCCGTAGGCCAGGTTGGCGGCGTACTCGCCCTTCTTGTCGACCAGCCCCACAAAGTCGAGGAGTTCCCGGGCCCGCTCCTGGGCCCGGGCCTCGTCCTGCTTTTGTGCAGGCGTGCGGAAAAGCGCGCCGCCAAGGCTGGCCTTGAGCCTGGTGTGCTCGCCGACGAGAACGTTCTCCTCCAGGCTCATGTTGCCAAACAGCCGGATGTTCTGGAACGTCCGGGCGATACCGGCCTCGACGATGCGGTACGGGGGCCAGCCGGTGATGTCCTTGTCCTCCAGCATGAACCGGCCCGCCGTCGGGCAGTA
>JAAYZQ010000280.1 GCA_012514775.1 Anaerolineaceae bacterium
AGGGCCGCGCACCGGCGAGCCTCCCCGGGCAAGTCCGGAGCTCCAGCCCGCACGAACCGGAGTCTCCGACCTGTCGGAGCATGGCCGCGCACCGGCGAGCCTCCCTGGACAAGTCCGGAACTCCAGCCCGCACGAACCGGAGTCCACGACTTGTCGGGGCAGGGCCGCATCCCGGCAAGCTTCCCCGGACAAGTCCGGGACTCCAACCCGCACGAACCGCGGAGTCCCCGACCTGTCGGGGCATGGCCGCATCCCGGCAAGCCTCCCCGGACAAGTCCGGAACTCCAACCTGTACGAACCGGAGAGCCTCCCCGGACAAGTCCGGAACTCCAACCTGTACGAACCGCGGAATCCCCGACTTGTCGGGGCAGGGCCGCGTCCCGGCAAGTCTCCCCGGACAAGTCCGGAACTCCAGCCCGCACGAACCGCGGCGTCCCCGACTTGTCGGGGCAAAGCCGCGTCAGGGTAAGCATCCCCGGAAGAGTCCGGGGTTCCGATATCACCCGGTCGGTCGGGACGCGATGAAGCCATGCAGGGCTTGCAGCGCCGCCGCGGCGAGCACGGCCCACGGTGCCATGCCGGCCAGCACGCGGGCGGTGGGCAGGAGCAGCGTCCAGGCGCCGGCGGGCACAAGGTAATCCGCCCCGCGCCAGGGCATCTCGGCGCCGCTTGCCGGCAGCAGGGAATCGCCCAGGAGCAGCGGCGTGAGGAGCGCCGCCAGCCCCAGCAGCAGGACGACGGCGGCCAGGGGAGAGTCCAGGGGCCCGCCACCGTGCGCTGCCCGCCGGGCGTGCCAGGCGTAGGCGGCGCTGAGCAGCCCCACACAGAGCAGCAGCGGGATGAGGAGCAGGTCCGACAGCCAGTCGATCAAGGCCGGCGCCGAGGACGAGGTCCACGCCAGATCGCGGATGAGCAACAGGGATCCGGCGGCGACGAATCCCACCAGCACGAGGGCGGCGACACGCCAGTAGACCCGCGGCCGGACGGGGCGGGCCGCCAGCAGGCCCATCCCATAGACGATGGCCAGGTAGGGCAGGGACGAGGGCGGCAGCAGGACCCGGGTCACCTGCCACGACGCGAACCCGTCGCGGGCGGCGTACAGGACGGAACTGCCGGCCATGACGCCTACGGCCAGCGCCAGGTGCACGCCGCCCATGGCCGCCAGCCAGTGAGGCCGGCGGTAGAGCACCCCGGCCAGGCAGAAGGCCAGGGCCACCAGGAGATTGCCCAGCAGAGCAATCCCCGCCTCATAATCCCGGTAGGTTGCGTACTCGGCCCCCGCCAGGTCGGTGAGTAGATGGGCCTGCATCAGGGCCAGGGCAGCCAGCAGGGGCAGCGCCAGCCGGATGAGGCCACTCGCGGGCCGGCCGCGGACGAAAAAGGCGACTGTTGCCAGCACGGCGATGGCGGCATAGGCCCACACACCCCAACGGTTCAGGGGATAGCCGCCGGCACGCACCCCAAAGCCCACCATATCCGCGGTGGCCAGCAGGTGCGCCAGGAGCAGCAGGCCGGCGGCGGCATAGGGCAGCAGCGCCACAGCCTGCCGGGCCAGGGCCGCCGGTTCCGCGTCCAGGCGCCGCACGCGCCAGGCGGCGACGCCGAGGAGCGCCGCGCCACCCAGGAGGCCGAGGAGCCAGGGCTGCAGCCACCGCGCCTGCCGCGCCTCCCAGGTTTCATTCGCCGCCGGTCCATAGACGGCGTCGAGGCGGTTCGCGCCGGCCAGCACCTCGCGCAAGACGCCGCGGAGCGCCTCGTACCCTTCCGGATCGGGCCCGCTCTCCAGCAGCCGGTCCAGCAGGCCCATACCTTCTCCCAGGCTGGTGCGCAGGGCCAACACCTCCCCGCTGACCTCCTGCCGTTCCTCCTCGTTGGGGACCGCCCAGGCGACGCGCTCCTCGCTCCAGGCATCCAGCCGGAGGACCAGGCGCTCGGCCGCCAGTTGTAGCGCGCCCCGCCGCCCCTCCCAGGCAATACGCTCCACGTCCAGGCCGGAGGGAGCACCGGCCAGCTCTTCGACCACGGCCAACAGGAAGGCCAGGTTGTCCTCGGCGTGGAGGGGCGCCGGCTGCCCCTCGTCCGCCTCCTCGGGGACGGTGCGCCGGCCGTCTATCAGCCGGGGCAGGCCCAGGACGGCGACGCGCCCCCGGCCGATGGGTTCCACCACGAGGACCTGCTGCCCGTCCACCTCGGCCCACGATTCGCCGCTCGACGAGCGCACCGGCTGGAAGCGGTACTGCGCGGCGAGGGAGAAGGACTGGCCGCCCAGCCGGCCCGTTGCCGGGTGGAACGCGTCGTCGTGCCAGACAATGGCCTGACCCGCGTCGGCCTCGAACCCGAGGATGGACAGCGCCTCAAAGTGGCAGTTGTAGGTCGGATCGAGGACAAACAGCGCCTGCCCGCCCCCCGCGACAAATTCCCGGACCGTAGCCGCCTCCTCCGAAGTCAGGTTGAAATCGTACTCGGTGAAGCCAATGTCCACGCTGCCACCGGACGCATAGCAGCCGGTCCAGGGGACGATGAGCAGGTCGACGCCCGCCAGCTCGCTAGCGGTGATGGGCGGTGGCGCGGGGATCCTGCCGCCGGGCACGGCATGGAGGCCGCCTCGGGCAAAGCGATGCCGGACCCGGTACTCGCCCTCGCCAAGCAGGGTGTACAGGTCGGGTGGCGGCCAGGGCTCGGCCGGACTGAGGCCGCTGCGTGGGCCGTTGTCCACCAGGATAAGCGGCGCTCCAGCCGATTCCGCAACGGCAGCCGCCGGTCTACGAGTGGGCGTCGGAACCGGTGTGGGCTCCGGTGTAGGCAGCGCCGCGGCGGGGGTCGAAAAGGCCCCCTGCCCGGGAGCGCGGCCCAGCAGCGCCGACAGCGCCAGGGCCAGGAACAGGACCAGGAGGGCGGCGGCGGCCATCGCCAACGCGTTGGACAGCCGGACGCGCCAGGCCGGACCGCTCCCTCCGCCCCGGGCCAAGGCCAGCACCGCCTGCCGGCGCCCCGGCTCCAGGCCGGGCCGGGGCAGCGCCGCGGCCATCCTCTCCTGGGCTGCATAGTCGGCGGCCCGGGCCGCGCACGCCGCACAGATCGCCAGGTGGGCATCCACCCGGGCCCGCTCGCCGTCGCTCCACTCGCGGGGCGCAACCGCCAGCAGCAACCGCACCTGCCTGCACTCGCTCACGTCGAACCCTCCCACTCTACGCCGCCGGCCTCTTTCAGCGCCGCCCGGCATTTTTCCCGGGCGCGGAACAGGCGCACCTTGACCGCCGCCCGGCTGATGCCCAGCACCTCGCCGATCTCGGCCGTGGACAGGCCCTCGGAGAGGTGCAGGAGGAGGGGGACGCGATACTCGGGCGCCAGCCGGGCCAGGGCCGCCTGGAGCGCCAGCCGGTCGGCCACGCCCTGGGCCGGGCCGGGGGTACGCAGCGCCGGGTCGTCGTCGCGGTCCAGGAGCGGCACCCAGCGCACCAGCCGCGCCCGGCGAAAGTGGTCGTTGGCGGCGTTGGTGGCGATGCGGTACAGCCAGGCCCTGGGATGCTCCACGCGCACGCCTCGCGCCAGGGAGCGATAGGCCCGCAAAAAGGTCTCCTGGGCCAGCTCCTGGCCCCGTCCCTCGTCGCCCAGCAGGTTGGTCAGGTACGCGGTGATGGCCCGCTGGTATTCGTGGAACAGGGCCTCAAACTCGGCGTCGAGCGTCAATGGCGTCGTTTCCTCCCGATATGGAGACGAGCGAGGAGGGCTATCGGTTACAGGGGTGCGGCACGGTGTCCATCATCTATTCGCCCACGACGATGACGTCCTCCGGCCCATAGATGTGGCGCACGACGGCGGCCACCCACTGCCCGTCCGGCGAGGCCAGGCCATCGACGCGCACCTCCAGGCGGCGCACGTTGAGCTCGGCGTCGGCGGGCCACACCCGCGGGGAGCGGACCCACTCCAGGAGCGACTCGCGCGGCACGACCTGCTGGGACAGGTTCGGGGGCACACCTGCCGGGCGTGGTCGGCCCCGCCGGTCCGGATCGTAGGCCCAGACCTGGGAGACCTGGGAATCGCGCTTGCGGCAGCTCTCCCGGTAGTAGAGCTGTCCGCCCTCGGTCCAGCCGAGGAGCTCGTACTCGCAGGGGCGCATCTCGAAGAACATCTGGTAGCTCTTGACCAGGCTGCCTGCTGGGCCGGGCCGCGTGGGCCAGGCCATGTCATAGCCGCGCGCGGCGACGACGGCCGGCTGATAGCGGTACACCGCAAACGCGGTCAGGACGCAGGCCAGGCTGCATGCCCCGAAGGCAAACACGGCGACGAGGATGGCGATCTTGGCTGTTCTGGACACGACTTCTCCTTTCAAATCCGGATGGCCGGGCCAACGCGGCGATCACGGGTCCGGCAGACCAAAAGTCAACAAAAACGAGCCCACGATCTTGTCCGCAATGGTCTGGACATCCGTGGGAATGTCGACGGCGTCGTAATCCGGGCCAACGCTGTCCAGGCCCAGGGTAAAGATCAGGCCATCGGCGTCGATCTCGACCGCATTGTTGTACAGCACGGTCTTGACCTTGCCCTCGTGGACCAGCACCTCGCGGGCCACCTCGCGACCCAGGAATCGGGTGCTGCCCCGGGTCTCCACGTCGCCCGCCCCGACGCCAGTGCGCTGGATCGGCACGCCCTCGTCGGGCCGGCGGACGCCGACGGTCAGCTCCACGTCGGGCCCCGCTGTGGGACGCACGCGCACAAAGTTCGGCTCTGCCGGCGACGAATCCACCTGCCAGCCGGGCGGGTAGCGCAGGGAGAAGCCGCGGGTCGGGTGCGCGTAGGTCAGCCAGCCGGGGAGGGAATCGGGCGCCGGCGTGTCGCCGTAGCGCCGCGTGTAGCTTAACAGCAGGCGGCGCCCCTCGGCCTCTATTTTTGCCAGAGGCTCGTGATACATCTCGTAATCGGGCCACGCGGTCAGATCCGGCCGGTGCCGCTGAAAGCGCCCGTCCACCCACTCCACCACGTCGGCGCCATCCTCGTTGTCGTTGGCCTTGTCGTCGTAGGCATCCTGGACGAGGACAAAGCGATCGCCGGCGTCACGGGCCAGGAGGTGATGGCGGAGGATCCAGACGATCTGGTAGCTGCGCCCGAGGTTGAGGCGGGCCAGGTACTCGCGCATCTGCCGGTCCTTGAGGTACTGGAGCGCCTGCTGAACGCCTGGATGATCGGTGCGGGCCAGGGCCCACAGAGCGGCGCGGGTGGGCGCATAGTCCTCGGGTCCGGGCTCCCGGTAGCGGGCAGTGGTGGTCAGCCATTCCACGGCGCGGACGTGGTACAGGCTGCCGTCCACGGCATCGGGCACGATGGACTCCAGGCGGTATCGGGATTCGATGCCGAGCAGGCTGGAGTGGAGCGCCACCTCGTGGAACTGCCGGTAGTAGCCGCGCCGCTCCTCGACGAGGGCCCGCAGCATGTGCGTGTACAGCTCCTCGCGGACAACCTGCCCCGACGAGAGCGCCTGGCTGTAGTCGTCCAGCAGCTCGTGCATGACGTCGTCCACGCCATCGGCGTCGTAGGCTAGCATCTGGTCCCAGCCGCAGCCCCCGTAGAAGCAGGTGGGATCGGGCAGGCCGGTGAGGAGAAGCCTGTCGCTCCTGCCGTCCAGCCTCACGACGCGCACGTCGGTGTAGCCGTCGTGCTGCCGGGTATAAAGCAGCCGGGCGTCATCCGCCTCGCCCCAGTGCGGCGCGGGGGACCATCGCGGCCAGCCGTCCATACGGGCAGCGCCCGCGCCGGGATCCGTCACGGCGCGGATCTCGCCACTCTCCGGGTCCACGACGTGGATGGCCCTCCCCGCCAACAGGCCCTCCAGCACCTCACCGCTGCCCTCGGCATCGGCCGGCACCGCGACGGCGGCATAGGCCAGCAACCTGCCATCCGGCGACCAGGCGGGCTCAAAGACCGAAAGCCCCTCGCCGGTCAGGGCCCGCAGATCCCCGGTGGTCACGTCCAACAGGGCCAGGCGGTTGGGGTCGCTCAGGTAGCGGCTGCCCCCCTCGGCCAGGGCCAGCAGCCCCGGCAGGGAGGGGTGCCAGGCGTGGGACTCGGGCGTGAGGAGCATGGACGCGCCCAAGTCCCGGACCTCGCCCGTGCCGGCGTCGATGGCCACCAGTGGAACGCCCCACGACCAGGCCGAATTGGCCAGCATGCCCCGGCCTGCCAGGAGCAGTGAGGTGCCGGGTGCCCAGTCCACGAGTTGGAAATAGGCCTCCTGCACGTCGTCGCTCAGGCGCCAGGTGACGGTCTCGGCGTTCCCATCCGCCCGCCCGATGTGCAGCACCTGCTCGCCCTCACCCGCTTCGGCCAACTGGTCCAGGCTGGGGGTCCAGGCCAGCCGGCCGCCGGCCGCCCAGAGGACGCGGCCCCGGCCATTCGCCCCCAGGCTGCCCGCGGGCAGTACCGTCCGTGCCTCACCGGCCGGGAGCGGCACGGCCTGGAGCGCCCCATCCGCGGCCGGGACGGCCAGCCAGTCGACGGCGCCAAAGAAGGCATCCGGCGGCGCCCAGAATGGCTCCGCGGGCAGGCCCGTCAGCTCCTTGACCGCCGTCCCGTCAAAGGAGTAGACCGTGAAATGGCCCTCGACCTGGCGGGTCAACAGGTGCTCGCCCGAAGGCGACCAGCCCGCCAGGCTCGAGGCCTCCTCGCCCAGCACCTGGAGTTCTTTGTTCTCCAGGTCGATGGCGTTGGGGCGGCCGTCGAGCCCGGGCCGCGGGTCGACAAAGGCCAGGCGCGCGCCGGCCATGGGCTCGAAGTCGGACCCGCAGTTCAGCCCGGGGTACACCTGGTGGCAACTGATGACGAACTCCGTGCCGGTGTACGGCGTGCCGGCGGTCACCGGCGGGGACGGCTGAGCCAAGGTGATGGACTCGGCCATATGGGGCTGCTCCTCCACCTTCTCGGGGGACGGAACCGGCGTAGCCACCAGAGAGGGTACCGGCGATGGGGCGTGCGAGGAGGGCGAAGGCGCCGCACGTGCCGCCCGGTCAGCATAGTAGGCCTGGCAGTTTGGTCGCACACCCCGCAGGTAGATTCGCTCACAGATGGCCGGGTCGTCCGCGGCCTCGTACACGGCCTGCAGGCACATATCGTCGATGGCGATGCCCGCCAGGCGGCAGACGTCAGGGTTCAGGGTCTCGACGGCGTGGCGCTCGATGCAGTCGTACTCCTTCCCACAGGCCGCCCTGGCCGCCCGCACCTCGGGGTCCTGCTCCCAGGCTTCGGGGCCGCAGGCGACCAGCAGCAGGGCCAGCACCAGGATCAGCAGGACGGTTCCCAGGCTGCGAACGCCGTCCACGGTTGGGCCTCCTCTCTCATCCGCTGCCCTCAGCTCTCCCGGCCCGGGCCACCGATGACCAGGCCCAGGCCAGGCCGTCACCGTAGGCGGCCGCGGTGAACAGCGTGTATCCCAACTGGATCAGGTCGCGACGTCCAGGGTCGGTCCAGTGGGTCGCTGCCAGCGCGGCGACGACCAGGCACAACGCCAGGGCAAACTGCACCCTGGCGGGCAGCGCGTGCTCGATCCTCCCGTCTTGCTGCCGGCGCTGCCACAGGGCGACCGCTCCCAGGACACCCCACAGGATGGCGAACCAGGGAGTGATAAACTGCCCGTCCGAAAGGGCCATGTACAGGCCCCACAGAAACACGAGGACCGCCATAACCTTGAAGCGCATCAGGCTCACCCTCCTTGACTTGCCGGCGTGGGCAGAATGGGCTCCAATTGTTCACGGGGCTTCCTCCGTTGCCGATTGCCGTCCGCCGAACCGATGCGCCACCTACCCTTTGCCGCCGTCGCGAGCGCGACGGGACAAGGACCAGCTTACATTATAGTCCAATTCAGGGCGGCTTGCCCCACGGAGAACCGACGGTTTGCCTACTATTGAGACGGTTCAGGACCGGCACAGGTTCCGGCTCTTGAGTGATGGCCGGGCACGGCCCCGGAACGCAAAGCCGCTGCCCTGCAGCAGCGGCTTGCCCTGTTCCGAAAGACAACCGGTATTCCTTGCCGGCGATTAGGCCCGTACCTCCCGCCGCTGAAACAGTACGTAGCCCAGGGCGAACAACAGGATGGTGGCGGCGATGAGGCCCGTCAACTGCGGCCAGACCAGCAGGACGCTCTGGTGCAGGGGCAGGGGCGCGCCCAGGAGAGCGCCTTGAAGCTGGATGGGCAACACCAGGCCCACAGAGCGGAGCGTCGGCTGCAGCATGGCCAGCATCACCTCGCTGTACAGCGTGTTGGGCGACAGGCGGCTGAGCATCAGCTCCAACTGCCTCTGGGCCAGGAGCTCGCCCAACGTCCCCACGTCTACGGGCTGCAGCACCTGGGCCAGCAGGCCGGCCAGGATGGGCCAGAAGACGACAAAGAACAGCCAGACGGCAATAGCGGCCAGCGCCGCCGTGGCCGGCTGCCGGAAGACGATGGAAAAGACCATGCCCAGCGCCAGCCAGATGCCCCCGTAAAAGACCGAAGCCAGCAGGAACCACAGGATACGCCCCACCTCCTCGCCTGTCGGCGGCACACCCAGCCCGACGATGCCGGCACCGATGATGATCAGCCAGATGGCGGCCAACACCAGGGCCAGGGTGAACAGGCCGGCCAGGAACTTGCCCAGGAGGAGCGCGTCGCGGTAGATGGGTTGGGCCAGGATGCGCGACATGGTCCTGCGGCTGAACTCGCCGTTGACCGAGTCAAAGGCCAGGGCGATGGCGATGAGGGGGATGAGGAACCCAAGAAAGCCGGCGAACGCCGGGATCGGGTCCTGGGCGGTGGTGAACAGCCGCAGCAGCAGGAACACGTCGTCGCCCCCGGCCAGGCTCTGGACGGCGGCATAGACCGTGCCCGCCGCCGTGAGTACGATGAGGACCTCCAGGATGCGCATCCGGGCGCTGGTCAGGTGATCGGCCATCTCCTTGCCGACGACGGCCCACAGGCCGGTCCAGGGTGAACCCTCTCGGGCGCGGCCACGCCGGATCGTCTCAGCTCGCGACGCCATGGCTCACCTCCTCAAAGTAGCGCGTATAGATGTCGTCCAGGCTCGGCTCCTCGATGTCCAGCTTGAGCAGGCGGCCCCCGGCGGCCATGACAGCCTCCGCTGCCTCGGCCCGCAGGTCCCCGGAGGCAGCCACGGCATAGTGGTTCCGGTTCTCCTGCTCGACGCCGACGACGCCGGGCAACGCCTGGAGCGCCGCCGTCAGATCGGACGCGGGGCCGTCGGCCTGGAGGCGGATGTGGTAGCCGCCGCCCAGCACCTCCTGCGCGAGGTCGACCACCGACCCTTCCAACTCCATGCGGCCTTTGCGAAAGAGGCCCACGCGGTCGCACACGGCCTGCACCTGGTGCAACAGGTGAGAGGAGAGAAGGACGGTGATCCCTTCCTGCCTCAGGCCACGGATGGTCTGCAGGAAAGCGTGGGCTCCTTCCGGGTCCAGGCCCTGGGTCGGCTCGTCCATGATGACGAGCTGGGGCTCTTTCAGGAGCACGTCGGCCACGCCCAGCCGGCGGCGCATGCCCCGCGAAAAGGTGGACACCGGGCGGTCGGCCACGCCGGTCAGGCCCACGCGCTCCAGGGCATCGTCGATTCTCTGCCGGGCCCCGGCGCGCGACAGGCCGTTCAGTTGGGCGATGTAGCTCAGGTTAGCCCGCGCGCTCAGCTCGTCGTAGAAACCCACCTCGTCGGGCATGTAGCCGACCCTGGCCTTGACGCTCAGGGGCTGGCGGGCAGGGTTCATGCCCAGCACCGTGACGCTGCCCGACGTCGGCTCGGTGAGGCCCAGGAGCATCAGGATGGTCGTCGTCTTGCCGGCGCCGTTGGGACCCAGGAGCCCAAAGATTTCGCCCGGGCGGATGCACAAATTGAGGCCGTCGACGGCGGCGTGGTCGCCGTACCATTTGCTCAGATCGTGCGTCTCGATCACATAGTCGCCCATGGCGGGACCTCCTCCCCGTATCATCGCCGGCCGAAGCGCAGGACTGCCAGGCCTACAACCCCCACGGCCACGGCGATGAGGCCCACGCCCATGATGCCCCATAGCGTCGAGGTTAGGACCGTAATGCGAAGCTCGGCCGACTTGTTGGAGCTGCCTTCCGGCTGGGCGCGCACCGTGACCATGTAATCGCCGGCCAACGCCTTTTCGGCGGGCCGCAGGTTGGCCGTGACCTCCACCTGCTCGCCGGCCGGCACCTCACCGATCTCCTCGGGCTCAAAGGTCACCGACCATCCCGACGGCTGGCTGGCGCTCATCTTGACGCGGCGGGCGGGGGCGCTGCCGGTGTTGCGCACGATCACCTTCAGGGGCGTCTCCTGTCCGGCATAGGCCTCGGCCGACAGGCGCTCGTCGGGCGTAGTAACGCTCAGGTTCGCCTCGCCGGTGATCTCGGCCACCAGCGATAGGCTGGCCTGGGTGCCGCCGCCCTCGGCGCGCACCTCCAGGGGATAGGTCCCCGCGGGCAGCTCGAGGAAGGGCTCGGCCTGGATACTCAGGCTCTTGGAGGCGTTGGCTTCCAGGGGCAGGCTGGTCACCTCCGTCCCGCCCGTCTGGATGGTGACCTCGAAGCCGACCGGGGCCTCGGCCACCAGGTTGACCGTCAGGTCCTCGTCGCCCTCGTTCTTCAGTTGGGCGGTGTAGCGAAAGGTGCTGCTTGGTCCCCCCCTGGCAGTGGGAAGGCCGGTATCGAACGTCAACCTGGCCGGAACCCGCTCCTCGACGGTCAGCTCCAGGGGCAGGCGGACGCTGGCGCTTTCACCCCGCCCCAGCACGATGAACCGGTGCACGCCCCCGGCGACGTCGTCTGCCGGCTCGAGCCGGAGCTCGACCGAAACATCTTCTCGGGGCTCGACGAACACCGACTTGACGAGGGTGTTCCCACCCCAGAAGGTGGCGGTCCAGCCCTCGGGGATCTCTTCCATCTCCAGGGAAACGATCTCGGGCTCTGCCCCGCCGCGCACCGTCAGGTCTATCTCGGAGCTTTCGTCAAAACCGATGACCCGGCTGGGATAGGCGGTAAAGAGCATCAACTCGAGATCCTCTTGGCCCGAGGGGCCATCCTGTGCCAGGGCAGGCACGGCCAGGGCCAGCAGCAACAGCACGACAGTTAGCGAGGTAACAGCTCTCCACAAGCGTCTCATCGTTATCTCCTCCTTTAGATAGATCTTCAGACCCTTGTGCTCGGTCGTACTCCACACTCCATGGGGCCGGCAGAGACGGGCGGGGAGAGAGCCCATCCACCGCCCGTCCCTGTCCAGGCCCAGATTACCACCGTTCAGCGGTTCTGGACTCGCCGGACCTGACCTTGATTGTCTTGGGCTTGATCTCTTCTGATTTGGGGAACTCGAGGGTCAACACGCCATCGGCATAGTCGGTATTCACCCGGTCGGTCTCCAGGCCGGCCGGCAGCGTGACAGACCGGCGATAGGTGCCCAGGCGGCGCTCGCGCCGCAAATAGTTCTCGTCCTTGACCTCTCGTTCTTCTCGGGCCTCGGCCTTGATGGTGGGGCTATCGCCGGTGACCGACACGTCTATGTCTTCGGCCTTGACACCGGGGATGGCGGTCCTGACCACGACCGCCGCCTCGGTCTCGTACATGTCCACGGCCATCGACATCCCTTCACCGTCGGCGCGGTCCATGAGCGGGCGGAAGAACCAGTCTTCGAACGCCCTATCAAAGAACCGATCAAACATGTCCTGCATCGAGACCAGATCTCTCCTCGGCTCCCAGCGAGTCATATTTCTTGCCATTAACAGACACCTCCTCTCTAAAGGTTTCCACAGCCCGGATACCGGTATCCACACTTCCACATCTCAAGACGCGCAGACGTGGTTGCCCACGCAGTCGCTCGCTCTCTTGATTTGTGGTGTTTGGCTTTGCCCCGACAATTAGCAAAGGTTTGTTAGAACTGCATTAGATGAACGTTAGAGATCTGTTAGATTTTTGGCTTCCGGCCGGGCGGGAACAAAGACGACGGCGTTTTTAGATCTCTTCCAGGTATTGGACGACGTCCACTGCCGTCCGGCGGCCGGCCGCCGCTGCCTCAGCCACGGTTCCCTCGTCTTCGGGGCGGCTGCAGGTGAATGCCTGGAGATCCACTGGCTGGAACCCTGCCTCACCCGCCTCTGCCAGGCCGGAGGGACCGGCATCCAGGACCAGCGCGTCGTGCGATAGCCGCAGGTTTTCTATGAAACCCGGCTCAGGCGTCCGACCACCAAGGAAGACGATCCCGGCCTGCAGGATCCCCTCCACATCCCGCCCCAAAGCGGCCGGCGGCACCCCCTCGGGAAGCCACCGGGCGAGCCGGTCGCCCGGCAGTGCATGCTCGTCGTACAGATCCACGGCGCATCCCGCCAGCGCCAGGTAGTAGGCGCAGCTCAAGCCTGCAACGCCTGCCCCCACGACGGCAACCTTCCGGTCCCTCCCGGTTCCATGCCGGGGGAGCCACCCTTCGGGGCCTGCCGCCTCACAGACCCAGCGCTCCAACTCGGCGATGCGCACCGGCTCCCCGGCAAAGGTTCGCCGGTGGCAGCGGCGCTGGCAAAGCGCGTCCGCGGGGCAGGCATAGCCGCACACCTCCGAAAAGGGGTTACGCTGGCGCAACAGGCGCGCGGCCCCGGCGTAATTCTGGGCCTCCATTCGCCGCAGAAATCCAGGCACGTCGACGCCGGCCGGGCAATCGGCGACGCAGGCCGGGTGCTCGCAGCCCTGGCATTGCGCCGCGGCCAGGTGCGCGTTCTCCCCGGATATCGCTTCCGTGCCCCCAAAGGCTGGCCGCCTGTAGGGTAGCTCCACGAAATGAACGTACTGCTTCGGAAATCTGCGCCGGTCATAGTCCTTCTTGTGCAGGTCGCGCAGGACGACGCAGGCCGCCCCCACCCCGGAGACGACGGTGGCCGGGGCGCCGGTGGCCATCACCGTCGAATCGCCGCAGAAATACAGGTTCTTCCACTCGCTCCTGGCGTGCAGACGACGGAGCATCTCCTGGCCGATCATGTTCTTGGGCCCGCCCACCGCCCCGC
>JAAYZQ010000030.1 GCA_012514775.1 Anaerolineaceae bacterium
AATGGTGCAGTGTGTACCTATGGGCGGGATGCCCACTGGTGCGCGGAACAGGAATGGACAGGGGACGGACAGGGGCGGGCTGCCCCTAACCCGGTGAGGCGGGAGTCGTCGACTTGATGGGGGGAGGCTTGCAGGGAGATGGCCCGGCTGCTACCGGTCGAGAAAGCCCTCCACCGCCTCCAGCCACGCCTCCGGGCACTCTTCCTGGGGGACGTGGCCGCAGGCGGGCATGACGGCCAGCTTGGCGCCGGGGATCTCCCGGGCCAGGCGCAGGCTGTCTTCCGTGGGGACGATGCGGTCGTCGTCGCCGGTGATGACCAGCACGGGCATCCGCAGCTCGTCGAGGCGGGCGGCCAGGCCGGGGTCCTCGCCGGCGACGGTCAGCTCCCACAGGGCGCGATCCCAGTTCTCGGCCTGCAAGGGGCGGCTGTAGCCCTCCCAGATGGCGGGGGTGAAACCGGACGGGTCGTGCCAGGCCGAGCGGCCGAACTCCTGCCCCCAATTGCGGATGGAGCGGACCAGGAAGGGGCCGAGGCGGCGGAGCTGGGGGGTCCGCAGGAAGGGGCGGGTCCAGCCGGGAGCCCCGCCCCCGCGATAGATGGCCGCGTCCACCAGCACCAGGGCCTCGACGCGCTCGGGGTAGAGGAGGGCCGTGTGCAGCGCGACGGCGCCGCCGGCCGAGTTGCCCACCAGGACGGCGCGGTCGATGCCCAGCGCGTCCATGAGCCCGACGGTGAGGGCGGCCTGGGCTTCGGGCCGGTAGGGGCTGGCGCCCTCCCAGTCGCCGGGCATGGGGCGCTCGGTGAGACCAAAGGCGGGGCGGTCAAAGGCGACGACGGTGGCGCCGCCCTCGGCCAGGGGCGCCATCACCTCGCGCCAGGAAAAGGTGCTGGCTGCAAAGCCGTGGAGGAGGAAAAGGGCGCGCTCCCCCTCCCCGGGGGCCGGGCCGGCCAGCTTGTAATGCACGTCCAGGCCGTCCACGTCGACAAACAGGCCCTCGGGGTCGGCCAACTGCCGCGGCGGCACCGTGCCCTCCAGGGGTGGGATGGGCACCAGGAAGGGGCCGACAAAGATCAGGAACAACAGGAAGAACAGCAGCCCCAGTACAACGCGTCTGGCCATGGAATCTCCTCCTCGCCCGGCGAATGGCCGCCAACGGCAGGGCCTAGCATAACACACCTGCGATGGAAGAACAAGCGGGGGCGGGCGGGCGCCCGGCACCTCGATTTGACAGGACACGTGCCCCTCGGCTAGAATGGCGGGACGGGCGCCGGGTGTGTTGGGCGCCATCCGTTCAGGGAATGGCCGGCCGAGGAAGGCCGGCGGGAAGGGCATTGCTCGTGCTTACTTCGGTTCTCGCTGCTGTGTGGGCGCTGTCGGCCGCCGCCGCCTGGGGCGCGGGCGACTTTGCCGGGGGGCTGGTGGCCCGCCGGATCGGTGCTTTTGTCGCCGTGCTCGGGTCGTTCACGGTCGGGCTGCTGGCGCTGACCATCGTGGCGCTGGCCCGCGGCGAGGCGTTCCCCCCGGCGCAGGACGTGCTGTGGGGTGCGGTGGCCGGGCTGGCGGGGGTGATGGGGCTCGGGTTCCTGCTGCGCGGCTTTGCCGAGGGCCGGATGGGCATCGTGGCGCCGGTGTCGGCAGTCCTCACGGCGTCCATCCCGGTGGTCGTCGCCGCCCTGACGGAGGGCATGCCCCGCACGCTGCAATTGGTGGGCTTTGGCATAGCCCTCGCCGGCCTCTGGCTCCTGTCGCGCCCGCAGCAGCAGGGCGGCCGGCCCGGCGGGCTCGGCGTGGCGCTGCTGGCAGGGGTGGGGTTTGGATCGTTTTACGTCGCCCTGGACCAGGTGGGGGAGACGTCCGCCTTCTGGCCGCTGGCCATCGGCCGCCTGGCGGCCCTGGTGGCCCTGGCCTTCCTGGCGCTGGTCCGGCGCCAGCCCGTCGTCCAGCGCGGGGCGGCCCGAGGGTTGCCCTGGGGATTGATCGTCGTGGCCGGCGTGCTGGACGCCGGCGGCAACCTGTTCTTTCTGCTGGCCACGCAGACCGGGCGGCTGGACGTGGCCGCGGTGCTGGCCTCCCTCTACCCGGTGGTGACAGCCCTCCTGGCGTGGGTCGTCGCCGGCGAGCGCATGACGCGCTTGCAGCTCGTCGGGGCGGCGGCCGCCATCGTGGCGGTGGTGCTGATCACGACGTAAGCTGCGTACCCTCGCGTTGGGCGTCGGCCTGGCCCCGACAAGTCGTGGAGTCCCGGGTTGCGTGCCGGGGTGGAGTCCACGACTTGTCGGGGGAGGCTTGCAGGGAGA
>JAAYZQ010000281.1 GCA_012514775.1 Anaerolineaceae bacterium
ACCGGAAGCAACCCAGGTACCGGAAGGGACCGAGGCAGCGCCCGCGCCCACGGCCGCCGAGCCGGCAGCAGCTGCCGGCGACCTGGAGATCTTTTCGTGGTGGACGGCCGGCGGCGAGGCCGACGGCCTGAACGCCATGTACGAGGTGTTCGCCGGGCAGTATCCCGACATCGAGGTCATTAACGCCACCGTGGCCGGCGGCGCCGGCTCCAACGCCAAGGCCGTCCTTGCCACCCGCATGCAGGCCAACGACCCGCCCGATTCCTTCCAGGTCCACGCCGGCCACGAGCTCATCGACTCCTGGGTCGTCGCCAACAAGATGGAGCCCGTGACCTTTATCTTCGAAGAGAACAACTGGCTCGACGTCTACCCGCCCGGCGTCATCGACATCCTGTCCTACGACGGCGAAATCTGGAGCGTGCCCGTCAACATCCACCGCTCCAACGTCCTGTGGTACAACAAGGCGGCCTTTGCCGACAACGGCCTGGAACCGCCCACCACCTTTGACGAATTCTTCCAGGTCGCCGACGCCCTCCAGGGCGCGGGCATCACCCCCCTGGCCATGGGCGACAACGGCATCTGGGCCGCCACCCACCTCATGGAATCGGTCCTCCTGGGCACCCTCGGCACCGAAGGCTATCAGGGCCTGTGGGACGGCTCCACCGACTGGAACGGCCCCGAGGTCCAGGAAGCCCTCGAAACCTTTGCCCGCATGATGGAGTACGTCAACGAGGACCACGCCGCCCTCTCCTGGGACCAGGCCGCCCAGATCGTGGCCGACGGCGATGCCGCCATGACCATCATGGGCGACTGGGCCGAGGGCTACTTCAAGTCCATCGGCCTCACACCCGACCAGGAGTTCGGCTGGGTGCCCTCCCCCGGCACCGACGGCATCTTCATGATGCTCTCCGACTCCTTCGGGCTGCCCCAGGGCGCCCCCCACCGCGACAACGCAGTGGCCTGGCTGACCCTCGCCGGCTCCAGGGAAGGCCAGGATGCCTTCAACCCCCTCAAAGGCTCCATCCCGGCCCGCACCGACGGCGACCGCTCCCTCTATGACGCCTACCTCCAGTCGGCCATGGATGACTTTGCCGCCAACGAAATCGCCGCCAGCCTGGCCCACGGCGCTGCCGCCTCCGAGGGCTGGGTCACCGCCGTCAACGACGCCATGACCCTCTTTGTCAGCGACCTCGACGTGGCCGCTGCCCAGACCGCCATGGCCCAGGCCTGCGCCGACGCAGGGGTTTGCCAATAAGTCCAGATAGAAGAGACCTGGCAGGTCAATCAAGACCTGCCAGGTCTCTTGCCCGGAGGGGACCATGTCGC
The DNA here is from genome assembly GCA_012514775.1 of Anaerolineaceae bacterium. The sequence goes on from JAAYZQ010000281.1 coordinate 1,327, forward strand.
ACTCACGCCGCGAACGCTGGATCGCGTTTCTGATGGTCTTGCCGTCCATCATCCTCATCGCGATCTTTGTGTACGGCTTTATCGCCTGGACCGGTGCCGTCTCGGTCTCCAAGTGGGATGGGGTGCAGCCCAACTACGAGTCAAACGGCCTGGCAAACTATCGCCAGCTTTTCAGCCGGGAGGGCGGTGTCTCGGCCAGGCGGTTCACCATTGACCTCTGGAACACGCTCTTTTTCACCATCTTTTTCCTCCTCATCTGCGTGGTGCTGGGGTTGCTTCTGGCCATCCTCCTCGATCAGAAGGTCAAGGGAGAGGGGATTTTTCGTACGATCTATCTCTTTCCCATGGCCCTATCCTTCGTCGTGACGGGCGTGGTGTGGCAATGGATCTTTGCGCCCGGCACCGCGACGCGGCTTCGCGGGGTCAATGCCCTCTTGCACGCCGTGGGGCTCGACGCCTTGCGCTGGAAGTGGTACACCGATACCAACTCCATCGGTCCCTTTCACGTGGCCCTTATCCCGGTCATCATCGCCGCGGCCTGGCAGATGATCGGCTATTGCATGGCCATGTACCTGGCCGGCCTGCGCGGCGTCCCCGAGGA
>JAAYZQ010000282.1 GCA_012514775.1 Anaerolineaceae bacterium
AGGAGGCGGCCGTTGTCGGCGTGGTGGACCGCCAGAGCGCGCCGCTGCTCCTCCACGAGGGGGCGGTCTACATGCACGGCGGCGAGGCCTACCTGGTGCGCGAGCTGGACTGGGAGGGGCGCATGGCTCGCGTCGAGCCGGCCCAGGTGGGCTACTACACCCAGGCCAGCGCGTCGGTCACCGTCGAGGTGATGGAGGTGCTGGAGGAAGAGGCGGGGCCGGCGACGCAAAAGGCCCGGGGCACCGTGCGCATCCTGTCGCGGCCCACGTCGTACATGAAGGTGCGCCTCTACACCCACGAGATCTTGGGCTGGGGCGAGATCGACCCCGAGCGCGTCCCCGAGCAAGAGATGGAGACGACGGCCTACTGGTTCAACGTCCTGCCCGAAACGGCGGCCCTGCTGGAGCAGGAGGGGCTGATCAACATGGCCCGCGACGATCGGGGGCCCAACTGGGAGCAGCAGCGCAACCAGGCCCGGGATCGCGACGGGCACCGCTGCCGCCACTGCGGCGCCCCCGAGCGCCCCGGCCGCGGCCACGACGTGCACCACGTCCAGCCCTTCCGCACCTTTGGCTACCGGCGGGGCGAGAACGAACGCTACCTGGAGGCCAACCGCCTGGAAAACCTGGTGACCCTCTGCCGCTCGTGCCACCGCCGGGTAGAGGTGGACCGGCTGGTGTTCGGCACCCTGAGTGCCCTGGCCCACGTGGTGGGCCACATCGCGCCCCTGTACCTGATGTGCGATCCGCGGGATATTGGCGTGGTGAGCGAGGTCAAGTCGTCGCTGACGGGGCTGCCGACCTGCACGATCTATGACAACGCGCCCGGGGGGCTGGGCTTTAGCGAAGAGCTGTACAAGCTGCATGGCACGCTGCTGGCCGGGGCGCGCGAGCTGGTGGCCGCCTGCCGCTGCCCGCGGGGCTGCCCGTCCTGTGTCGGCCCGGTGGCCGAGGTGGGCGAAGACGCGAAGGCGAACTGCCTGCGCCTGCTGGAGTTGATCCTGTAGGGGCGCGGGGCCCTGCGCACGGCCGCGCGCCCCTACAGATGTGATCCGCGCCCGGGGCCTATTGGCCGGTGGGCGTGGGCGTCGGCGTCGCCAGCGGGATGACGGTCACGTCCGCCCGGGGCGTTGCCGTCGCCGCTGGCGTCGCGGTTCCGGTCGGGCCGGCCATGGGCGTCATGGTCGCCAGGCCCGGGGCCGCCGTGGCCCCTTCATCCGGCGCTTCCGCCTCCGACAGCAGCTCCCTCAGCCCGGTCAAGAAGCCGTCAAAGCGCGTGACGGCCTCCTGGGCTTCGGCCAGCTCGTCCGACATGGTGCCCAGGCGCGCCTCGACGTCGCCGATCTGGCTGCCGAGGGTCGTCACCGTCTCCTCGACGTTCACCATGTCGTCGCTCAGCCCGGCGAGGGTGCCCTGCATGTCCTCCAGCCTTCGCGTCGCGGCGGTGATGTCGTTGCTTAGGGTGTCGACCGAGCTTCCCAGGTCGCGGATCTCGCCCTGGGCCTGTTCCACGTCGCCGGCCAGGCCCTCGACGCCCATCATGCGCTCCTCGACGCCGCCCATCTGGGAGCGAATGGCCTCCATGTCGCCCTCCAGGCGAAAGACCTCGCCCTGCAGGCTGCGCTCCGCGGCCCGCTGCACGTCGAGGGTGCCGTTGAGGAGCCAGACCACCAGGAGCGCCAGCAATGCGCCGGCGAGGGCGCTCAGTAGGCCGACCAGCAGCAGCGAGCCCCAGCCAAGGCCCCGGCGCGGCGGGGGCGCCGCCCCTCCCACCGGCCTAGACGGCGGCGGTGGTGGCGGCGGGGGTGCCTCCTCGGCCCGCAGCGCCTCGTCGACGACCACGGCTTCTTCGTCCTCGGCCAGCTCGGGCGGCGCCTCCTCAAAGGCCGGAGGCTCTTCGAAGGCCGGCGGCTCTTCCTCCAGCGACTCCTCCTCGAGGTAGGGCGATGGCTCGTCGTAGACGCCGGTGGCCTCCGCGGGCAGGATCTGGCCCTCTTCGACCACGTACTCTTCCGGCTCCTCGCCACCGGCGGTGACGCGGTCGGCAAAGCGCTCGTAGAGGTCGAGGGAAATGCCGGGCACGTGGGTGACCTCGGCGGCCTCCCGGAAGCCGCCCACGGCATCGCGATAGGCCACGATCTCGGCCGCGAGCTTGGGCCCGATGCCGGGCAGCGCCTCGAGTTCTTGCTCCGAGGCGGTGTTGAGGTCCAGCCGGTGCTCCGCGGTCCACGTCTCCTCAAAGTCGGGCTCGTAGCCGGTGTTGGTCTCTACCGACTCGTAGATGGCCGCCTTGGCATCGTCCTCCGCTTCCAGGGCTTCTTCCGATCCCGGGCTCTCCAAACTCTCCAGTTCACGATCTCGATCCTCGGCCATACCAGTCTCCTTTCAAGTCAGGCTCAAGGTGTACTCACTGTTGGGTGGCGGATACAAGGGCTTCCAGCGCCTGCTCCAGGGCTTCCATCTCTTCGCCGTGGCATACCCAGTCGCCCTGCTGCAGGCACTCCTGGGCGGCCCGGTAGTGGGCGTCCGCCTGGCGCACCAGATCGGCCACGTCGCCTTCAAGAGCCTCGCCGCCGGGTACCGGTGGCGGCTGCTCGCCTTCGGCCGTGCCTTCCTCGGGGGGCGCGGCACCCATGACGCGGGCCAGGCCGGCGCCCAGCGTCTCTTCCATGGCAATGCGGTTGCCATAGACGACGATCACCCGCCGCAGCTCGGGCAGTTGGCTCGTCTCGGCCTGGAGATAGAGGGGCTCGACGTACAGGATGCTGTTTTCCACGGGGATGACCAGGAGATTGCCCCGGATAACCTGGCTGCCCTGCTGGTTCCAGAGGGCCAGTTGCTGGCTGATCTGTGGGTCCTGGTTGATTCGCGACTCGACCTGCATGGGCCCAAAGATGAGCCGCTGCTTGGGAAAGTTATAGACGCCCAGCTCGCCGTAGGCCTCGCCGTCGTTGCGCGCATACATCCAGGCGATCATGTTCTGGCGGTTCGACGGCGTGAAGGGCAGCATGAGCACGAACTCGGGCTCGGTTTCGCCAGGCAGCTTCATGATGACATAATACGGCTCGACGAGGACCTGCTCGCCGGCCGCAATCTCCTGTGGCCAGTTCCAGAGGTCCTCCTGGTTGTAAAACACCTGGGGATCGACCATGTGAAAGGTCTGCAGCATGGTGGCCTGGATGCGAAACAGCCCTTCGGGATAGCGCCAGTGTTCCCTCAAGCCCGGGGGCATCTCGTCCACGGGCCGGAAGAGGTTGGGAAAGATGGCGGCGTAGGCGGCGGCGACGGGGTCGGAGGGATCGACCAGGTAAAAGGTCACGGCGCCGGTGTAGGCATCGACGGTGACCTTGGCCGCGTTGCGGATATAGTTGAGGCGGCCGTAGGCGGTGTTGACGGGCTCGGAGTAGGGGTACCGGCTGCTCGTGGTGTAGGCATCCAGTACCCAGATCAATCGCCCGTCGAGGATGACCGAGTAGGGATCGGGGTCGTAGCGCAGGAAGGGGGCCAGGGTCCGCACCCGCTCGTCGATGGCCCGCCGCCAGAGGAGCTGGCTGTCAGAGTTGATGGCGCTGCTCAACAGGAACTGGTTGCTGCCCAGGCGCAGGGCATAGGACAGGCGCTTCAGGGGCGAGTTGAGGACGACGCCCCCCGAACCCTCGTAGCTGGTGTAGACGTTCTCGTCGCCGGCCGGATAGTCCAGCTCCTGGACGTCGGTGTTCACCACGACGTAATCGTTGGTCAGCTCGCCGTAATAGATCTCGTAGCGGGGCAGGGCCAGCTCGGGATAGCTGGCCTGGGGCGGAATGTCCCGCAGCCACAGGTCGGGCAGGCCCTCTTCGACCACCTGGTTCACAGGGCTGACCACGGCGCCGAGGCCATGGGTGTAGACGAGGTGGCGGTTCACCCAGGTCTGGGCCGTGTCGGGGAGCTGTTCCGTGGCCAGCTCCCGCGTGGTGAGCATCACCTGGCGATAGTCGCCGGCCACGTGGTAGCGGTCCACGTCCACGTCGGTGAAGGCATAGTACAGGCGGATCTGTTGTAGCTGGCTGTAGGTGCGCAGCAGCGGCCGGTAGTCCCACAGGCGGATGTTGCTGATCGTCTCGGCCTCGGCGTCCAGGTCGATGGGCACCGCCTCGGTCACCACGTCATAGTCAGCCGCGACGGCGTCGTCCACCCCGTAGGCAGCCCGCGTGAGCTGGATGGTGTGGGCGATGTATTCCCGCTCGCGGGCCAGCTCGTTGGGGATGACGACCGCCCGCTGGACCAGGCTGGGGATGGCGCTGCCGCCCAGGAAGGCGGTCGCCAGCCACACGGCGACGACGGCGTAGGGCAGCCATCGCACCCGGACCCAGATGCTGGCCAGCAGGACCAGGGCGCCGGCGAGGACGATGGCGGTCACCACGTAGTAGACGGGCAGGCGGATCTGCGCGTCGACGTAGCCGGCGCCATAGGCCGCACCGCCGGTGCTGTAGAGCAGGTCGGGGATGTCGAGCTGATAGCCCCAGGCAAAGAGGCCCAGGGCCAGCGCGCCGAGGACCAGCAGGTGGCGGTCGGCGCGGGGCGGCAGGCGCAGCCAGGGGCCGCGGGCGCCCACGATCTCGACCTGGGCATTCAGCCTCTGGGCCGAGTAGCTGCCCAGGTACACAAGGGCCGCGCCGGCCAGGGCGACGAGGATCAGCCACAGGAACCAGCCCTGGAGGAAATTTAGCCAGGGAAGCCGGAAGATGTAAAAGCCGATGTCGCGCCCCAGGATAGGGTCCGCCTGGCCGAAGGAACCGCCATTCAGGCTCAGGAGGGCCGTCAGCCAGGAGGCCCGCGCGGGCAGCGCGAACAGGAGCCCGACGATGGCGGCCAGCACGGCCAGGACGGTGTCGGCCGTGCGCCCGCCCAGGACTCGGGTGGTGGGCGTGGCATACATCTGGGAGCGGTAGCGCTGCTGGTGCAGCCAGGGAATGCTCATCTGGCCCCGGCCGCCCACCGAACGGGCCAGCAGCCAGTTCGCCGCCAGGATGGCGGCCGCCACCAGCCAGGCGATGACGAACAGGAGCCATTCGGCCAGGATCCGCCGCCAGAGCAGCGAGGCCAGGCCCAGGGCGTCGAACCAGGCCCAGTCGGTATAAAAGTCGAGGAGCGAGTAGCCCACCACCAGGACGGCGGCGAGGAGGATCAGGATCAGAGTGCAGCCTCTATTGCGAAACATTGGTGCTCTCCTCTCGGCCCTCGTCGGGGCCCGCGCCTTTCTGGCCGCCTTCCCGGTTGTAGCGCCAGATGAGGCGCTTCAGGGCGTGCTCCATCCGCGGCGAGCGGGGCGCCCGCTCGCGGCTGGTGACCACCAGGCGCACGGCCTCGGCCATGCGCCTGGCGCGCCCGGCTTGCCCTCGCTCTTCGGAGCCCGCGGGTGCCGGTTCGCCGCTCATGTTCCCTGGTCCGTGAGCTGTTCCAGCTCGCGCGCCGCGTCCAGCCGCGCCCTCTGGAACCGGGAGCTGGGCACCTTCAGGTTCAGCTCGTCGATGTCGGCGTTGATGGCCTTGACCTCGGCCTGGAAGGCGTCCACCGCGCGCTGCCAGCCGTCCTGCAGCCGGCATCGCTCCCCTTCGGCCCAGGCATCGGACCGCTGCGCCAGCCGCTCCAGGCTGGCCCGGTACCAGGCCCAGGAACGGGACAGCGCGGCCCGCGCCTGCTCCAGGTGGCCCCGGATGGCCTTGTCCAGCTCGATCCATTCGGGCGCGTAGCCGGCATCCCTCAGAATCTTGAACGCCATCTCGCGGTCGGACGCGTAGGGGTTGCCTTCCAGGTTCAGGGGCTTGCCCTTGCCCGGCAGGTTGTCGAAATCGCCGCGCTCCTGCGCGTCGCGAATCTGTTGGTCGATCCAGTTTTCCCAGTCTCGTTCCTTTGCCACCTTGACACTCGTTTCCTAGGGCGCTACAATAGCGCCACCAAACCAGGAGATCCCACATGATCCGACTTATCGTCGTCCGCCACGGCCGCACCGCCCTCAACACGGGCGAAGGCATGGACGAGCGCTTTCGCGGCACCATCGACGCTCCCCTGGCCCCCGACGGCCTGGAGCAGGCCCGGGCCACGGGCCGCCGTCTGGCGGGCCGGCCCCTGACCGCCGTCTATAGCAGCCCGCTGTTGCGGGCGCGCAGCACCGCCGAGGCCATTGCCGGGCCCCACGGGCTGCCGGTGCGGGTCCTGCCCGGGCTGAGCTCCATGAGCTTTGGGCAATGGGCCGGCCTGAGCCACGCCGACGTGGCCCGCCGGTGGCCCGACGTCTATGCCGCCTGGCGCCGCGATCCCCTGGGCGTCCCCATCCCCGGCGGCGAGAGCGTCGCCGACCTGCGGGATCGGGCGCTGGCGACCGTCCGCGACGTCACCGCGCGCCACGCGCCGGGAGAGACCCTCCTCGTCGTGACCCACCAGGCGGTCACCAGGCTCCTGGCCTGCGGGTTGGTGGACATGCCCACGACGGCCTACTGGCAGGTGCGCCAGGACCTGTGCAACCTGAGCACCTATCTCTACGATGTGGACAGCCGCCGCTTCAGCGTCGAGACCCTCAACGACACCTGCCACCTGGACCCGGAGCTGCCCCTCCACAGGGGCCCGGGCGTGCGCATCATCCTGGTGCGCCACGGCCAGACGGCCTGGAACCCGGGGGCCGGGCCGGAGCGCTTTCGGGGCCGGACCGACCTTCCCCTGGACGCCACGGGTGAAGCGCAGGCGGAGCGCGTCGCCCGGCGGCTGGCCCCGGCCTCCATCGCGGCCATCTATGCCAGCCCACTGCAACGCGCCCGGCAGACGGTTGCTCCCCTGGCCGCTCGCCTGGGCCTGCCCGTGCAGAGCCACCAGGGCCTGACCGATATCAATTATGGCCTCTGGCAGGGGTTGACGCACGCTGAGGCGGCGACAGCCTATCCCGAACTGCACAGGCTATGGCGCACCAGGCCGGACCAGGTTCGCTTCCCCGATGGAGAAAGCCTGGCCGACGTGAGAGACCGGCTCCGCACTCTCCTTGGCCAACTAGCCGAGGTCCACCCTGGACAGACCGTCGTCCTGGTGGGGCACCAAATTGTCAACAAGGTCCTGGCTTGCACTCTCCTGGACCTCGAACTGGACCAGATCGGACGCATCGGCCAGGAACCCGCGGCTTTCAACGTCTTTGTGCGGCAGAGCGACCGCTGGGACGTGCTGCGCCTCAACGATTGCTGCCACCTGGCCGGCTTGTAGCCAGCGCTCGTGCTCGTATAACGGGAGGGGCAGGGCGTGCTGGCTGCCCGGCCCTCAGGGTACGGTGTAGGTGTCGACGACCCGACCTTCGTCGTCCGTCAGGGTGGCCACTTCGCCGGGCTCCCACAGGGCTTCCAGCTTGCCCCAATAGAAATTGGCCGGCGGGTTGCCGTCCTCGCCGATGCGCGTGTGAACGATGGCGCTGCCGCCCTTCCACAGCCGAAAGTTGGCAAAGGTATAGACGTTGCCGCCCGCATCGCTGAGGGTCCAGCCCTGCATGTCGGCCAGCCGCTCGCCCATGTTGGCGATGATGACCCGTTCCAGGGCCACCTCGCCCGCCCCCAGCACCTCTCCGATCTCGACCAGCAGCTCCCCGCTGGACGGCGACTCAACCGGCTCGGGTGTGGAGGATGCGACCGCCTCGGCGGCCGCCGTGGCGGTCAGGGCCGGCGGCGGCTCGAAGGGGATGGGCGTTTCCGTGGGCGTCGGCACCGGCGTCAGCGTCGCCGTGGCCTCCGCCAGCCCCCCGACCGGGATGGTCAGCTCGGTCCCGAGCTGCAAGAAGTTCGGGTTCGCGATCTGGTTGGCGGCAATGATATCCTCGGCCGGCACGTCGTAGCGCAGCGCCAGGCCCGAGATGGTGTCGCCCGCCTGCACGATGTGTATCACCGGGGTGGGGCTGAGCTGGGGTTGATCGGCCGGCCGGGTCTCTGACTCGGCGACGGCGCCGCTGGTGACGGTGGCCGCGGCGGTCGTCCTCTCCTGGACGGGCGCGCCCAGGGCCGGCAGGAGCACCAGGACCAGGAGCAGGGTGATGGCCGTCGAAACCACGGCGTTCACGGCAATGATAAATGCGATCTGTTTGCGTGTCACCGGCCTACCTCCAGAAGAGCCAGCCCAGGGAGGCGGCAACAATGCCGCCCACGATCGACGCGATGAAATTCACAAGATCGTTGTTGAGCCACAGCCACCCGCGCAGGGGCCGGGCCGCGTGCCCACACCGATGAAGGGCGCTTTCGGTCTCCTTGCCGCAATGGTCACAGTAGTAGATGCCCTGCACCGTGGCTCCCAGCAGGCTGTCGAACAGGGAGCCGGCCATGCCTCCGGCTACGGCCAGGACCGGGTACGCCAGGGCACGTGCGTCCCAGCCCCTGCCGCCCACGAGGGAGCCAAACTGGGTGAGGGCCGTGGCCATGGCGCCGATGAGCAAGGCGCCGGCCACCGAGGCCCACGTCCCCAGGCTGGTGACCCCTCCCGAGGTGCCCGTGGGAACCTCGGCGCCGTTGGTGATGAGTCGCGGCGGCACGCGGCTCAGGACGCCCAGCTCGGTGGCCCAGGTATCGGCATTGACCGTGGCCATGACACCCAGGTAGGCGGCCAGCAGCATGGGCTCGGGGCTCGCGAAATAGGCGATGGCCAGGATGGCCCCCATGCCGCCGTTGGCCAGGGCCTGCCCCAGGTCGCGCCGGCCGCCCTTGGCAAACTTTTCGGCCACCGCCTCCTTGTCGCGGTGCCGGTAGTGCGACAGCAGGCTGGAGGACACAAAGAACGTGATGAGCAATAGGCCCCAGATCCAGCCTCCCAGGCCAAAGATCAGGCTGCCGACGATGACGGCCCCTGCTACCCCGCCGGGCGTCAGCGACTGCCGCCAGTATCCAACCGCGCCCACGACGGCGCTCAGTGCCACGCCCAGCAACAAGCGCAGAGCGACGGTTTCCATTGGTCAGCAGGCCCCCGGTGCCAGCCAGCAGCGCGCGCTCACGGCACGATGCTGAATGTCGCCAGCCAGAACAGTGCCTGGGCCGCCGCGGCCGCTCCCCACAGCAGGTACGAGCCGGCCCGCTCCCGGCGGTAGAGCAGCAGGCCGAGGGCCAGGTTGGTGCCCAGGATGATCAGGCCGATGATGGGCAGGGCAAACAGCTCGGTCTTGGTGCCGATGCGGTCCGGCTGGCCGAGATTATTAAAGTGCAGGGGCAATTGATGATCGAGCCCCGGAAAGCGGGCGGCCAGGTAGCCGAACAGGGCCACGTTGACGGCCAGGGCGACGCCCAGCAGGACCCAGGCCGTCTGATCGGTCCACAGCGACAACTGGCGCCACGGCGCGAGGCGCAGCTCGCGCTCCAGGAGCCGGTTGGGGCCCATGGCCCGTCGAGCCTCAAAGCCCCGGATGAAGCCATCCGGATCCCGGGGCGAGATGGCAAAGGCCTCCCCGGGGGTGATGATCAGCAACTGGCCGGCCGAGGGCTGCGTGGACAGGAGCCGGGTATGCCCGATTCCAGGCACATCTCCCTCGCCTCGCTCGTGGCCCGGCCAGTGGATCCCGTGGCGTTTGACCATGGTCTCGGTCAGTTGCCCGCCGGGCAAGATGCGCTGCACGTCGTGCAGGGGGATGATCTGCTCGATGCCCGCCCAGCGGATGGCGATGCCGTTGCGGTCCAGGTGATAGCGCAGGCTGAACCAGCTCAGCGTCTCGTAGGCAGCCACGACCAGGACCGGCAGGCTGGCAATGACCACCAGCCCGATGAGAAACGTAATCAAGTTGATCTGTTGCGGCCGGATGCTGTGGACGATCAACGCCCTCACCAGCAGGACGTCCACCGCCAGGACCAACAGGATGAACAGGAGCCCGAGGACTCCTCCCATGGAAAACTTGGGTCGATAGGTCAAGGAATTTGCTCCCTGCGTCTGTATTGCGACATCGAGAGTTTAGCCATAGACCGGCGTGCACCAGTGCTTGTACTTCGGGTTCCTGCCCCGCACCACGTCAAAGTAGAGCTCCCGCAGGCGGCTGACGACGGGCCCGATGCTCCCGGAGCCAACGGGCCGGTGCTCGATCTGGGTGACGGCAGCCACCTGCACGCCCGTGCCCACCAGGAAGGCCTCGTCACAGATATAGACCTCGCTGCGGTCGATGGAGCGCTGCTGCGTCCGCAGCCCCATCTCGGCGGCGGCCAGCTCGATGATGGTGTCGCGGGTAATGCCCTCCAGAATGTTCGACGTCACGGACGGCGTCACCAGGCAGCCGTTGCGCACCATGAAAAAGTTCTCGGCGCTCCCCTCGGAGATGTGGCCGGTGTCGGTCATCACCAGGGCCTCGTCGTAACCGGAGAGCTGCGCGTCGGTCTTGGACAGGGCCGAGTTGATGTAGGCGCCGGTGATCTTGGCCCGGGCAGGCGTGGCATTGTCGTCCACCCGCCTCCAACTGGAAATGCAGACGTGGGCACCCTCTTCTTTTTCGATGTAGCGGCCAAAGGGCACGGCGAACATGGCAAAGGCGTCTTCCAGGTCGTGCAGCCTGACGCCGATGACTTCGCTGGCTTTGTAGGCCAGGGGGCGGATGTAGGCGTCCTCGCGGTATCCTTCCCGCCGCAGGAGCTCCACGGTCGTATCGCACAGCTCCCGCGGCGTGTAGGGCAGGTCGATGCGCAGGATGCGGCACGAGCGATGCATGCGCTCAAAGTGCTCGGGCAGGCGAAAGACGTACAGCTCCTTGTCTTCCTCGTTCCAGTAGGCGCGAATGCCCTCGAAACAGCCGGTGCCATAGTTGAAGGCATGGGTCATGATGCTGATCTTGGCTTCTTCAATGGGTACGAGCTTGTTCCGGAAAAACGCATACTTGGGCATCGTGTCTCCTCCGTGCTACGATTATACTCGCTTTGGATAAAGCACGCAACTATCCCAGGAATGTTGCTACCGATTCGAGGGGCTCGCGCGACGTCGCGCCGCCCCGCTCCCCGGCCGGCCGGCCGATGGGCAGAATGGCCACGGGCCGGTGGCGGGAGGGGAGCTCCAGGACGGCGGCTGCCTGGCCCTCGTCAAAGGCCCCGATCCAGCAGCTTCCCAGGCCCAGGGCGACGGCGGCCAGCAGAATGTGCGTCGCGGCGGCTGCCGTGTCCTGAAGGCAGTACAGCTCGCGGCCCCGCTCGTGGTAGCGGGCGGCCGACTGCTCGGCGTCGGCGCAGACGACGATGGCCACGGGTGCCTGGGCCACGTATTCCTGCCCAAAGGCCGCGGCGGCGAGCCCGCTGCGCAGGGCGGCATCGCGCACCACGTAAAAGTGCCACGGCTGGCGGTTGCCCGCCGAGGGGGCGCGGATGGCCGCCTGGAGAATGCGCTCCACGGTTTCGGGAGGCACATCCGCTGCCGGATCGAACCGGCGGACGCTATACCTCGCTTCCAGAACCTGCCAGAAGTCCATCTTTCCTCCTCACCGAGTCGAGAGTTCGGTCAAGCTCCACGCCTCGAGATTGGGGATGAGGTCGTGGGCGGTCATGTCCAGGTGGACGGGCGGGATAGAGACGTAGCCCTGGGCCACGGCCCAGATGTCGGTGCCCTCGTCCAGGTGGCCGCTGGGTGGCTCGCCGCCGATCCAGTAGTAGGGGCGCCCGCGCGGGTCGCGCCGGTCTACGAGGACGTCGCGATAGACGCGGCGCCCCATGCGCGTGATGGCGGTGCCGGCCAGCTCGCCGGGCGCCAGGGGCGGGACGTTGACGTTGAGCAGCGTGCCCGCCGGCAGCCCGTGCTCCTGGACCTTGGCCACCACGCCGGCCCCCACCCTGGCGGCCAGGCCAAATTCCTGGCTCTCGTAGCTGTCGAGGGAAACGGCCACGGCGGGCAGGCCAAAGATGGCCGCCTCCATGGCCGCGGCCACGGTGCCCGAATAGGTCACGTCGTGTCCCAGGTTGGCCCCCTGGTTGATGCCCGACACCACGACGTCGGGCCGGTCGGGCAGGAGGCCCAGCAGGGCCAGGGCCACGCAGTCCGACGGCGCCCCGGTGCTGGTGTAGGCTTCCACCTCGTCGCCCTCGATGCCGGGGAGGGCAAAGCGGGTCACGCGCAGCGGCTTGTGCATCGTCTTTGTGTGGCCGGCAGCCGACCAGTTGTGGTCCGGGGCAAAGACGGATATCCGGCCCAGGGGCCGGAGGGCCTCCAGGAGGGCCCGGAGCCCGGGCGCCTGGATGCCATCGTCGTTGGTCAACAGGATGTGAGCCACGGTTTCGTTCCGCAGAATCCGGCCGTCAGTGCGCCCTGGCTACAACGGCCAGAAGCTCGTCGCCGTACTCGTCAACCTGCCAGCGGGCCAGGAGCCCATCGCCCGTCAGCTCCTGGCGGCTGTGGGGGTTGAGGATGGCGATGGACCACAGCGCCTGGTTGTTGAGGACGATGTCGGGCTCGACGCCTCGCTCCTGGGCCTTGGCATTGCGCCACTGGCGCAGCGCCTCGAAGCGTGCCTGGGCGGCGGGCGCGGGCCGGCCGTTGGGCCTGGAGCCGTGGTTGTTCTCCGAGCGCGGGCGGTCCTTCCACGACAGGGGGTGTTCTTTTCCTCGCTGAATGGCGTTCAGCAATCCCTGGCCGTACCGCCGGGCCATGCCCTCCGAAATGCCCTTGATCCGGGGCAGCTCTCGGCGGTTCTGCGGCCGCTGCTCGGCCAGGCCCACCAGCGCGCGGTTCGAGATCACGCGGAAGGGAGGGCGGTTTTCGTGGCGCGCCCGCTCCTCGCGAAAGAGGTACAACTCTCGCAGCACGCCCCGGCCCACGTCGTCCATGTCGCGCACGCCCGGCAGCCGCCAGAATCCCTCGGGATCGAATTCCCTGGACTCCCAGCGGATCTCGACCAGGCGCCCGAAGCGGTGGCGGGCCTGGGGCCAGCGCCCCGTGGCGGTCAGCTCCTGTGCCTGGATCTCGTGGAGGGGGAGCAGATAGTGGGTATCAAGGCGGGCGTAATCGAGCTGTGCCGGGGGCAGGGGGCGGAGCCCCCAGTTGGCGCGCTGGTATTTTTTGTTCAGGGTCACGCCAAACTGCTCCTGGAGCAGGTCGCCCAGGCCGTGGGCCGGCCAGCCGAGGATGCGGCTGGCCCACATGGTGTCAAACAGGTTGGCCACGGTGAATTGAAAGTCGCGGTGCAGGACGCTCAGGTCGTACTCGGCGCCGTGGAACACCTTGAGCACCCGCGGATCGGCCAGGAAGGGCCCCAGGCCGGAAAGGTCGCGCAGGGCAAAGGGATCGACCAGGTAATCGACGTCGGGCACCGAGATCTGGATCAGGCAGACCCGCTCCTGGTAGACGTATAGGCTGTTGGATTCTGTGTCAACTGCCAGGGCTGGTTCCCCTTCGAGGTGTGCCAGCATGGCCCGAAAGGCCGCCGGCTTATCAACCCAAACAGGTGGCGGCAATGTTCTGTCACTCATCGCCCCTGATTTTACCAGGAAATCGGAAAATCGGCAAATTATGCAGGGCCGGTCCGAAGGCGGGCCGCTACGCCCCGCCCACGATGAGATCGTAGATGGCCTGCAGCTCTTCTTCGGAGTAAAAGTGGATGACCAGCCGGCCGCGTCCCTTGCGGTTTCGGTAGAGGTTCACCTTGGTGCCGAGCGTGTCGCGGAACTCTTGCTCCAGGGCCTGTGCCTCGGGGCCTGGGTCCTCCTGGGGCCGGGGTTGGGGCGGTTCGGCCAGGAGGCGGCGCACCAGCTCCTCGGTCTGGCGCACGCTGAGGTCCTTTTGCACGACGACCTTGAGGGCCGCGAGCTGTGCCTCGGGCGTGGGCAGGGCCAGGAGGGCCCGGGCGTGTCCCTCGTGGATGGTGCCGCCGGCCAGGGCCTCGCGCACCTCGTCGGGCAGGCGCAGCAGGCGCAAGGTGTTGGTCACCGCCACGCGGCTCTTGCCCACCCGCCGGGCCACCTGCTCCTGGGTCAGGCCAAACTCGTCCACCAGGTGCCGGAAGGCCGAGGCCTCTTCCAGGGGGTTCAGGTCGGCGCGCTGGATGTTCTCCACCAGGGCAAGCTCCAGCACCTCCTGGGGCGTGGCCTCTTTGACGATGGCCGGCACGCTGCCCAGGCCCGCCAGCCGGGCGGCCTGGAGGCGGCGCTCGCCGGCGATGAGCTGGTACTGCTCCGGCCCCTGGCGGGTGACGATGAGGGGCTGGATCAGGCCATGCTCCCGGATCGATTCGGCCAGCTCGGCCAGGGCCTCGGGATCCATTGCGGTGCGCGGCTGCATGGGGTTGGGCGCGATGGCCGCCACGGGCACCTGGGCGACGCCGCCGGCCGGCTCCTGGTCGGTGGGAATGAGGGCTTCGAGGCCCTTGCCGAGTCCGCTTCGCTTGCTCATCGGTTGCGCTCCATGAACTCGGCGGCCAGCGCCTGGTAGGCGAGGGCGCCGGGTGTGTCGGGGGCATAATGCAGGATGGTCTCCCCGTAGCTGGGCGCTTCGCCCAGGCGAATGCTGCGCGGCACGATGGTGCGAAAGACGTACGCCGGGAAAAAGCGTCGCACCTCCTCCACCACCTGCCGCGAGAGATTCGTGCGGGCGTCGAACATGGTCAGCACCACGCCGGCGATGGCCAGGCCGGGGTTCAGGTTGTCGCGCACCATGTAGACCGTCCGCAGCAGTTGGCCCAGCCCCTCCAGGGCCAGGTACTCGCATTGCACGGGGATGAGCACGCCGTGCCGGGCCGCGGTCAGGGCATTGACCGTCAGCAGGCCGAGGCTAGGCGGGCAGTCGACAAAGACATAATCGTACCGGTCCAGGATCGATTCCAGGACCCGGCCCAGGCGCTGTTCCCGGGCCATGAGGCTCACCAGCTCGACCTCGGCGCCTGCCAGCGCCGGGGCCGAGGGCAGCAGGTCCAGGCGCACCTGCTTGGTGACGACGATGGCCTCTTCGGTAGGCAGCCCGCCCAGGAGGACGTCGTAGGTGCAGGCCGGCAGGTTTTTGCGGTCGATGCCCAGGCTGGACGTCGCGTTGGCCTGGGGATCGAGGTCTACGAGCAGCACCCGTTTCCCGGCGGCGGCGAGGTACGCCCCCAGGTTCACCGCTGTGGTGGTTTTGCCCACTCCACCCTTTTGATTCGCCAAGGCAAGCACGCGGCCCATAGGTGGGTGCATTATAGCAGAGTTGTGTCAAAATGGGAAAAATCACAACGGACCTACCCCGACCGGGCAAAGGCCAGCAGTTCTTCCAGGGAACAGGTGGCCAGGCCGATGACGTGGTCGCCGCCCCCGTAGTACACGTACACCGTGCCGTCCACGACGGGGTTGGCCCCGGAAAAGACGACGTTCGGCACGTCGCCCTTGAGCTCCCAGAGCTCCCTGGGCTCGAAAATCGACTCGGCTGCCCGGTGGATGATGCGCGACGGATCGTCGAGGTCCAGCAGGCAGGTGCCAAAGCGGTAGATGTGGTCCTC
>JAAYZQ010000283.1 GCA_012514775.1 Anaerolineaceae bacterium
CCTGTCGCCGTCCGTCCCGGAGCGGGTGGCCCGGGCGGTTGGCGACAGGGCGGTGGGTGTCCCGGCGTCGGTAGGCTGGCTTTGGGGGGTCGGGCCGCAGGCAGAGACGAGGGCCGCCAACAGCAGGCCCAGGAGCAGGACGCTCCCGGCCAGGGCGCCCCACCCGGTTCTCCTGGCGCCCATAGCCCTTGGCGGTTGCCGTCCGGGGCCGTCCGCTGCCCCGGCTGTTGCTGGGGGAGCGACAGATCTCATGTCAGCCCGGCCAGGGGCCTATCCAGGCGGAACAGGTCGGCCACCTGCTCGCGCTCGCGAATGACCTGGGGCTGGCCGGCCGCCAGCCAGAGGACCGCCGGCCGGCAGGTGCCGTTATAGTTGCTGGACATGCTAAGCTGATAGGCGCCGCCGACGGGCACGGCGACGAGTTCGCCCGGCTGCACCTCGGGCATGGCCAGCTCCTCGATGAGGACGTCGCCGCTCTCGCAGATGGGGCCTCCCAGCCAGGCGGGCCCTGCCGCCGGCCGCTTGGGCGCGGCCACGGGCAGAGCCGAGTAGCGGGCGCCATAGAGGGCCGGCCGCACGTTGTCGGTCAGCCCGCCGTCGAGAAGCAGCCAGCGGCGGTGGGCCGTGTGTTTGACGGCGCCCAGGCGATAGAGAGCCACGCCGGACCTGGCCACCAGGCTGCGCCCCGGCTCGAACTGGAGGCGGGGCAGGGGGAGGCTGTGGCGCCGGCAGCCCTCTTCCAACTGCGTGGCCACGTACCGGACGTAATTCTCAATCTCCGGGTGGGGCAGCTCGCTCTCGTGATAGGCTACGCCCCAACCGCCGCCAGGGCTCAGGGCCTCGGGAATCCAGCCCACGTCGCGGCGGAGCGCGGCGAGGAGCTCCAGGACCACGTCCAGGGCGGGGCTGATGGGCTCCGGGTCGTGAAAGTGCGAGCCCTGGTGAAAGTGAATGCCGCCGAGGTGCAACCCCTGCTCCTGGCAGAGCCCCACCACCTGGCGTGCCTCGGCGACGCTCATGCCAAACTTGCTGTCCTCCTGGCCCGTCTGGGTAAAGGCGTGGTGGGTGGCCACGGCCAGCCCCGGGCGCAGGCGCAGCCAGAGATCAGGCAGGGACGCCCGGGCATCAGGCGCCAGCGAGGCGATGCGCTCCATCTCGACCATGTTGTCGACGACCAGGGTTCCGGCGTGGAGCAGGGCGGCCTCCAGGTCGGCGGCGCTCTTGTTCACGCCGTGGACCAGGATGCGCCGGCGGTCCACGCCGGCGGCTACGGCAACCGCGATCTCGCCGGCGCCGGTGCAGTCGAGCCACAGATCCCGGTGCTGCACCCACTGGGCGACGGCCAGGCAGAGAAAGGCCTTGGCCGCGTAGGTGATGCCCGAGGGGCCGGGGTAGAAGCGCGCCAGGGCGGCGCGGTACTCAGCCACGGCGGCGTCCATGGTCGCCTGGTCGTAAAGGTACAGGGGCGTGCCGTGCTCCTCCGCCAGCTTTCCCAGGTCGCAGCCCGCGATGGACAATTGCTCGCCTTCGATGCGGGCGGTGATGGGAAAGAGCTCCAGGCGGGCGGCGGGATCGTAGAGATCCTCGTCCATGGACCGGCCTCCTATTCCCGCGCCAGCGAGACGGCAGCGCGAAAGATGCGGTAGGCAGTGGGCACGTCGGGTGCGGTGAACTCGACCTTTCTGGCTTCCAGGCGCCGGAGGTCTGGAAGGATGGCCATGCGGTCGACCCGCTCGGTGTGGGACATTTCCAGGGTGACGGTCAGCGGCAGGTCGAAGAGCAGGGGGGGAGGGGCGTCGCCGGCGGCCAGGCGCCGGACAGCCCGCTGGGCCGCCTCCTGAATTCTTTGCTGCGAAACCTGCGGAGGCAGGAGCTCGGCGGCCATGCGGCTGCTGGCCCGCTTGACCACGGCAACCTCGATGTTGCCCAACAGCTCGCGGCCCTCGGCGCATGCCGTCTGATCCCCCGAAACCAGGATGACCGGGGCGCCAAAGTGGCCACACACGGCGGCGTTCAGGCCGATCTCGCCCACCGGGTGGCCGTTGAGCCACAGGTTGGCCACGCTTGTGGACGACCAGGTGTGGTCGAGGATGGCGCCGGACGAGCCGACACGGGCGTGATAGCCGACCAGCATGGCAGCGGCAATGCCCGAATCCACCCCCTGGACCATGGAGAAAGGAGAGGGACTGCCAGAGTTCAACCGTGCCCGGGGATCCAGCTCTTCTACGAGGATGTTTCTCCCGGAGTTGTGGCCGTCGGCGACAATGACTTCTTCCGCTCCGCCTTCCATGGCGCCACGGATGGCGGCATTGACGTCGCCGGTCATGAGCTTGCGAAAGCGGGCGTACTCGGCGTGCTTCGGATCGACGTGATCCCAACTGACGACGCCGGTGACTCCTTCCATGTCGGCTGCGATCAAGATCTTCATGGATCCTCCTTGAGCCAAGTCGAGCCAGGTCAGCCACGCGGCAGCACTCCCGGGCCGGCGGGTCAGAAACAGAGCGGGACCACAGCGCCGGGCGCGGCCTGGCCAGTCCGGTAGGCCATTATAGGTGATGTAGGTGGAAAAGTCAAAGCCGGGAAAAGGGGTCTCCGGCTCGCGATCAGTGCGCGGCCGCCGGTGACCCGTCCCGGACGGCGCCATCCCTTCCCTTGGGCATGGCCAGCAGCTCGATCATGTCGTGCTGGTACTCTTCTTTGCATGAAGGGCAGCGCTGCAATGCCTTCTGAGCGATGGGCATAATGGCCCGGGGGTCCATGCCTTCGGCCAGTAAATCTGACAGGTAGTCCAGGAACACGAAACAGTCGTTGCAGGAAAGTGGTTCATCACTTGCTGTTGCTCGCAACAAGATCTGCCACAGACTTTCCATAGGGCTGGATCCTCTCCCGGCAGATCGCCAGCAGAAGAGGGCGCTACCGCCGACCTGCCAATTATGTAATTTAGGTTACACAATTGATAGTATAGCAGCCGGATAGACGGTTGTCAAATCCGGGCCGCGCCACGGCGCGGCCCGGATGGTCCAAACGCTTGCCCTCTACAGGCGCAACCAACGATATCCATAACGGCCCAACTCTAGCGTGTAAGGGGCCTCTCCCACGGGAGGCAGCGCTGCACCGTCCAGGACATCGGTGGGCGAACGGCCGGCATAGGCCGACAGGTTCAGGACGGCGGTCTGGGGTTCGGCCGACAGATTGTTTACCGAGAGCAGCGTCTCGTCGTCGTGCCTTCGCAGGATCGCCAGGACGCCGGGGTTTGTGCTGCCGGGGTGGGCCGTATCGGCTGCGTCCAGGAAGTGAACATCGCCGTAGCCGAGGATCGATTGCTCCTTGCGGACGGCGATCATGTGCCGCATGCGGTGCCAGAGGGAGCCGGGGTCGGCTCGCTGGGCCTCGACGTTGATCCGCCGGTAGCCATAGACCTCGTCGTCGATGACCGGAGAGTAGAGGTCGGCCGGGTCGGCCGCGGAAAAGCCGGCGTTGGGCTCCGCATTCCACTGCATGGGTGTGCGCACGCCCATGCGATCCTCCAGCCAGATGTTGTCGCCCATGCCAATCTCGTCGCCATAGTACAAGACGGGCGCGCCGGGCAGGGTGAACAATAGCGAGTTGGCCAGCTCGATGCGCTCCCGGTCGTTGTCCAGGAGGGGGGCCAGGCGGCGCCGGATGCCCAGATTGAGGCGCATGCGCGGCTCGGGCGCGTAAAACTCCCACATGAACTGGCGCTCCTCCTCCGTCACCATCTCCAGGGTCAGCTCGTCGTGGTTGCGGAGGAACGTAGCCCAGTGGCACGACCCGGGGATGTCGGGCGTGCGGTCCAGGATGTTCAGGATCGGCGTGCGGTCGCCGCGTGCCAGCGCCAGGTAGATGCGGGGCATGAGGGGAAAGTGAAAGTTCATGTGGAACTCGTCGCCCTCGCCCAGGTAGGGCCGCACGTCTTCGGGCCATTGGTTGGCCTCCGACAGGAGCATGGTGCCGGGGGCCACGCGATCCACAAAGGCGCGCAGGAGCTTCAGATAGGCGTGGGTTTCGGGCAAGTTCTCGCAGTTGGTGCCCTCCCGCTCAAACAGGTAGGGGACGGCGTCCACGCGAAAGCCGTCGATCCCCAGCTCCAACCAGTGACGGACGATCTCCAGCATCTCTGTCTGGACCTCTGGGTTGTCATAATTCAGGTCCGGTTGGTGGTGGAAGAAGCGGTGCCAGAAGTATTCGCCGCGCTTTTCGTCCCATGTCCAGTTGGACGGCTCGTAGTCGATAAAGATGATGCGCGCTTGTTCGTATCGCTCGTCGGTGGGGCTCCAGACGTACCAGTCCCGGTACTTCTCGTGGTGGGGGTGCGAGGGGTCCCGGGAAGCCTGGAACCAGGGATGCTGGTCGGAGGTATGGTTGGGAATGAGGTCGGCGATGACACGCAGGCCGCGGCGGTGGGCCTCGACCAGCAAGGTCCGAAAGTCCTCGACCGTGCCATAGTCAGGGTGGATCTGATAAAAGTCCGAGACATCGTAGCCGTCGTCGCGTAGGGGTGAGGGATAGATGGGCAGCAGCCAGATGCAGTCGATGCCCAGTTCCCGGATATAGTCAAGACGCGAGATCATCCCCTGCAGGTCGCCGATGCCGTCTCCGTTGCCGTCGGCAAAGGCCCGCACAACGACCTCGTAAAAAACTGCATTCTTGTACCACTCTATTGTCATTGCTCACTCCACTAGCCGGGCGGCCCAGCGCCTCGCTAGAAGTATGCCTCGTAGCCCGAGATCCCCAGCTCGTCGCGCATCGCCTGCAGCTCTTGGCGCAGGTTCTGGTTGACGGGGATGCCCTCCTGGCGGACAATCTTTTCCCTGTCGTGCTCTTTTTCGCCGCCGACATAGATGCGCTCCTCACCCGGGGCTTTGCGCGACGCCTGGAGCGCCCGCATGATGCCGCCGGTGATCTGCCGCGACACGTCCAACGGTAAAAAGTGCTCCACGTCGATGGCCAGGAAGAAATGGCCGAGCATATAGGGCCGGCGGGAGCCGTCGGGGGCATAGCCCAACAGGTCCTTCATAAAGACGCCGCCGCATAGCGACGCGGACAGGATCTCGACCATGGTGGCCAGATCGTAGCCCTTGTAGCCTGCAAATAGCTCGCCCGCGCCGCCCAGGGGCAGCAGCGCGGCCGTGGCCTTGTCCAGGCCGGCCATGATGGCGGCCGGATCGGTGAGGGGCTGCCCCTCGGCGTCGATGACCCAGCCCTCCGGCACCGGCTTCTCGGCACGCATGGCTACTTCGATCTTGCCCCGCTGGCTGATGGCGGTCGCTCCGTCGAAGGAGAAGGGAAAGTCCATGTCAGACGGGGCGGCAAAGGCGATGGGATTGGTGCCCAGCATGGGCTCGGTGCCAAAGGTCGGGGCGATGGCCGGGCGGGCGTTGGTGAAGGTAAAGCCGATCATGCCCTCCTGGGCGGCCATGAGGGGATAGTAGCCGGCGATGCCAAAGTGGGTGCCGTTGCGCACGGCAACGGCGCCCAGGCCATAGCGCCGTGCCTTGTCTATGGCCAGGCGCATGGCCCGGTAGGCGATGACGTGACCCATACCGTGGTGTCCGTCCACCACGGCCGTGGTCTCGCTCTCTTGCACGACATCGAACTCGGTGTGAGTGTTCTGCACGCCGGCCTTGATGCGGTCATAGTAGTACTTGAGGCGGCCCACACCGTGGGATTCAATGCCCCGCACGTCGGAGGTGATGAGCACCTCAGCACAGATCCCGGCCTCGTCGCTCGGAGTGCCGAGTCCCTTGAACACGTCGATCATGAATTGCTGAATTACATCAACAGGTATGTGGTTCGTTTCACTCATCTCTTTTTTCCCGGCGGGTCGTGGTGCCCGCCTCATAAAAGTTCGACGATCACGCCTTCGCTGGCACGCAGAGCGAGCGGGTCGAGGCTGGCGATGCCTTCCCGGTCCAGGTAGGTGGAGACGATCAGGCGTCCGGAATCCTTTGCAAGATTCACCCTCTGCTGTGTGTTCGAGAGGTTGAGTGCCACCAGCACGCGCTGCTCGCCGGCCTGGCGGATGAAAGCATAGACGGCAGGGGGCACGTCCTCCAGGGGCGTGTAGCTGCCCCGCTGTAGTGCAGGTGTAGCCCGCCGATACGCCAGCATAAGCCGATACAGATTCAGCATCGAGCCGGGATCGTCGAGCTGGCGCTCGACGTTGACCTCTTGATAGTCGTCGGGCAAGGGCAGCCACAGGTGCCGCGTTGTGGGCGGAGAAAAACCAGCGTGCGGCGCGGCGCTCCATTGCATCGGTGTGCGGGATGGGTCCCGGCCCAGGCCCGGCACCCGCAAGCCCCAGGGATCCTGCTGTTGCTCGGGCGGGATCGGCACATCCGTCATTCCGATTTCGTCGCCGTAGTACAGGGTGGGGGTGCCACGCAGGGTTAGAAGCAGCATCGCTGCCACCCGCGCCTCCGGCAGGCCCAAGCGTGTCGCAATGCGGGATTCGTCGTGGTTTCCCAGAACATAGTTTGGCCACGCACCTGGCGGCAGGGCCGCCTCCATGTTGTCTACCACGGCTTGGATGGCTGCCGGCTCCCAGGGCACGCCCAGAAGCTGGAAGTTGAATGGCATGTGGAGCTCGTCCAGGTCCTGGCCGTAGTAGGCGGCCCATTGCAGCCAGTCAAAGATGTGGACCTCTCCGACGGCCATGCGTGGCCATTCGCCGTCGTAGCCATCCAGCAACCGCCGGAGTTCTCGGTAGACAGAGTGGACGTCGGGGTGGCCTTGATCGTAGAGGTGAAGCTGTGAATCATAGGCGCCCAGGGACTTGTGGATGATCTTTCCGAGGTCAGGGTTGGCCGGGTTGTCACGCAGTTCCGGGTCCTTGAGGATAAAGTGCGCCACGTCGATGCGAAAGCCGTCCACGCCTCGGTCCAGCCAGAAGCGGACCACCTGGAACATGGCCTCCTTGACCTCCGGGTTTCGCCAGTTCAAGTCGGGCTGTTCCTTGAGAAAGGAGTGCAGGTAGTACTGGCCGGTGCGTGCATCCCACTCCCAGGCCGGACCACCGAACACGCTCAACCAGTTGTTCGGTGGTGACCCGTCGGGCCGAGGATCGGCCCAAGTGTACCAGTCCCGCTTCGGGTTATCCCGTGATGAACGCGACTCTTGAAACCAGGCATGCTGGTCGGAGGTGTGGTTGGGCACCAGGTCGATGATCACGCGGAGGTTGCGCTCGTGGGCCCCGGCCAGAAGACGGTCCAGGTTGTCCAGATCGCCAAAGAGCGGGTCAACACCTGTGTAGTCGGCCACGTCGTAGCCAAAGTCGGCCATGGGCGAGGGGTAGAAGGGCGATAGCCAGATGGCGTCGACGCCGAGGGTATCGGTCAGATAGTCCAGCCTTTGCAGAATCCCCTGCAAATCGCCTACGCCGTTGCCCGTGCTATCCTGAAAGCTGCGCGGGTAGATCTGGTAAATTACCCCCGTTTGCCACCACCGATGATCGGAACCCATGAACCTCTTTCCTCTCTAGTTCCTCGATTCAGCCTTCGACTGCGGCGTTGAGGCCGGCTTTGGGTAGTGCAGCAGAAGGGTGAGAGCCACGCCGGTGATGGCCCCGGCCAGGGCTCCCGTAGATAGAATGCCGGGCAACAGCGCCAGGCCCGTGATCCAGGCCATGGTGCTGACGACGATCCACCACCCTGCCCAGAGCACCTCGTGGCGCAGGAGCAGCCACTGGGCCAGGCCCAGCGTCGGGCCCAGGATCACGCCGCCCACCAACCCTTGCAGGGGGGCAGGGACCATCGCCAGGAGCAGCGTAGAGACTACAAGCCACACCGTCGAGGTCGCCAGGAACCAGCGCCATGCCCGGGGGATGCGGTGATGGAGCACGAACGACTGCATGGCCGCCACGCCCACGCCCGCCGGGACCAGGGCAAGGTTTGTGAACAGCAGGCTGCCAAGGAGCCAGCCCAGGGTCGTGGCCATGATCCACAGGAACCAGAGGGCTGCGTCAAAGGCGGGCTGTCGTGATCGCGCCATTGGCTCCCTGTGCCGCTCCACGAATGCTCAGCTCGCCTAGCCCTTCACTGACCCTGCCAGCATCCCACGAACAAAGTAGCGTTGCAGGCTAAAGAACACGATCAGGGGCAGGATCATGGTGACGAACGCCCCCGCCGTCAGCAGGTGCCAGTCGTTCCCGAAGGTGCCCGTGAGATCGGCCAGGCGCTGGGTCAGGACCTTGTAGCTGGGGTCGACGCCGAGAAAGGTGAGGGCCACCAGGTAGTCGTTCCAGACCCACAGGAACTGGAAGATGAAAAACGACGCCAGCGCCGGCACCGAGAGGGGCAGGACCAGCTTCAAGAAGATGGTAAAGTGAGAGGCGCCGTCGATGAATGCCGATTCCAGCGTCTCGCGGGGCAGCGTCCGGATATAGTTGAACAGCAGATAGGTGGCCAGCGCCAGGCCAAAGCCGGTGTGCGCCAGCCAGATGGCCAGGAAGGTCCCGTTGAGCCTCAGGCTGTTATAGTCCCGCAGGATAGGCACCAGGGCGATTTGCAGAGGAACCACTATCAGCCCGACCACCAGGATGAACATAATCCGGCGGCCCGGAAAGTTCATCCAGGCAAAGGCATAGGCTGCAAAGGCCGCGATGAGAATGGGAATGATGGTCGAGGGAACAGCGACGGCCAGGCTGTTCAGAAAAGCCTGCGGCATGTTCTGTCCAGGCGTCATCTCTACCGTGCCGTCGGGCCTGGTCACCGGGATCTGGCTGCCGAGCAACACCTGCTTATAGTTGTCGAGGGAAAAGTTCCACGTGGTGGTCCAGATGCGCTCCTGCACCTCGATGCGTCCCAGGCGCCGGTTCCCCACCCAGGTCACGCGCTTGCCTCCCTCGGGTGACATCACGCCCTCCCGCAGCTCCTCGAAGGTGCCGGTCACGCCCTCCACCTCCATCACGCCGCTGGGATCCAGGCCGAGCTCCTGGACGTTGTACGTGTCCGTCGTCGCCCATTCCCGGTGCGGAAAGATGTTCCACCAGCCCGTGGTCTGGATGTCAAAGCGAGTCCGGAACGAAGAGATGAACAACCCCAGCGTGGGGACACTCCAGATGATCACCATGAGCGCCAGCGTCAGGTTGACGAGCAGGGGGCCGGTCCATTTTCGTCTCATGCTAGAACGCCTCCTGTTCTCTGAATTGTTTCAGATTGTAGATCATCACCGGGATGACGGTGAGGAGGAGGATGATGGCGATGGCCGAGCCATAGCCCGAGTTGCGGAATGTAAACGACTGGCGATAGAATTGGGTAGCAATCACGTGGGTGCCAAACTGCCCGCCGGTCATGACCCAGACTACGTCAAAGATCTTGAGCGTAAAGATGACGACGGTCGTCCAGACGGTGATGATGGTACCTGCAATGGAGGGGATCATGATACGGAAAAAGGCCTGCACCTCGGTGGCGCCGTCAACCCGTGCCGCCTCCATGATCTCTTCCGGGATGCCCTTCAGGGCAGCGGAATAGAGGACCATGGCGTATCCTGCCTGGAGCCAGATGACGATGAGGATGAGAAAGACATTATTCCAGGGCGCGATCTGGACCCACTTGTCCCAGGGGTGGGGCTGGCCCCCCAGCGCGACGGTGAGGGCGTTCAATATACCGATCTGCGCCGATCCCTCCGGCCGGACCTCGTACACAAAGTTCCAGATGACGCTGGCGCCGACGAAAGAGATGGCCATGGGCAAAAAGATCAGCGATTTCGCGACTCGCTCGAACTTGCTGCGATCGGCCAACACGGCAACAATAAGACCGATGACCACCGACATGGTGCTGCCGATGATGATCCACATCAGGTTGTTGCGCAAAGCCTCGGTCAGCAGGCGCTCGCTAAAGATCGCCGCATAGTTGTCCAACCCCACAAAGGCGCTGCTCCGGAGGGATTCGATGAGGCCGGCGCCCCTGGGCGGGCCGTCGCGCCCGAAGAGGCTCAGGTAAAAGGTGCGGACTGCCGGCAGGGCCAGATACCACAGGAGAATGGCCATTGCCGGGCCGACAAAGACAAAAGGTTGCAGGCGGGCAGTCCACTGGTTGGGGAGTCGTTCGACAATGCTGTTAAAGATCCAGTAGAGCATCGCCACGCCGCCAACGCCCCAGAGAATGGCCACCGCCGCGATGAGCCAGCGCGGCGCATTGCTGTCCCGCAACCAAATAAACCCGGCATAGAGCACGGCAAAGGCGATGAACGGGATGGCTATGGCCAGTAACAGGCGCCCCAACCAGCTAATCAGCTCCAGCGCTGTCTTGGGCTTGGGCGCCTGGCCTGTGGGGGATCCTTTCACGCTTTCGGCTTGTGCCATATGTCACCTCCCCTCGACAGGCTGCCAGCCCTCACGGGCTGGCAGCCTGTCGTCTGGATACCTACTGCGGCCAGGAGGCGTCGATTTCGGCGAGGGCCGTATCGAGGTCAGAGAGGCCGCTGACATAGTCGGTCATGCCGGTCCAGAAGGAGCCGGAGCCGACCTGGGCGGGCATGAGGTCCGAGGCATCGAAGC
>JAAYZQ010000031.1 GCA_012514775.1 Anaerolineaceae bacterium
AACTCCCCAGCAGTGCCAGGACCACACCGACCACCGACAGGAAGAACGCCCAGTTCCGGCGGGTCAGGAATCCGTAAGCACTGACGGCGAACAGCACGCCGCCGAGGAGTCCCAGGTCGGCCATGAGGGGATGGATCGTCTCCAGCAGGATCTCGCAACCCGGCTCCGCGGACGGCGTGTTCATCCCGACAAAATACCATTTCTGGAAAAGGATGAAATGGCCGATGATGCCCATCAGGGCGCCAACGATGGCCAGTGCTGCTCCAAGCAAATGCCGCTTGTTCATTCTCGTCTCCTTTCCGGTCCTTATGGCTCGCCAGGGCCGTAATGGCACGAGCAGCCCTTGTAATAGGGCTCGTCACCATGATCGGCCACGTACACGACTGTGCCAGGTTCGATCGTCAAGCCGCAATCATCCAGAAACGTAGGCTGCCCCTCCCAGGGATAGACCTGCACGTTGCAGCTCACGTATATCGTTCCGCTCCAGGTGTCATTGCACAGCGGTCCCTCCACGATCCTGTCTACGAGCACGGTCTTGCCCCCGATCTCCACCGGGCCGGCCGTCGAAAACGGCAGGGGCGTAGGCAGCAGTTCCGGAGGCACCGTTAGGTAGTGGGGCGTGCCAGCCGGGCGCGGGCAAAAAGGCAGTTCGTTGGCGGGTGCGTCCTTCCCCCCGCACGAAGCGCAGAACACGATCAATAATGCCAGCCAGCAGAGCAGGTGTCTTTTCATCATGGACCTCGGCTACAATGACGGCATATCTCCCATGTCGGGAGCAAGCCGGCTTGCCATGTTCAATATAGCACAATCTCGGTCGGAAGTCTTGAACTTTTGGCAACTCGCAGAACCGAGGGACGGGATTTGCCCGAGGCATCGGACTATGATACACTGCTTCCTACGGCACCATTTGAATGAAGGACGGTCAGATCTATGAAGACCCTGGAAGAGTGGTTGCGCGCCCTCCCGATCTTTGCCGCGCTGGACGAGGGCGAACGGGAACTCCTGGTGAGGCAGTCCCTCACGCGCGAGCTGCAGCGAGGAGAGGTTCTGGCGCTGCAGGGCGACGCGTGGCCTTACCTGCTCCTGGTCGGCAAGGGGCGGATCGATGCGGTCAAAGCATCCAGCCAGGGACGCAGCCTGCTGGTCACGACCTTGAGCGCAGGGGAGCTATTCTGGGGGCCGGCCTTTTTCCAGGAAGGCGCTTCGCTGCCGGCATCGCTGGAAGCACACGGCCGAACGCGCGTGCACATCTGGCCGCGGCAGGCCATCGAGCCGCTGCTGCTTGCCCGGGCGAGCATCTTGTGGGAAATGTGCTGCCTGATGATCCAGCGCATGCAGCGAGCCAGCACGGTTGTGGAGGAGCTGGCCTTTCAGCCCGTAGCCGGCCGCCTGGCGCGCCTGTTGGTAGCTGTCTCTGCCGGCCGAGAGGAAGAGGCGATTCCACGGAGTGTCACGCTGGACGAGATTGCGGCGCGCATTGGGACGACGCGAGAGGTGGCGTGCCGCTTTCTTCACCGTTTCGCCGAGGAGGGCTTGATCGACATCACGCGCAGCGAGTTCGTCGTCCACGACCAACGCCGGCTGGAGGAACTGGCCAGACAGGTCAAAGGGTAAGCCTGTTGTCGGCCGCCTTCCGGCGGCACCCTCGTTAGCCACACTTCATGGGCTAGAGTATTCGTAGCCTACACCCCTATGGACATCAGCTATCAACTTATGGCCCTTCGCGTTGGGGTGAATCCCATCCGATTGAAGGTATTCCGCTGGCGTCCGGCGGTCGCCATTGG
>JAAYZQ010000284.1 GCA_012514775.1 Anaerolineaceae bacterium
ACTACGGGGTGCGCGCCAAGGGGGTCTTTGGTTACCTGCGAGACCTGGCGCAGCCCATCTTTTTGCTGCCTCTGGAGATCATTGGCCAGCTCAGCCGCACCCTGTCGTTGAGCCTGCGCCTGTTCGGCAACATCCTCAGCGCCGAGCTGATCGTGGCCATCATCTTTTCCCTGTTGCCCCTGTTTGTGCCCCTGCCCCTGGTTGGCCTGGGCATTTTTACGGGGCTGCTGCAGGCCTACATCTTTACGGCCCTGGCCGCTGTCTATATCGCCAGCGCGATCCAGGCCAACCCCTCACTGCAAGAATAGGAGGCCGAGTTGTTGGAGAATATGAATCCCGAAACCCTCATCACCTATATCACTATCATCGTCGCAGGCGCCAGTATCGTCGGCGGCACCGCCGTGCCAGCGTTGGCCGAGGGGCTGTCGGTCATGAAGGCCATGGAGGCCATCTCTCGCCAGCCCGACGCTGCCCGCAACGTGCGCACGACGCTGCTCATCTCCATGGCGCTGCTCGAATCGACGGCCATCTATGTGCTACTGGTCGTCTTGATCCTGCTCTTTGCCAACCCGCTCATCGACCGTTTCTTCTAGAGGTGTGCCATGTTCCTGGAACTGGATCTAGCCACGATCCTCCTCGAGATCGCCAACTTTTTGGTGCTCACCGCCCTGCTCTACTATTTTCTGTTCCGGCCCGTGCTGCAGCGGGTCGAAGAGCGGGCCGCAGAAAAGCAGCGGTTGATCGAAAAAGCCAGGGAGGACCGCCAGCAGGCCGCCGAGATGCGTGCCGAGGTGGAAGCACACCTCGAAGCGTTGGACGACCGCGTCTCTGACATTCTGGAGGAGGCCCGTAACCGGATCGAGACCGAGAGACGCCAGGTCATGGATGCCGTGCGCCGCGAGGCCAACGACATCCTGGCCCAGGCGCGACGCGAGGGTCGCCAGGTCCGCGAGCAGCAGGTTAGCCGCTTCCACCAGGATCTGTTAGAGACCGTCATGACCGTCAGCCGGTACCTCATCCGCCAGGCCGCGCCCGAGCAAGTGCACGACCAGCTCCTGCAGCAGCTCAACGAGCGCGCCTGGGAAATGGGCCACAAAGAGACCGACCTGCTCCAGTCTCTGCGCCGCTCGTTGGGCGAGCACCATCCCACCGCCCGCATTACCACGGCGCGCGCCCTGTCGGCCGAACAGCAGCGCGACCTGGTGCGGACCTTTAGCGCCGTGGCCGACCATGCGGTCAGCGTTGATATCGAGGTCGATCCAGGGTTGGCCGCAGGTGCCCGGGTGCGCCTGGGTGACCTGGTGCTGGAGAATTCCATCGCCGGCCGCCTCGAAGCCCTGCGAGAAGACGTGTTGAACCGCATAGAGGAATCGACGAGTGGCTGAGGGAATCAGTGGCGAGACTCGCACCCTCAACGAGGGCCGGCTAAAGGCGTTTCGTGAGCTAATAGAGCAGGCCGAGAACCTGCCCCTTTCGGCCGACGACGTGATCCGCGACGCTGGCGCCGAGGTCGATGACCACGAGCCGCTGCCCGACATGGACGTTGGCTACCTCGCCAGCCTCCTGGAGGAGCGCATCGACTTTCTGGAAGGGCGCGTCTACCTCCGGGATGTCGGTACCGTGCAACAAATCGGCAACGGCGTCGCCACCCTGTCGGGCCTGCTCTGGGCGCGCAGCGACGAGCTCGTGACGTTTGCCACCGGCGTGCAGGGCATGGTCCTCAACCTCGACCATGACCGTGTTGACGTCATCCTGCTGGGCAGCGAACAGGGCATCTCCGGTGGCGACCTGGTGACCACCACCGGCCGGCGGCTCCTCGTGCCCGTTGGACCCGAGCTGCTGGGTCGCGTCGTCAACCCCCTGGGCGAGCCCCTCGACGGCCTCGGGCCAATTCAAGCCGCGGCGCGGCACTTTTTGGAGCGCGACGCGCCCGGCATCGTCCAGCGAACTCCGGTCCACGAACCAATGTACACCGGCCTCAAGGTGGTCGACGCCCTGCTGCCCCTGGGCCGTGGCCAGCGCGAGCTCATCGCAGGTGACCGCAAGACGGGCAAGACGGCGATTGCCGTTGACGCGATCTTGCGGCAGCGGGGCACCGACGTGCTTTGTGTCTATGTCAGCATCGGGCAAAAGCGCTCGTCGGCCCTGGCTGTGGTCGAGACGCTGCGCAACAGCGGCGCCCTGGAGCACACCATCGTCGTCATGGCCAGCCCCGACGACCCACCGGCCCTACGCTACCTGGCACCCTATGCCGCGTGCACCATGGCCGAGTACCTCATGTACGAGCACAGGCGCGACCTGCTCATTGTGTACGACGACCTGAGCAAGCACGCCGATTCGTACCGCGAGATGAGCCTGCTGCTGCGCCGGCCGCCGGGCCGCGAAGCCTATCCCGGCGATATTTTCTACATCCACGCCCGCCTGCTGGAGCGGGCCGCCAAGCTAAACGAGGAGGCCGGCGGTGGCTCGCTCACAGCGCTGCCCATCATCGAGCTACAGCGGGGCAACGTTTCGGCCTATATCCCCACCAATCTGATCTCGATCACCGACGGGCAGATCATCCTCGACACCGACCTGTTCAACCGCGAGATCAAGCCGGCCGTCGACGTCGGCCGCTCAGTCTCGCGCGTTGGCGGCACTGCCCAGGTCAGGGCCATGCGCGACGTGGCGGAAAACCTCAGGCTGGAGCTGTCCCAGTTCGAAGAGGTCGCCCGCTTTGCCCGGTTCGGCACGGAGGTCGAAGAGGAGACGCAGCGCCAGATCGATCGCGGCCAGCGGCTGCAGGCTATTTTCACGCAGCCTGTGCACCAGCCACTGTCGCTGGCCCAGGAGGTCGTCATCCTCTTCGCCGCGAACGAGGGCTACATCGACGATATTGCCCCGGATCGACTGGACCTCTACCAGCGCGAGCTGCTCGGCCATTTTCACCGCGAGCTTCCCGCGCTCTTGCAGCAGATCGATCGCGAGGGCGAGCTGACGGACGAGATCCGCAACCGGCTGCACGAAGGCATTTCCGAGCTATCAGACTACTGGGCGGAAGGGGAGAATTCATCGTGAGAATGATCATGGCCGTCGTGCCCCACGAACAAGCCGAGACGGTGCTCAACAAGCTCATCGAGGCCGGCTACACCGCCACCTTCATGGAGAGCCGGGGCGGCATGCTGCGCCAGTCGCAATTAACCATGTTCGTTGCCGTCGAAGCTCAGAACCTGGATCAGATCCTGGAGATCATTCGCGAGAACAGCTCCCGGCAAGTGCCCGTAGCCAGCGAGGCAGAAGGCCAAGATCCTGAACAGCGGTCGATCCAGGCGCTGCTGGGCGGGGCCGCCATCTTTGTCTGGGATCTGAGCAGCATCGAGGTCAACCAGTTGCCATGAGCCAGGACATCGAGCGCACCGCCGACCGCCTGGAGAACATCCGCAGCGTCCAACCCTTGCTGGGCGCCCTGCGCACCATCTCGATGGGCAGTTGGCAAAAGGCCCGCCGCCACAATACGAGCGTGGCCCAATATCGCTCGCGCCTGCAGGGCATCCTGCGCCTCCTCCTGCCGCGCCTGCCCTCGCGCCGCCGGCCGCCCGCACCACTGCACGAGCCGCGCGGGGCGGGCATCGTCGTCCTGGTCATGGGCAGCGAGCGCGGTCTCGTCGGCCAGTTCAACCGCGTAGTCGCGGGCCAGGCCGTGGCCCATGCTCGCCAGTGGGCCGACGCCGGCGTGCCCGTCGAGCTCTGGGCCCTCGGCGGCCGCGTCATCCGCATTTTGCGCCGGCAAGGTCGAGAGCCCGACCTCACTCGCTCGTTGTCCACGGCGGCCCTGCCCTCCTATCGCCTTGCCTTCGATCTGACCCGCCGCCTGCTGACCCGCTTCGAGGCCGGCGAGCTCGATGGGGTGGATGTCGTGTACAACACCTATCGTGGCGTCGGCCAATACCGGCCTGCCGTGGGCCAGCTCATCCCCCCGGAAATCTCGCTAGGCGACGAGGACGCCGACCAGGAGACCTGGCCGCCCATCCTCGAGACCGATCCCATGGGCCTCTATACCCGGCTGGCCGAGCAGTTGACGGCCATCAGCCTGTACGGCTGGCTCGTCGAATCGGCCACGGCCGAGCACGCCGCCCGCTATCAGCTCATGGAAGACGCCAGCCAGAACGCCGAGCGGCTCATCGATGAGCTGACCATGCAGGTGCAGATGGCCCGCCGCCAGGCCATTACCCAGGAAATGCAAGAACTCGTCGCCGGGGCCGGCATGCTCGCATCCCAAGGCCGGCGCTAGCTCCTGCGCGATCGGCTTGGAGTTCCCGGGTGGGCTTTGTCCTCAGCCCCAGGCGGCAGGTCCGCCCCCGTCAGCATGTTGATCCACGCCGACGTCCCCTCCAACCGCCAGTCCACCGCCGGCTGCACCAGGTGGATGCCGTCGCCATAGATTCGCATTTTGCGCGATCGCTCCCAGGCATCGGTCCAGACGCAACGGCGATCGGAATAGACTTCGCAGTAGCCGCCGGGGCGGACGCCGCCGCAGGGGCCGTTGCGGAGCTGCTTGGGGCAGGTCATGGGGCAGGTCATGCCCGTCAGGCGCAGGGTGCATTGGCCGCAGGAGCGGCAGTCAAAGACGAGCTCCTTCATGATGCGTTCTACGGGAAAGAGCAGGCGGCCGGCCCGCTCGTAGCCCAGGCGGGCCAGGAGCGGGTCGGCCAGGCGAATGGTGTGCTCTCCGAAGCGGTAGAGCCACTCCAGGGGGCGGGGGTGATCCTGTATCCAGCGGCGCAGAGCCGACTTGCCTTGCTTCGTCTGGGCGCTCACCTGCTCTTATCTCCCTTTGCGGAAGCTGGCCGCAGCCCGCGCACGGGCTCCTTGCGGAGTCCGTCGGCCAGGTGCAGCGCGGTCAGGATCGGATGGCGTAATAACATGCGCGGGCCGGCATAGCGCATCACGGCGCGAATCTGCTCGCGCATGTGGGGTTTGTAACAGTGCACCGGGCAGCGGGCGCAGGTCGTCTTGCCCTCCTGGAACGGGCACTTTTTCAGGCGCTGCCGCGCATAGTCGCGCAGCCCGGCGCAGCTCGAGCATAGTCCGGCCGCGCTGCCGTGTACCTCCCGGCAATAAAGCTCGATCATGGCGTCGACGGTGCGCGCTTCCCGCGCAATCCGCCCGCCACTGTCTACTCTAGTGTCCAAGGGTCTCGCTCCTTCGCGATGTGTTAAAGATGCCCGTCGGCGTCTCGACGCCGCCCACCTCGGCCACCTTCTCAAAGGTCTCGGCGTCGTAGACTCTTACCACGTTGCCCTGCCAGTCGGCGACGTAGACATAACGTCCGTCATGGGTAAACTCTGGATGCAAGGGCTGGACGCCTTCCTCGATGACCTTGACCACGTCAAAGGTCGAGCCGTCCAGGACATAGATGCGGTTGGCCGGATCGGCGAACATGGTGTCGGCCCACACGGTGGGGCTCTCGTGGTGCGAGCGGATGAACAGCCCCGGCCCGGAGGTCTCGACCTCGGCGGCGATGCTGTTGTCAGCCAGGTCCCAGATGGTGATCTTGCCCTCGCCGGCGTGCACCGTGGCGGCATAGGTCGTGCCGTTTGCCTCCCAGACGGCACCGGAGCCGGGATGGGGCGTGTCGCCGGTGGCGATCTGGGTCACCAGCTCCCAGTTGGCCACGTCGACGACGGCCATCCAGTTGTCCTGCTGCGAGGCGATGTAAAAGAAGCGGTTGTCGGCGCTGAGAAAGCCGTCGTGGAGAATGTTGCCCACGCCCTCCAGCTTGTCGATGGGAAAGTCGGGCTGCGAATAGTCGATGCGCCACATCTGCCCGGCCTCCTTGAGGGCGAGGACAAAGTAGGGGCCGACCTTTTCGGGCGATACGTCGGAGGTGATGGCTACCCGCGAGGGGACCATCTCGCCCTGGGGGTTTGTCCCCTCGGTGACGATGACCTTCAGCGGCTCCAGGGTCCTGGCGTCGACAATGACCGCCGAGTTGGGGATATAGTTGC
Source organism: Anaerolineaceae bacterium (assembly GCA_012514775.1). The sequence continues at coordinate 5,988 of JAAYZQ010000284.1, forward strand.
CGACGATGGCATACTTGCCGTCGTCCGAGATTGCCAGGCCGCGGGAGTCGAGCCCGACGCGAACCTTGGCGACCGTCTGGAGGGTATAGAGATCGATCTTGAACAGCCAGCCGTCCCGCCCGACGTTGTAGGCCCAGCGGTCAGACGTGGGGTCAAAGGCATAGCCGTGGGCCCGGTAGCTGGCCTCGATGTGGCCCAGCAAGCGATGGGTGTCGCCGTCAAAGATGGCGATGGAGCGCGCCTCCCGCTCGGTGACCAGCATCAGGTTGTCCACGTTGCCGTCATGGGTGGGCTCGGCCGGCAGGGTTGCCTCGTCGACCAGCACCTCGCGACTGGCTGCCACCTGGTCTATCTCCCACTGGACGGCCTCAGACGACGGCTCGCTGCGGATGTAGCCGACCATGGCCCACACCTCTTGCTCCGACATGCCCGCCGGTCCCCAGGCAGGCATGACCGTGCCCGGACGGCCATTCATGATGGCGTCGAAATAGACCTCGTCGCCGGCATCCAGCCGGCCAGGGATGAGGGCCGGGCCGGTGGCGCCTTCGCGGTTGGGCCCGTGGCAGCCACTGCAGCTATCCTGGAAAACGTCTTCCACCGCTTTGCCGTCGAACAGGGCCGGGCTCACCGCGCCGCCGGGCATGACGACGACGACCCCCTCCATGTTGGGGTGTATGCTGCACCGATAGCGAAAGGTGCCGGGCTCGTCGAACTGCCGCTGAAAGCGCGCGCCCGCGGCCAGCTCGCCCGACTCGAACCAGCCCTCGTCGCTGGTCAGGTTGTGGGTCACGCCGTCGTCGTTTTGCCAGGTGACCGTGGCGCCGGTGGCCACGACCAGGGTGTGTGGCTGAAACGAGCCGCCGGCCATGGTCACCGTCGCTTCGGTGACGGCTGCGACGCCAAGGGTCGTCGGCTCCGGTTCGGCCTGGGGCGTGGCTGCCGGCTCGGCCGGTCCGCAGGCGGCCAGCAGCAGGGCCAGGACAACGACGAGAATGAGTGTCAGCTTTGCCATCGGGCTCCTCCAGCAGGAAAGGTTGGGCCTAGGCCGGCTTCTGGCCGGCCGCGGCGGTGTTGAGGGCGCTGAGCAATGGCTCCAGGGCCACGGCGTGCTCTCGGGCGCTGTCGGCGATGGTGTGAAAGGGCGAGATGTCGCAGCCCACGCATTGCAAGCCATGCCGGACAAAGACGAGCACCGTCTCGGGGTAGTGGAGCACCACCTCCTGGACGAGGCTCTCGGCCGAGATTGGCTTCTCTACTTCTAGCATGTCCGTCACCATTTTCTCCAATTGCCGCCCAGGGAGCAGGGGTGGTCGTCTACGAGGGCAGCATTTTCTCCAATACCACCTGGAGTGCTCCTATTCTAGCCCAGATGTCCTCCGGCTGCCATGATCTTGATCATACAATCTGGCGGGCCCGGGCCAAGATTTCGCGGCGCGGCATTTGACAAGAGGCAGACCCTGAGGGTACAATGAGCCTACAAATGAACTTCCAGGCCATCTTGACTCTCGGCATCCTCATAGCCACGCTGGCCGTGTTGGCCAGCCGGCGCCTTCGCCCCGATCTGACGGCCGTGTGCGCGACGCTGGCCCTGGTGCTGACGGGCGTGCTGGAGCCCGGCGAAGCCTTTAGCGCCTTTGGCGAGCCGGTCATCGTCATCGTGGCCTGCGTCTATATCCTCGGGACTGCCCTGTACGAAACCGGCGTGGCAACGCTCATCTCCGAGAGGCTGATGAGGTACAGCCACCGGGGCACAGGCTTTCTCCTCGTGGTCCTGATGCTCACCGCCGGGCTGTTGAGCGCCGTCTTGAGCAGCCTGCTCGTAATCGTGATCCTCATGCCGGCCGTGCAGCGCTTGTGTCGCAAGACCAAGATGGCACCGGCCCAGTTCCTGCTGCCCGTTGTCATCGGCGCGTCCATGGGCAACCTGCTGACCCTCATCGGCACGGTTTCCAACCTGGTGGTGGACGAGCTGCTGGCGGCCGCGGGCCAGGCCTCCCTCAGCTTCTTGAGCCTCGCGCCCGTGGGCCTGGCCTCCCTCGCGCTGGCCATCGCCTGGTACGTGCTCGTGGGCCACCGCTTGCTCCCCCGAGCCGTCACAACCGAGCCGGAACAGCCTTCCCTGGAAGAGGTTGCCGAGGACTATCAGCTAAAGGAAGAGCTCTATCGCCTGCGGGTGCGAACCGATTCTGATCTCGTTGGCCTGCGGTTGGGACAGACGGACCTGAGCAGCAGGTATGGGCTGAATGTGCTCGCCATCCAGGTGGGCGGCAAGCCCCTGCGCGTGCCCGATCCGGTGCGACCCCTGGAGCACGACGATGTGCTCATCGTGGAGGGCAAGCCGGGCACTGCCTACCAGGCGGCGACCATCCACGAGCTGGAGCCAAAGGGGCGCGTCGAGCTGGAAGAGCTGAGCGGGCTGGAGGCTGCCCGCCTGGCCCTGGCCGAGCTAATGGTCCCCATCCGTTCTCAGCTCTCCGACAAGTCGTTGGCCGAGGTCCGCTTTCGAGACCGCTATGGCCTGAACATCCTGGCGGTGCGCCGCCGCGGGCGTATCATCCGCCAGAACCTGCGCCAGGTGATCCTCAGGACGGGCGACACATTGCTGGTGCAGGGCCCGGCCGAGCGACTGAAGCGCGTGGGCTATGATCTGAACCTGGTGCTGGTCAACCAGTTGGGCCCCCAGCCGGGGGACCGGGTGACGGCCAAGGCCAAGCTGACCGTCGGCATCCTGCTGGCCATGATCGTGGCCGTCGTCGCCGGGATCTTGCCGCTGGCGACGGCCAGCCTGGCGGCTGCCATCGCCCTTATCCTGACGGGCAGCGTCCGCGTCGAGCGCGCCTATCGCAGCATCGACGGCAGCATCCTCATCCTCGTCGGCGCCATGCTGCCCATGGCCATGGCCCTGGAAAAGACGGGGGCGGCGGCAGCGATCGCGGGACGACTGGCAGCGTTGAGCGGCATCGTCGGCCCCCTCGGGACGCTGGGACTCCTGTTCCTGTTTGCGGCGCTCGTCACCCAGATCGTCTCCAACTCGGCGGCGGCTGCCCTGGTGACGCCCCTGGCCATCAGCCTGGCCAACGCACAGGGGCTCCCACCCCAACCGTTCGCCATTGCCATGGCCGTGGCCGTCACCACGTCCTATCTCACGCCCTTGACCAACACCGACAACCTGTTGGTGCGAGAGGCGGGCACCTATACCATGCGGCACTATGTCATCAACGGCCTGCCGCTGTTCGTCATCCAGCTCGCCTTTGTCCTGGTCTTGAGCTGGTTTTCTGGCGTGCGTTGAGTCTCGGCTGCGTCAGCCCCGGGCGCCGTCGCCTCCCGGCCAAGAAGAGCCACGACCCTTTCGCGACAACCGGATAGACCGCCCTGCGTTGGCGGGCGGCACGCTTTGGCGTGGTTGTCGTGTGCCATGCGAGAAAGGTCTGACCCATGAAACGTTCGACATTCTTGATTTCGTTGGCCCTCCTGGCCTTGGTAGTGGCTGCCTGCAATGGCGACGGCAACGTGACCCAGGCCCCGGCCACGTCCCCGGCGACCGCGGAGCCGGCAGCGACGGCGAGTCCCGGCGCCACGGCCGCAGCAGCAACCGATAGCCCGTCGCCGTCGCCCACCGTAGCGGCGAGCGAGACGCCCGTCCCGGCGACGGCCGCGAGCACCGACGCCGTACCCCCGGCGGAGCCCACCGCCGTGCCTTCGCCCGAGGCCAGCGCCACGCCGGCGCCGACCGCGACGCGCGCGCCAACGGCGACGCCTGCTGCCACGGCGACCACGGCGCCGCCAAATCCAGGGGTGGTGGGCCTCCGGCTTGAGGAAGTGGCCGGCGGGTTGGCCAGCCCTTCGGGCATCGTCGCGCCCGGCGACGGCAGCGGGCGGTTGTTCATCCTGGAGCAGCCCGGCCGCATCCGGATCGTCGACGATGGCAGCCTTCTGGACGCTCCCTTCCTGGACATCGTCGACAGAGTGACCTCCGAGGGGAACGAGCAGGGCCTCCTGGGCCTGGCCTTTCACCCGCGCTATGCCGAGAACGGCCGGTTCTTGATCAACTATACCGACCGCAACGGCGACACGGTGATCTCGGCCTGGACCGTGAGCCAGGATCCCAACCGGGCCGACGCGGGCAGCGAGAGCGTGGTGCTGAGCGTGGACCAGCCGGCCGGCAACCACAACGGCGGACACCTGGTCTTTGGGCCCGACGGCTATCTGTACGTGGGGCTGGGCGACGGGGGCGGCGGAGGCGACACGTATGGCAACGGCCAGAACGGCCAGACACTGTTGGGGGCCATGCTGCGCCTGGACGTCGACGGCGCGCAGCCTTACGCCATCCCCCAGGACAATCCCTTCGTGGACGACCCGGCCGTGCGTGACGAGATCTGGGCCATCGGCCTCCGCAACCCGTGGCGCTACTCCTTCGACCGCCTCACGGGGGATTTGTACGTTGCCGACGTCGGGCAGAATGCCTACGAGGAGGTGAACTTCCAGCCGGCCGGCGGCGGCGGCGAGAACTATGGCTGGCCCATCATGGAGGGCCTGCACTGTTTTCGCGGGGAGGGCTGCGAGACCGCCGGACTGGTGATGCCTATCTGGGAGTATGACCACTCGGCCGGCTGCTCTATCACAGGAGGCCACGTTTACCGTGGCAGCCGGTATCCCATGCTGCAGGGCATCTATCTCGTGGGCGATTACTGCAGCGGCACCATCTGGGGGCTGGCGCCCGGCGAGGACGGCAGTTGGCAGTCGGCGGTCCTGGAACAGACCAACGCCCGCCTGACCTCCTTTGGCGAGGACGAGGCGGGCGAGCTGTACCTGGTGGATCGCAGCAGCGGCACGCTCTACCACCTGGCGGCGCAGGCGAGGCCCTAGAGCGGGCCTTGGCCGGCGCTTGACAGAAAAGGTACTTGAGGTATAATGAGCGCTGAGGCCCGCTGCCGTGGCCATTCGCATTGGTGAATTTCGGCAGCGGGCGTCCTTTTTTTCTGGTGGAGGTGCGGCATCATGACCGGACGGCAAGCCTTTCAGACGACCGTCGTAGTGTTGGCCACCCTGCTGCTGGCCTACCTGCTGTACAGGGTAGGGCAGATCCTTCTCGTCCTGTTCTTGGCCATCATCTTTGCTTCGGCCATCCGGCCCGTAGTCGACACGCTGTCGCGCTGGCGCATACCCCGGGGGCTGGCAATCCTGCTCGTCTATCTCCTGGTCCTGGGCATCCTTTTCGGATTGATCATCGTGGCGACGCCGCCCCTCGTCGAGATGACCACGGGGTTGCTCTCCGGCGAGCTGCTCCGGGAGCCTCTGCTGCGCTTTTCCTCGTGGTTGACCATCTTTGGCTGGGAGAACTTTCGGGTGATCCTGCCCGTGATCGCTTTGCCGGAACAGGTCCAGGCGCTCATCGAGCAGGCCCGGGGCATGGCCGAGCAGCAGGTGTGGCCTCTGGCCATGGGCGGCGTGCTGGTGCTGGCCCAGTTGGTCCTCGTCTTTGTCATGACCTTCTACTGGCTCACGGCCCGCGAGCCGATGCTGGCCTTTATCCTGCGCCTCAGCCCCATGCGGATACGCGGCCAGGTCGAAAACATCTGGAACGACGTGGAGGGCACGCTGGGTTCGTACCTGCGCGGGCAGGCGATTCTCATGGGCGCGGTGGGCCTTGCCTCGTACCTGGGCCTGCTGGTCCTCGGCGTGCCCTATGCCCCGGCCCTGGCGGTCATCGCCGCCATCACCGAAGCCATACCCGTCGTGGGTCCCCTCGCGGGCGCCGTGCCCGCCGTGCTCCTGGCGTTTACCGTGTCCTGGCCGGTAGCCCTGGGCGTGGCCGTGTGGTATTTTCTTGTGCAGCAGTTGGAAGCCCACGTCCTGGTGCCCAAGGTCATGGAGCGGGCCGTCGGCCTCAATCCTCTGCTGGTGATCGTGGCCCTCATCGCCGGCGGCTTGCTGAGTGGAGTGGTCGGTGCCCTGTTGGCCATCCCCGTGGCGGGCGCGGCCCAGGTCATCGTGCGCCATCTTCTCATCGATCCCACCATCCGCAAGCGCACTCTGCGCACCGAGGAAGGGGTCGTGATCGTGAGTGACGAGGAAGAAGAGGAGCCGGCGGTCGTTTCTTCCACCATCCAGGTGCCGGGACAGCCGGGCAACGGGCCGCAGACCTGACGGGCCGCTTCAGGGAAAGAGCCTGGCGGGTACGGCTCCACTGCCTGCCTGGTCTGTGGGCTATTGGCGGGGGTACCGGCCGGCAGATGCGCAGTCATCGCCTCGACCGAGCCCTGCAGGCCCACGCACGATTTGCATTGTCCATTGACTTCGGGCCGGGCCATTGTCGGCTCTGGCGGGATCGGGCCCACGCGAGCCTTGTAGGGAGCTGCCGACTTTGCAACAAGCCGTAACGCCCGGGCTTTTGGGCTTGACAGGCGCGATAGATGGTAGTATAATCGAGCCAACTGGTATGACCACTTACCAGTGCGCCACCAACAGGAGGCTCGATGAGCAACTGGTCGGCACCACAACGACCGGCAGCGTACGCCGAGGAAGCGCTGCTGACCGCCATCCTCGACGGCACCTATCCGCCCGGGTCGACCCTGCCGGGCGAGCGCGACCTGGCAGCCCAGTTGGGCGTGACACGCCCAACGCTGCGCGAGACCTTGCAGCGCCTGGCCTGCGACGGCTGGCTGACCATCCAGCAGGGCAAGTCGACCCGCGTCAACGACTTCTGGCAGGAGGGCGGGCTGAACGTCCTGGGCGCCCTGGTGCGCTACAGCCGGCGCCTGCCCCCCAACTTTGTGTCCAACCTCCTCGAGGTGCGCCTGGCGCTGGCTCCGGCCTACACCCGGGCCGCCGTTATCAGGGGGGTCGATGCCCTGGTGGACTACCTGGCGGGGCAGCAAGCCCTGGACGACACGCCCCGGGCCATGGCTGCCTTTGACTGGGACCTGCACCGCACCCTGACCATCGCCTCCGGCAACCCGGTTTACACGCTCATCCTCAACGGCTTTATGGGATTCTACGAGGAGATGGCCTGCCTCTATTTCGCCCTCGACGAGGCGCGCGCTTCGTCCCGGGACTTTTACGCCGCCCTGGCTGCGATGGCGAGCCGGGGCGATGCCGACGGAGCCGAGCGCCTGGTCAGGGAGGTGATGCAGGAGAGCATCGCCCTCTGGAACCAGGCGGCCACAGGGGAGGGGGAAGATGAAACGATGGAACGGCTGGGGGGATGAAGGGGTCACCCACGCACTGCACGAGAGACCCAGGCGCTACCTGGAGGCGCTGGTGGGGCCGGGGAGGCCGCCCCGGGATGCCACCCTCGAAGAGGTTGCTTCCGGCGTCGCTGCCTCTCGGCTGCCACCCCATCCCCTGGTTTCGGACGACATAATAGACCGGGTGCGCCATGCACGCGGCCAGAGCCTGCCCGACTGGATCGCGCTGCGCACCGGCCAGATCGAGCGGTTTCCCGATGGCGTGGCCTACCCCACAGACGGCGCGGAGGTGCGAGAGCTGATCCACTACGCCGCCCGGACCGGCGCCCGGCTGATTCCCTACGGCGGCGGCACGAGTGTCGTGGGCCACATCAATCCTCTGCCGGGCGAGCGACCGGTGCTGACGGTGGATCTCGGCCGCATGAACCGCTTGCAGCACATGGACGACAAGAGCCTGTTGGCCACCTTTGGCGCCGGCGTCACCGGGCCCGACCTGGAGGCCCAGCTCCGCGCCAGGGGCTGCACACTGGGCCATTTCCCCCAGTCCTTCGAGCTGTCGTCGCTGGGCGGCTGGATCGTCACCCGATCCAGCGGCCAGCAATCGCTGGGCTACGGGCGCATCGAGAGACTGTTTGCCGGGGGATGCCTGGAGTCGCCGGCGGGCACGCTGGAGCTGCCACCCTTCCCATCGTCGGCCGCCGGCCCCGACCTGCGCGAGGTAGTCCTGGGCTCCGAGGGCTGTCTCGGGGTCCTTACCGAGGCCACGGTCCGCTGCTCTCGCCTGCCCGAGGTGGAGGCCTTTCACGCCATCTTTTTTTCCGACGAAGGCCGGGGCCGCGACGCGGTGCGGGAGATCATGCAGGCCGGCGTGCCCCTGTCCATGGTACGCCTTAGCACGGCGGTGGAGACACAGACCACGCTGGCCCTGGCGGGTCACGAGCGGCTCATCGGCGGCCTGGAACGCTTGCTCTCGCTGCGCGGTGTCGGCGAGGAAAAGGCCATGCTCCTCCTGGGCTTTGCCGGGCGCGAGGCGGTGGTCAAGACGGCCCGTGGCGAGGCGCTGGGCATTGCCGGCCGCTATGGCGGGGTGCACGTGGGACGCACCTTTGGCAAGGAGTGGAACAAGAGCCGCTTTCGCACGCCCTACCTGCGGAACACGCTCTGGGAACTGGGCTACGCCATCGATACCCTGGAAACGGCCACCGGCTGGGCCGAGCTGCCGGCGGTCATCGAGGACGTGGAAGCCGCTCTGCACGGGGGCCTGGAGGACGTGGGCGAGCGGGTGCACGTCTTTACCCACCTGTCGCACCTGTATCCCTTTGGCTCGAACATCTATACCACCTATCTCTTTCGCCTGGCGGCGACGGGGGACCGGGGAGAGGACGCCCGGGAGAACCTGCGTCGCTGGCAGGTCCTCAAGGGGGCAGCCACCGAGGCCATCCTGGCCCGGGGGGGCACCATCACTCACCAGCACGGGATCGGCACCGATCATCTGCCCTACCTGGCGCGCGAGAAGGGCGTCCTGGGCATGCAAGTCCTCGCCGACCTGTGCCAGAGGTTCGACCCTGACGGGATCATGAATCCCGGCAAGCTGATCGAGAGGGGGAACAATGTGGGCTAAGGACTGGCGCGAAGAAGCCTGGGCCGGCCTGGGAGAACCCTGGGACCTCATCGTCGTCGGCGGCGGAATTACCGGCGCGGGGGTGCTGCGCGAGGCGGCGCGCCTGGGCCTGCGCACGCTGCTGGTGGAAAGGCGCGACTTTGGCTGGGGCACTTCCAGCCGTTCGTCCAAGTTGGTGCACGGTGGGCTGCGCTATCTAAAAGAGGGCAAGCTGCGGCTGACGCGCGCCTCGGTTCACGAGAGACAGCGGCTCCTTGAAGAGGGGCCGGGGCTCATCGATCCCCTGGGCTTTCTCCTGGCAACCTACAAGGGCGACCATCCCGGCCGGTGGACCTACAGCGCCGGGCTGTCCGTCTACGATCTTCTGGCCTTGCAGTGGACCCATCGCCACTACAGCTCGCAGGACTTCCAGATGCTGGCGCCGCACATCAGCCTCGAAGGGCTGAAGGGCGGCTTTCGCTACGGCGACGCGCAGACGGACGATGCCCGCCTGGTACTGAGGGTCATCCGCGAGGCGGTGTCGAGCAGCCCCGACGCTGTGGCCCTGAACTATGTGGCCGTCGAGGGGCTGTTGTGCGACGAGGACAAGCCTGACAGGCCCGTCAACGGCGTGCGCCTGCGGGACCAGGTGACCGGGCGCGGCGCAGAGGCCCATGCCCGCGTGGTGGTCAATGCCACGGGCGCCTGGTCCGACGCGCTGCGTGAACAGGTGGGCGCCCCGGCGCGCCTCCGGCCGCTGCGGGGCAGCCACCTGATCTTTCCGGCCTGGCGGCTGCCCGTCGCCCAGGCCGTGGGCTTCTTGCATCCCGTCGATGGCCGGCCGGTGTTCATCTTTCCGTGGGAGGGCATCACCCTGGTGGGCACCACCGACGTGGACCACGACGAGAACCTGGAGGACGAGCCGCGCATCAGCCCGGCGGAGGTCGCCTATCTGATGGCCGCCGTCGAATCCCAGTTCCCCTCCCTGGGACTGACGTTGGACGACGTCCTCTCTACCTTTGCCGGCGTGCGGCCCGTCATCGCGACCGGCAAGGTCGATCCGTCGAAAGAGTCCCGCGACCACGTGGTGTGGGAGGAGGGAGGGCTGCTGACCGTAACGGGAGGCAAGCTCACCACGTTCCGGCTGCTGGCCCTCGACGCCCTCAAGGCCGTGAGCCACCGCCTGCCCGAGCTGCCCCCCGTGGACGAGCGGGCCGGTGTGCTGAACCCCGTGGAGGTGGATCTGCCCGGCGCCGAGCACCTGGACGACGTGGCCCGCCGCCGGCTATTGGGCCGTTATGGGGCCGACGCGCCGGCGCTGGTGGCCGCTGCCCTTCCCGGAGAGCTGGAGCCGATCCACGGCACACAGACGCTGTGGGCCGAGCTGCGCTGGGCTGCCCGCGCCGAGGGCGTCGTTCACCTTGACGACCTCTTCTTGCGGCGCGTGCGCATCGCCCACCTTCTCCCCGAGGGGGGCAAGGGGCTCATGGACCGCGCGCGTGCCATCTGCCAGGGCGAGCTGGGCTGGGACGACGAGCGCTGGGAGGCTGAAGAGGCGGCCTACCTGGCGCTCTGGCAGAGCTGTTACAGCCTGCCGCCCCGGAGCAGCATCCCCGACTGGAAGGCCATGCTGGCCGAGGCCCGCCAGAAACGGGCGGCCGCCCAACCCAGCCGCCGTCGCAAGGTGATCAAGCGCTCATCCCTGGCTGCCGGCCTGCTGGCGCTGGCGGCGGTTGGCACCTGGCTCTATGCCCGTTCCAGGAGGCGACAAGGACGATCTCGCCTGCTTTGACAATGCCACCCTGGCGTGCTATAATTCCCAGGCCCGCGACTGCTTGCAGCGGACCGCCGCTCGGTGCATGTGCAGCGGGGCGGGCGGCAGCGTCCGACCTATTCGACGACGAACCGGAGGCAGGGGATGGTGGGGGATTGTATCCTGGCGATCGACAACGGCACCCAGAGCGTGCGCGCTCTCCTCTTTGATTTGCGCGGCCAGGTGGTGGCCGGCTCCAAGATCGAGATCGAGCCCTACTTTTCCCGGCATCCTGGCTGGGCCGAACAGGACCCCGAATTTTACTGGCAATCCCTCTGCCAGGCCTGCCACAAGCTGTGGCAGGCGACCAACGTGAACCGGGAGGCCATCGCGGGCGTGGCGCTGACCACCCAGCGCGCCACGATGATCAACGTCGACCGGGAGGGCCAGCCCCTGCGCCCGGCCATGGTCTGGCTCGACCAGCGGCGCACCGAGGGCCTGAAACCGGTCGGGGGGCTGTGGGGCCTGGCGTTCCGACTGGTGGGCATGACCGAGACGGTGGCTTATCTGCAGGCCGAGGCCGAAGCCAACTGGATCCGCACCCACCAGCCCGAGATCTGGGAGAAAACCCACAAGTACATGTTCCTGTCGGGCTACCTGACCCATCGCCTGACGGGGCGCTATGTCGATTCCGTGGGCTGCCAGGTGGGCTACCTGCCCTTTGACTACAAGGCGCTGAACTGGGCCTCTCCCCGCGACTGGAAGTGGCAGGCCGTCCCCGTGGACCCCGGGCGGTTGACGGACCTTGTGCCTCCCACGGGCCGCCTGGGCGAGATCACAGGCGCCGCGGCCGAAGCCACCGGCATCCCCGCCGGGCTGCCCGTGCTGGCGGCCGCCGCCGACAAGGCATGCGAGGTCATCGGCTCGGGCTGCCTGGATCCGCACATCGGCTGCCTCAGCTATGGCACGACGGCGACCATCAACACCACCCACAGCAAGTACGTCGAGGTCATCCCCCTCATCCCTCCCTACCCGTCCGCCGTGCCCGGCCGCTATAGCCTGGAGATGCAGGTGTATCGCGGGTACTGGATGGTGAGCTGGTTCAAGCGCGAGTTTGCCCACCGCGAGCAGCGCCTGGCCGAGGATCGGGGGGTAGAGCCCGAGCAGCTTTTTGACACCCTGGTAGAGGCCGTCCCGCCAGGCTCCATGGGGTTGACGCTTCAGCCGTATTGGTCGCCGGGCGTGAAGGTGCCGGGTCCCGAGGCCAAGGGGGCGGTCATCGGCTTTGGCGACGTGCACACCCGCGCCCATCTCTACCGGGCCATCCTCGAGGGCGTGGCCTATGCGCTGCGCGAGGGCGGCGAGCGCACCGAGGCGCGCAGCGGCACGCCCATCCACGAGCTGCGGGTGGTGGGGGGAGGCTCGCAGAGCGATGCCGCCCTGCAGCTCACCGCCGATCTCTTTGGCCTGCCCGCCTCCCGGCCCCACACCTACGAGGCCTCGGGGCTGGGGGCGGCCATGGACGCCGCGGTGGGCCTGGGCCTGCACCCCGATTTCGAGACGGCCGTGGCCGAGATGGTCCGCCTGGGCGACACGTTCGAGCCCAACGCGGCGCATCACGAGATCTATGACGCGCTCTACCGGCGAGTCTACAAGCAGATGTACAGGCGCCTGCGGCCGCTGTACGAGGAGATCCGCGAGATCACGGGTTATCCCGGCCCGCTGACCTGAGGCTGTGGGGCGTTGTGCCCGAGGGGGCGCCGCGCGCGGTCAGGGCGTGGCGTTCAGCAGGTAGTCAATCTCCGGGTACTCGGCCCGGATCTTCTGGACCTTTTCCCGCACCTGATCCTCGATGTCGATCATCTCGATGTCGCCCACGTAGGTGGTCGTCTTGGGCGAGACCAGCCGCTGCAGGATGCTGATGACGGCTGCTATTTCCTTGATGTTCATCTCGATCATCTGCAGGTTGCGGCGCAGTAGGTCGCCGGTGCGGTTCAGCTCGCCCTGCTCCAACTTGCTCGACAGCTCGTAGGTGCTGAGATTGATGGCCGTCAGGGGGTTCATGATATAGTGCGACAGCGTGACGATCATCTGCTTGACCGTCTCGGCGCGGGCCAGCTCTCGCTCCGATCCGTAGAGGCGGGCGTTCTCGATGGCGATGGCCACGTAGCTGCCCAGGGAGGTCAGCAGCCGGGCGTCGTCGGGATTGAAGGCTTTGCCGCCGAGCTTGTCGGTCACGCCCAGCAGGCCCAGGGGCCGGTCCTGGATGTAGAGGGGCACGTATAACAACGAACGGACCAAATAGTCCGTTTTGAGCTTGATGGAATAGTCTGTTGTGCCGCTGGTCAGGAACAACGGCTGGTTGGTCTCGACGGCCTGGCGCAGCGGGCTGGTGCTGTACTTGAGGCGCAGGTCGGGCGGCCGGCTGCGATCCAGCCCGTGGTGGGCGCGCAGGACAAGGGCGTCGTGATCCTCGTCCAGGAGGAGCAAGGCGCTCTCGCGGGCGTCGCTAAAGTAACACGCCGCCTCTACCACGCGAGCCAGGACCTTTTCCAGCTCCAGGACCGAGGTCACCGACTGGCCGATGGCCTGGAGCGTGGTCAGCTCCAGGAGCTGCTGCTCCAACATGCGGTTGGCCTCTTCCAGCCGCTCCGAGATCTGTTCCTTTTCCCGCCGCAGCCTGTCCTCGTTGAGGGCCCGCTCGATGGCCGACAAGGTCTCGGGGACGCGGAACGGCTTGGGGATATAGTCGCGGATGCCGAGACGAAAGGCCTGCACCGCTACGCTCTCTGAGCCATAGATGGTCATGAGGACGACCGGCGCCTTGTTGCCACGCTCGCGCAAGATCTGCAGCACTTGTAGGCCTGAGAGCTGGGGCAAGTTCCAGTCGAGGAGGATGAGATCCGGTTTTTTCTCGAGGGCCAGGCGGACACCCTGGCGGCCGTCATAGGCGTACAGGATCACGTATCCTCGCGTGCGCAGCACATCGGACAACGCGGAGACAATCTCCTTGTTGTCGTCAACGATGAGGATCGTCTCTTGGACCATTTCCTGTCCCTCTCTTTGCGACCCAGGTACTCTGTTCCACCGGGCGACCGATGGCAGAAGTGCGGGAAACCATGCAGCTGCTGGGCCATAGTGTATCACAACCTTGGCAGTTTGACAAAGTTGCCAGTTTGACAAAACGGGCTAGTTGTGGGATAATCATGCCAGGCTGAAGTTGGGCCATCCTTACCATCTTGCTATCTTACGATAGGGAGGTGATGCTAATGGACTGTAGTAGTA
>JAAYZQ010000285.1 GCA_012514775.1 Anaerolineaceae bacterium
AGCGGCTGGCGGGCGTAGAGCGCATCTGGGGCGAGCTCCAGCTCCCGGCGCGCCTGATGCACCACGCCGACTGGCGGCGGCTGCCCTTTGACGACGGCAGCTTTGACCTGGCCTGGAACTGGGCGGCCCTCTGGCACCTGCCCGGCGGCCCTGCCGGCGACGGTGACAGCCCGGCCGCGTTGCTGGCCGAGTTGGCCCGCGTGACGCGGCGGGTGGCCTTCGTGGCCATGCCCAACCGCGTCCAGGTGGGCTACCTGCTGCGCAAGTACGTCCTGGAGCGCGATTTCGTCCGTTACGTGGACGAGTCGTGGGCCGACATCGGCCGCGTGCGCCGCGTCCTGGAGGGCGCCGGGCTGCGGGTCGTCCGCCAGGGTGTCCTGGACGTGCCGCCCTGGCCCGACACGGTCATGCCCGCCGCCCAGGTCCTGGAACGCCTGGGCATCCGCTCGCGCAAGCTGCAGGGGCAGTTCAGCGGCGATTCGTGGCAGTGGAGCACCATGGCCTACTACCTGGGGCAGCAGCCCGACTTGCACGACCGGGTGATGCGCTACGCCTGGCTGGACCGGGCGCCCATCCCCTGGCGGATCAAGGCCGTCTGGGCTCACCACCGCTACCTGGTGGCAATCAAGGAGTGACGCGGGCGGCCGGGGGGCGGCGACCGCCTCCCGGGGCCTGGGCAAAGAAACCATGACCCATTTCTTGCACCGCAAGCAGGCAATCCACGTCGCAGTCCTGGTCACCTATGCCCTCCTGGCAGTGGCCCTGACCTGGCCCCTGATCCTGCACCTGGGCACCCACCTCCCGGGCAGCGACACGTGGGCCTTTGACGAGTACACCTTTGTGTGGAACACCTGGTGGTTCCGCTACTCCCTCCTGGAGCTGGGCCAGGACCCGCTCTACACCGGCCACATCTTTTATCCCCTGGGCATCAGCCTGGCCCTCTTTACCTACAACCTGTTCAACACCATCGTCGCCCTGCCTCTGGCCCTGCTGCCGCTGCCGGCCATCAGCAACCTGACCTTTCTCCTGACCACGGTCCTGACCGCCTACGGCACCTTTCTCCTGGTCCGCCACCTGGTGGCCGGCGCGGCGGGCGAGGGCAAGCAGGGCATCCCCGCCGCCGGCAACCTGGCCGCTTTCCTGGCAGGGCTGATCTATGCCTTTGGCTCCTACCGGATGGTGTATGCTGCCATTGGTCACTATGACATGTGGAGCACGGCCTGGATCCCGTTCTACACCCTCTTTTTCCTGCGCGCCGTGGGCCCGGGCGGGCGGCCCCGCCACGCGGTCCTGGCCGGGCTGAGCTTTGCCCTGGCCATGCTCAACGAGATGATCTTTGGCGTCTTTCTGGCCATGCTCAGCGCCATCCTCCTGGCCTTTGCCCTGGTCCGGCGCCGCCGCGCCGCGGAACAAGACCGGGAGACCGGCCTCCCGTGGCAGGGCCTGGTCCTGCGCCTGGCGTTGATGGTCCTCGTCGCGGCACTTCTCTATGCCCCGGTCCTGCTGCCCGTCCTGCGCGAGATGGCGGCCGGCTACGAGCTGGCCGGTTGGGGCGACGCCGAAAAGCTGTCGGTGGACCTGGTGGGCCTCGTGACGCCCACCCCCCTCCACCCCCTGGACGGCGACTGGGCCGGCGCCCTGCGCCAGGCCCGGGAGGGCACGGGCCGCTTCCGCGACGTGAACACTGTATTCCTGGGCTGGGCCGGGCTGGGCCTGGCGGTCGTCGGCGCGGTGGCCTACCGGCGGCGCCTGGCCGCCTGGATTACCAGCCTGATCGTGTTCGTTACCTTCAGCCTGGGCCCGCTGCTGCAGATCAATGGCCGCTCGGCCTTTGACCTGGACGGGCTGACGGTCAACGTGCCGCTGCCGTTCATCCTGCTGCACTACCTGCCCCTGGTCAAGGCCAACCGCGTCCCGAACCGCTTCAGCGTGGTGCTGATGCTCGCCCTGGCCGTGCTGGCCGCCTTTGGCGCCCTCTGGCTCCTGGCGCGGGCCGCGAAACTGGGGCGGGGCGGTAGGTGGCTGGTGGCCGGGGGTGCCACCGTGCTGGCTTTCCTGGTGCTCCTGGACCATTGGTCCGTGCCCCTGCCCCTCACCGACGCCCGCCTGCCCGCCGCCTACGAGCAGATCGCCGCTGAGCCGGGCGATTTCGCCATCCTGCAACTGCCCCTGGGCTGGCGCAACAGCTTTGGCGTGCAGGGGACCGAGAACACCCGCACCCAGTACTACCAGGCCTACCATCACAAGCGCCTGCTCTCGGGCAACATCTCGCGCAACCCGCCCTACAAGTTTGACTATTTCCGCCAGGTGCCCATCCTGGAGTCGCTCATCACCCTGGAGACCTACGGCGAGGTGGACGCCGGGCGCCGCGCCGCCGACCGGGAGACGGCGGCCGATTTCGTGCGCTTTTACGACGTCCGCTACGTGGTCGTCGCCCCGGGCGTGCCCGGCCGGCCTCCTTACGTCGACACCCGCGACGCGGCCCTGGCCTACGTGGAAGAGGTCCTGCCCGTGGCGCGCATCTATGACGCGGACGGCTGGGTGGTCCTGCGCGTGGAGCAGCCGCCTCTGCCTGCCCGCTTTGCCGCCGACCTGGGGAGCGGCGACCTGCAGGCAGCCATGGCCCTGGGCGAGGGCTGGGCGGGCGACGAGGAGATCCAGGGGGCCGGCGCCCGGTGGGCCGTGTCACAGGGCGCCCGCCTCTTCCTGCCGGCGGGGGCAGCGGCGGACCATCGCCTGGAGCTGGTGGCCCTGCCCTTCCAGTACCCCGGCGCGCCGGAGCAGGCCATCACCCCCGCGGTGAACGGCCATCGCCTGGAGCGGGTGGCGGTGCGGCCCGGCTGGGGCACCTACGCCTGGGACGTGCCGGCCGGGCTGCTGCGGCCGGGCCTGAACGAGGTTCACCTCGACTTTGAGGACCTGGCCGCCCCGGCCGAGGTGCTGCCCAGCAGCGCGAGCATCGGCGCCACGGGCCTGGAAACGCCCGTCGCCATCGAGGTCAACAGCGGCGGCCCGGCGGGTTTCGCCTACATCACCGTCGGGGCGGGCGCAGGGGCCGAGGACGGCTCGCTGCACAGCCCAGGCTATAACCTGGCCGTCGTCGACCCGGCAAGCGGCCGGCTCCTGGATCGCCAGGGGTTCGATACCACGGCGGGTGGCAGCCAGGCCCAGGGTGCCG
>JAAYZQ010000286.1 GCA_012514775.1 Anaerolineaceae bacterium
AGCTTGAGCCCCACGACAATGCCGGCAAGTGGGCGTCGCAGGCCCCCCAGGCATCCAGCCGCCGCATGCAGACCAACGTCCGGGCCGGGCGCGACCTGGGTCTGTCCCACGACAACCCCTTTCCCACGCCCATAGTCCTCGGCTACCGCCCCACGTGCGCCTGCCCTGAGCACGAGCCCGTGCCCGGCTGGTGCCTCGACCCCTTCGTCGGCTCCGGCACCACCATCGAGGTTGCCCAGGAGCTTGGCGTCAACGTCGTCGGCCTCGACATCGCCCCGGCCTACCTCGATCGTCACTGCAAGCCCCGCGTCGGCGTCACGCCGGCCGGTGCCCTCGAAGAGCTGCCGCTGTTCGGAGCGCAGCTCGCCCAATCCCTGACGACCCAGGAGACACCCCATGACTGAGAACGGCAACGAGCCGCCTGTTGTCACCCGCGACCACGTCCGTGTCGCCAACCTCCTCAGCGGGCACTATCGTCTCTACTGCCTCCACTGCGGTGTACACTACACGCCCAGCCTGCCCTGCTCCGTCGATATGTTCCTGGCCATGTCGAACCAATTCCAGGAGGAGCACCGGGACTGCCCGCCAAACCCCAACGCCCCGACCGAGGCCGAGATCCTGGCCCGCTTCGACCGCGGCAGTCTCTAAGCGGGCGGTTCAAGCCAATCAAAAGCCCCGCCCCATCGTTTGGATCCCAGTAGATCCATGCAAGGAGGAAACGCATCATGATTGCTGATCAAGTGCCCGATCAACTGGGTGTGAACGAGCAGGACCCTGCTGCGCAGCCGCCGGCAGGACAAGGACCGTGCATGTCCTTTGAGGAGTTTGTAGAGGAGTTGGCCGCCGCCCTGGACGAGGCATCCGTCATCCGCCTATCCCCGGGCCCCATCGACCTCAAAGTCGGCGAAGATGATCGCCGGGCCGTCCAGGCCCTCCGCCTATTGCTGCAGGGCACCAAGGGCAATCTCACCTTCGGCGAGGCCGAAGGCATCCTGATGTACAACGCGCTCAAGGAGATGAAACGCGTAGCCGAGGCCGCAGCCGATGCTCCCGCCGATGCTCCCGGCACGAATGGCGACACAGCCCAGGATCGCCCTTCCACTGACGATGACCTTCCCCCCGAGGTCGAGGGGATTCTCATGGCCGATATGCTCCACGAGGGCAACGTTGGAGCGTTTCTCACCGCCTGGTGGTGGCTCGTCTTCTGGTCAGCCCACGATCGCGAGCCAAAGGACTCTTCGTTGCGCCCGCTGACGCCGGCAACGATCGACGAAGCAACGGCGTCCCCGCCTGTCTACGGCGTGGCGTACATTGTGGAGTAAGGTCCGATGCTCTTCACGGTAGCCACCACACCCGACGAAAGGGAGGCTGTCAACGCCTTCCTGGACGAGCACAACCCCCGCGGCCGGGGCAGTACCCGCGGCTACGTGGCCTACTATGCCGCCACCTCCGCCGCAGACGGCCAGATCGTGGCGGCCGCCAAGCTCTGCCCCCTCCACACGCCCCAGAGCGCTCGGTTTTTCGCCGGCGAGGACTGGCGCCACGTCTACTGCCTCCAGCGCCTGGCCGCCCAGGGCGTCGCCGCCAACGTCCTGAGTCGCTTCCTCGCCTGGTGCCTCCGCCAGATCGGCCGCGACCCCCGCGTCTGGTACGTGGCGACCTTTGCCGACAGTGCCACGTTCGACACCCGCTACAACCGGCCGCACAACGGTGGCATCTACCGCGCCACCAATGCCGTCTACTGCGGCCTGACCAGGAGCAGCCGCGTCGAAGCCTACGTCCTCGACGGCCAGCGCCACAGCGTGCGCCGCGGGCCCAAGACCCTGCGCCTCTCCGAGATCCCCGCCGAGGCTGCCCTCATCCGCGGCACCGACAAGCATCGCTACTGCTGGGCGGTGGGCGCACCCTTGCAGCGCCGCTTCCGTCTGCGCGCCCTGCAGCAGCGCATGGCGCAGTACCACTTCGTGCCCGCCTACCAGCCCCGCCTGTTGATCCGGATCCTCAGGCGATTACGAATCTTTACCCTCTGTGAGGTAGTGTGTGAGGTGCTGAAATGACCAACCCGCTCAAGACCGTCATCACCAACACCGACATGTTCTGCGGCTGCGGCGGCTCCAGCCAGGGCGCCAGGGACGCGGGCATCGAGGTCATGATGGCCGGCAATCATTGGGAAAGGGCCATCGAGACTCACCAGACAAACTTTCC
>JAAYZQ010000287.1 GCA_012514775.1 Anaerolineaceae bacterium
CGCCCACAGGCGGGGGCCTCGCTCCTCCTCATCCGCGCCTCCGATGGCTATGCCTTTTTCCTGGGCATGGACGAGGTGGAGGCCAACGCCGGGCTGCTCCTGGCGCCCGTGAGCGAGGGAGACCAGGCCTCCTACAACCTGGTCGGCGCCGAGAACAGCAAGGCCTGGGTGCGCGGCGTGAGCGAGCTGGTGGTCATCGGCTCGTCCACCCTGGAGGTGGGGGGCGCCCTGAACCAGCCCGCGCTCTACGATCCCGACGATTGGCAGTTCGACATGGACGCTGCCCGCCTCGACGTCGGCGAGGGGCCGGCCAAGCTGCAGGGCGTGGCCCTGGGCAAGGTCCTGGCGGCCATGCAGCCCCGGCCCGAGGCCCGCTCCGTGGTGTTGCACCCGGCTGGCGACGGCGAGCCGGTCTCGCTGCCCCTGGAGACCGTGCTGGCCGACGACGGCCTGCGCATCTTTACCGTCATCGGCCAGGCGGACGTGACGTTTGCCCTGGCGCGGCTGGAGGGCGAGGTCCTGGTGCCCCACCTGGCGCGCATCGAGGTCCAGTAGGATGACGCGTGGTGGGTACCGGCCACCAGTCAGTGCTGGAAGGCAGGGGGGACCTTGATCTCGGTCGAGGGGCTTGGTTACCGGTTTCGCGGCAGCGTCGAGCATGCCCTGCGAGCGGTGGACCTGGCCGTCGAGCCGGGCGAGTTCCTGGTCATCACCGGGCCGTCGGGCTGTGGCAAGTCAACCCTGGCCCTGGCCCTGGGCGGCCACCTGTGGCGCCAGCACGACGGCGAGGGGCACGGTTCTGTCACCGTGGCCGGCATGGACACCCGCACCGCGCCCCTCTACGACGTGGCCGAGGCGGTCGGCCTGGTGCAGCAGAACCCCGAGGCCGGATTCTGTACCCTCACCGTGCGCGACGAGGTGGCCTTTGGGCTGGAGAACCGCTGCCTGCCCCGCGACGAGATCGCTCAGCGGCTGGCCTGGGCCCTGGATGTCGTGGGCGCGTCGCACCTGGAGGATCGCGCCCTGGCCACGCTCTCGGGCGGCGAGAAGCAGAAGGTGGCCGTCGCTGCCATCCTGGCCGGCAGGCCACAGGTGCTCATCCTCGACGAGCCAACCTCTAACCTCGATCCCCCGGCCACGGCGGACCTGTTCCAGGTCATTGCCCGCATTCGCGCCCGGGCCGGTATGACGGTCCTCGTCATCGAGCACAAGGTGGACTACCTGCTGCCCTTCCAGCCGCGCCTGGTGGCCATGGATCGGGGGACCATTGTCTACGACGGCCCCTTTGGACCGGACCTGCTCCCGCCCGCCCTGGAGCCCTGTCCGCCGCCGCCCGTCCAGGCCGCGGGCGAGCCGCTCCTCCGCGTCCGGGGCCTAGCCGCCGGCCACGGCGGCCGGCCGGTGCTGCGCGACGTCTCGCTGGACGTGCATCCGGGCGAGTTCCTGGCCATCATGGGCGACAACGGCTCGGGCAAGACGACCTTTTTGCAGAGTGTCCTGGGCCTGATCAAGCCCTTGCACGGCCACGTCGAGGTGATGGGGCACGACACGCGCCAGACGCCGGTGTCCACGCTGGCCCGGGACGTGGGGCTCATCTTCCAGTACCCCGACCACCAGATCTTTTGCGACACGGTCTGGCAGGAGGCTACGTTCGCGGCGACCAACCTGGGCTTGCTGGACGGCCGGGTGGAAGGGCGCGTGGCCGGGCTGCTTGCCCGCTGCGGGCTGGAAGATCGTCACCACGAGCACCCCTACCGCCTGAGCTATGGCCAGAAGCGGCGGCTGAACCTGGTGTCGGTGCTGTCGTAGCAGCCCCGCCTCCTGCTGCTGGACGAAATGCTCATCGGCCAGGACCCGGCCAACGCGGCGTTTCTGTTGGGCCTGGTGGCGGAGCACGGCCGGCAGGGTGGGGCCGTGCTCCTGGTGAGCCACGCGCCCGAGGTGGCCCGCTGCCATGCCAGCCGCCTGCTCTTTTTCGAGGAGGGCCGCCTCGTCCAGGACGCCCCGCCCGCCGAGGCTTTTGCCTGGCTGGCAAGGTGTGGCCGGCAGGCATACCTGCCCGCGGAGCGGTCCGCGCCGGTGAGCGCAGCGAATGTGGCCGCCGCGCTGCCCGCGGCCCGGTGCGTGGGGGGAGGGTCGGCGTGAGAGGCCGCATCGCCTACCAGCCCGGCAGCTCGGTGTTGCACCGCCTGCACCCCCTGGTCAAGCTCCTGTGGCTCCTGGTGGGCACGGTCGCGGTCTTTGGCGTGGGCAGTCCCTGGCCGGTGCTGGCGGCGGTCTGCCTGCTGCTGGCGGCGTTTCCCCTGGCCGGCCTGCGCCTGGCGGGGCTGCGGGGCACGCGGCTCCTGGCCAGCACGGCCCTGTTGCTGGGGTTCTTGCAGGTGCTGTTCGTGCGCGAGGGTGGGGTGTTGTTGCAGGTAGGTCCGCTGACGGTCTGGCGCGGTGGGGCCGAAGCCGGGGCGTACGTGGCCGGCCGGTTCATCAGCGTGGTGCTGCTGAGCTACCTCTTTGTCCTGACCACCGAGCCCAATGACCTGGCCTATGCCCTGATGCGGGCCGGGCTGCCCTATCGCTACGGCTTTGCCCTCATCACGGCCCTGCGCCTGGTGCCTGTCTTTGAGCAGGAGGGCCAGATCGTGTACAACGCCCAACTGGCGCGGGGCGTGCAGTACGACGTCCGCAGCCCGCGGCGCTTTGTCGTGCTGGCCCGGCAGTTCTTCCTGCCGCTCCTCGTCTCGGCCCTGGGCAAGGTGGACTCGCTGGCCGTCTCCATGGAGGGTCGCTGCTTTGGCCAGCATCCCACGCGCACTTTCCTGCGCGAGGTGCGTGCCGGATGGGTCGACGCGCTGGCGTTGGGGGTCTTGATGGCGCTGGTGGTCGGGATGCTGGTGGCCAGGTGGGCATGAGCGCGGGGGCGCGTTGAACATTCATCGAGGAGAAGGAGAACGAGAATGAGATGGTGGAGTGTGTTGTTGCTGGTCCTGGTCATCGTACTGGTGGCAGGGGCAGCGCTGATGGTCGTGCTGGATGCGCCCGTGGCGGCTCCGGCATCGGCGGCGCTGCGCTTTCCGTGGACGATGCTTTCGGCCGAGGCCAGCACCATGAACGAGTGCGTCGAGTGCCACGAGCCGGATGTATTCCATACCTGCGAAACCTGCCACGACGAGCACGGCTCGGCCGCGCTGCTGAACGTGCCGTTCGACGACCTGATCATGCTCTCGGGTGACTTCCCGGAGCCGGGCTACGTGGCCGTCAACGAGATCTTGCCCTACCGCGATCAGCCGGGCGCGTACGTGGGGCTCCTGGATTTCCTGGCGGAGCGCGGGGTGGGCGACTTTCAGACGGTGACGCTGACCTCGCGGGACGAGGGCTTTGTCACGCTGTACCGCGACAACCTGACGGCCGGGGCGATGTTGCTGCCCCACACCGACGGGGTGCGCTTTGCCGCCGAGGAACTGCACGTCTCCACCTGGTTGAAGGGGGTGTGGCGCATGATCCTCGTCGGCAGCGAGACCCCGCTGACCATCGACGGCCAGGCGACGTCCATCGGCCGCCTGCTGTTGGGGCCCACCCGTTCGGTCACCGTGGAAGAGACCGAGGTGATGCTCAAGAGCGAGACTGACGGGCAGATTCGCCGCGGCCGGACGGCGGCGCGAATCGAGGGAGCGCCCGTCGAGGAGCTGGCCGGGGGCTCTGACTTCCAGGCGCTGGTGGTGCGCGATGCCGGCGGGGGAGAGCGGACGCTGACGGCGGAGGAGGCCCGGGGAGGGCTCCTGGCCCAGTTGGGCAGCCGTGTGACCCTGGTCCTGCCGGGGCGCGGCCGGTCGGAATGGATCGGCGACGTGGTCGCCATCGAGATGCAGCGATGAGCGTGCGCAATCGCGCGGCGCTGGCCCTGTGCCTGGCCCTGCTGCTCGTCCTGGCGGGCTGCGGACCGCTGGCCGGCCCACGCTGGGAGGCGGAGGTCCTCGCGCCGGATGGGGGCCCGTTCGCGGTCGACGCCGATCTGCTGGAGCGGCTGATGGATCCGGACGAGGACGAGGAGGCGGCCGCGGCCCTGGACGCGGTGCTGTGGGCCGCGGGGCACCAGGTCGTCGAGGCGCTGGTGCTCATCGGGCCGGACGGCGCCCGGCGCGAGTTTTCGTGGCCCGAGGTGGCCGACGATGCCCTGTGGCAGGCGGACGGCCGGATCGCCATCGGCGGCGAGACCCTGGCTGTGGACCGGGTAGAGGTCCGGCCCCCGGCGCTCTTGCAGGGGGTGGAGGCGAGCATCACCGACCTGGCGCCCACGGTCTCGGCGGCCCTGGGGCTGCCGGCCCCGGGCCAGGCCACAGGGCGAGCCCTGGAAGCGCCGGCCGCGGACCACGTTGTGCTCCTGTTCCTCGACGGCCTGGGCTACCTGCGCTTTGGCGAGGTCCGGGATGGCGGCCTCATCCCCAACCTGGCGTCCCTGGGCGAGCCGATGTTGGCCCTGACCACCTATCCGCCGAGCACGAGCGTCTCCACGGCCTCTCTGCTGACGGGCGCCCTGCCCGCGGTCCACGGCGCCGAGCGCCGTGGCATCCGCCAGACAGAGGTCGAGACGCTCTTTGACGTGGTGACGGCAGCCGGGCTACAGGTCGTGGCCGTGGAGGGCAACGCCCTCGCCTTTAACCTGCGCAACGCCGAGCTGCAGCTCTCGGGCGACCGGGACGGGAACGGCAGCACCGACGACAACGTGCTGGCCAACGCCCTGACCGTCCTCGACGCGGGCATGCCCCCGCTGCTGTTCGTCCATTTCCACGGCATCGACGATGCCGGGCACAGCTACGGCGTCGGCAGTCCGGAGGAAATGGCAGCCATCCAGGGAGTCGACGCGGGGGTGGGCCAGTTGCTTTCGGCCCTGCCCGCCGAGACCCTGGTGCTCATTTTTGCCGACCATGGAATGCACAACGTGCAAGAAGAAAGGAGGTTGGGTAATCACGGCAGCCTGATAGAGAGAGACATGTTTATTCCCATACTGATCGTGCAGGTGCCCGAGGCACCACCACAATGACAAACGTAGGAGGAGAAATGCGCAAAACAGGTATCGCGATGATGTTTCTGCTGCTGGTCCTGGTTCTGGCCGGCTGCGGAAGCGGAGCACCCAAGGCCGACTGGGAGCTGAACATCGGAGGGGCGGTGAGCAACCCCCTGACCGTCAGCTACAATGACCTGGTCAAGATGGACCAGGTGGATCTCACGGACATTCTCATGGAAAAGTCCACGGGCGACGACGTCATCACCTCGTGGAGCGGCGTATCCATCGCCGGCCTGTTCGAGGAGGCCGGGGCTCCCGCGGATTGGTCCACGGTGACCGCCGTTGCCGGGGACGGCTATGCCATCGAGATCAGCCGCGACGAAATGCAAGACGCCATCGTCGCCCTCAAGGATGGCGGCGAATGGATCGCCACCGCCGATCCCGACCATGGCCCCATCCGCCTGGTCTGCCCCCACAGCCCCGGCAACCGCTGGGTCTTCCAGTTGAAGGAAATCCAGGTCAATCAGTAGAGAAAAGGGAGGAGATATGTCGAGGAAAATATTGGTCCTGTTCGCAGTCCTGGCTCTGTTGGCCGGCCTCCTGGCTGGCTGCGGAGCCACCGAGCCCACCGCGGCGCCCGAGCCTACCGCAGTCACGGCGCCCGAGCCTACCGCAGTCACGGCACCCGAGCCTACTACGGCCGCGGCGCCTGCCGGTGAGAACAAGCTGCTCCTGTCGACGACGACCAGCACCGAGGATTCGGGATTGCTGGCCCATATCCTGCCCGACTTTGAGGCCGAGTATGGCGTCACCGTCGAGGTCGTCGCTGTGGGCACGGGGCAGTCGCTGGAGATCGGCAGCAAGGGCGACGCCGACGTCGTCCTGGTCCACGCCCGGGCCAGGGAGGACGAGTTCATGGCCGCCGGCCACGGCGTGCGCCGCGAAGACGTGATGTACAACGACTTTGTCATCCTCGGCCCTGCCGATGACCCGGCGGGCATCAAGGGCATGACGAATGCCGCCGAGGCCATGGCCCAGATCGCGGCCGCGGAAGCCCCCTTTGTCTCCCGCGGCGACGACTCGGGCACCCACACCAAGGAGCTGTCCGTCTGGAAGACGGCGGGCGTTGAGCCGGCGGGCGACTGGTACATCTCTGCGGGGCAGGGCATGGGTGCCGTGCTGACCATGGCCGACGAGCAGCAGGCATACACCCTCAGCGACCGGGCCACCTACCTGGCCCGCAGCCTGGAGGGCCTGGAGCTGGAGCTCCTCGTCGAAGGGGATCCCGTCCTCTTTAATCCCTACGGCGTCATTGCCGTAAATCCCGACAAGGGGCCCCACATCAAGGCGGATCTGGCCAATCAGTTCATCGACTGGCTGATCTCGGTGCCCGTCCAGGAAAAGATCGGGCAGTTCGGCGCGGAAGAGTTTGGCGCTCCCCTCTTTGTCCCCGACTCGGCGCCTTACCGCGAGGCATACCCGGCCGAGGGCGGCGAGTCCGGCGAGGGTGTGACCCTCAAGCTGAGCGGTGGCCCCGACCTGGAATGGACACTGGCCGATCTCCAGGGCATGGACTTGATAGACGTCGATTACACCAACAAGGACGGCGAGACCACGACCTACACCGGCGTGCCCGTCGTGGCGCTCCTGGCCGAGGCGGGGGTGGCGGAGGACGCGACTCTGACCCTGGTGGCGGGCGACGGCTACAGCGCCGAGGTGCCCCTGGCCGACCTGGCAGGCTGCGCCAACTGCATCGTCGGCTTCGATCCCGACGGTGGCTTGCGCTCGGTCTTTCCCGACATGGGCGGCAAGCTCAACGTGAAGGACCTGGTCGAGCTACAGGTCAGCGGTGGTGGTGGCGGCGACGCCGAGGCGCCCGCGGGCGGCATTCCGGAGAACGCCGCGCTGAAGGTGACCGGCCTGGTCGAAAACGAGGTCGGCTGGACCGAAGAAGAGGTGCGGGCCATGCCCACCATGGATGCCGAGTCGACCAACAAGCAGGGGGAGACCGAGACGTACACCGGCGTGCCCCTCAAGGCCTTGTTGGCCCTCGCGGTGCCCCAGGACGGCGCTACCACCGTCGTCTTTGTGGCTGACGACGGCTATACCGCCGAGGTGAGCCTCGAGGAGCTGATGGCGTGCGAGGATTGCATCGCCTCTTTCCGCACCCAGGGCGGCTTTAGCACGGTCATGCCCGGCTTCCCGGGTTCCGTGAATGTCAAGGGCGTGGTCGAAATACAGCTCAAGTAGCCAGGCGTTGGGACTCGGAAGTTGCTGCTGCGGACCTGCGGGCCCGCAGCAGCAACGTCCATCGTCTCGATGGCGATGGGGAGGAGTCGACACCAATCGCTGGCTGCGGCGAGGATGCTTTTGACGAACGGCAAAATGCCTTGTACAATGGCCTTGGGTGTTGCCAGGAATATTGGAAAGGTTCGAAGGATCGATGATTTTTGTGGGATTGGACGATACGGACAATCACGAATCGCGGGGCACCGGGCACCTGGCGCGCATGATCGCGGGCGCCCTGGCCCCCACTCACCGGGTACTGGGCGTGACGCGCCACCAGCTCCTGGTGGACCCCCGCGTGCCCTACACACGGAACAACAGCAGCGCCGCCATCGTGCTCGACGGCAACGGAAGCCTGGATCTGGAGGCCCTGACCGACAGTGTGCAGGCCCTGATGCTGGGTGACCTGCAGCCAGGGAGCGATCCGGGGCTGTGCGTCGCCGGGCCGGTCCCGGCGGCCGTGGTCGAGTTTGGCCGCCGGGCACAGCGGGAGCTGGTGACCCAGGCCGAGGCCCGCCGCCTGGCCGAGGCCTACGGCATCCGGCTCGTGGGGCTGAGTGGCACGCAGGACGGCGTCATCGGCGCCCTGGCGGCCGTAGGTTTGGCCGCTTCGGGTGAGGACGGTCGCTACGTGCTGGTAGGCCGCTCCCGGGAGCTGGCCGGCATGCAGCCGGTGGAGGCCCTCCTTGGCGCGGGCATCACCGCCGTCCGCACGCTGGAAGGAGAGCCCGTCGGCAGCGGCCTGGTGGCCGTCGACAAGCTGCGCCCGGCGCGCCGGGGCGGGGAGCCCATCGCCGTCGTGCAGTGGGCCGGCGACCACTGGCTGCCCCTCAAGCTGGATTGATGGCCGCCATCCTGCGGGCCGAGGGCGTGGCGTACCGCTACCCGCAGAACAACCGGGGCCTGGTGCCCATCTCCCTCGAGCTTCAGGCGGGTGACCGGCTGCTCATCACCGGGCCCTCGGGCTGCGGCAAGAGCACGCTGGCTCGCTGCCTGGCCGGATTGATCCCCCACCTCTACCGGGGTTCCCTGGACGGCTCGGTCTGGCTGGACGGCTTGCGCACCACGGACCATCCCCTCTGGCAGTTGGCCGAGGAGGCGGGCCTCGTCTTCCAGAACCCGGCTGCCCAGATGTTGGCCGAGTCGGTGGAAGAAGAGATCGTCTTTGGCCTGGAGAACCTGGGCCTGGAGCCGGCGGACATTCGGCAGCGCCTGGAGGAAACCCTGGAGCGCTTCGGGCTCGGCGCGCTGCGCGCCCGCTCGCCCCAGACGCTTTCGGGGGGCGAGCAGCAAAAGCTGGCCCTGGCGGCCATCACCGCCCGGCAGCCGGCCCTGCTGATCCTCG
The DNA here is from genome assembly GCA_012514775.1 of Anaerolineaceae bacterium. Next base: position 8,631 of record JAAYZQ010000287.1, read on the forward strand.
ACGAGCCCCTGTCGATGCTGGACGGGACCGCCGCTGGTGAGTTGGTGCACTACCTGGGCGACCTGGCCCGGGAGGGAAGCACCGTGGTCGTGGCCGAGCACCGCGAGGAATACCTGCGCTCCGTCCCCGGACTGGAGATCCTGCGCCTTGCGGGACCCGCTGTGCAGGAGGCGCCGGTGCCACAGCTCGCCCGGCCACGGCTCGGAGGGACGTCCTTTGCCCTCACGGTCGAAAACCTGTCGGTTAGCCTGGGCGGGCGACCCATCCTTGACGGCCTGAGCTTTCGTGCCGAGGCAGGCCAGATCGTGGCCGTCGTGGGGCGCAACGGCGTGGGCAAGACGACGCTGCTCCGGGCGCTGGCCGGGCTGCAAAAACACGAGGGCAGCGTCCGCGTCGACGGCGAGCGGCCCGACCTGGGGCTGGTCTTTCAAAACGCCGACCTGCAACTGTTCAATGCTTCGGTTCGCGATGAGATCCTCTACCGCGTGCCCGAGCCGGACGAGGAGCTCTACCGCTGGCTGGTATCGGCCCTGGGCCTGGCGCCCTACGAAGAGACGCCTCCCTTGCTCCTGAGCGAGGGTGAGAAAAAGCGGGTGGCGCTGGCCACGGTCTTGATGAGACGGCCCCGCCATGGCCTGCTCCTCGACGAGCCGTCGCTGGGGCAGGACTCGGCCCACAAGGCGGCCCTCATACGGGTCGCCCGGGCGCTGGCCGCCGCCGGCCAGTTGGTGATCCTCACGACCCACGACCTCACCCTGGCGGCACAGGCCGACACCATGGCCCTCCTGGGCCCCCATGGATTCGCCGCCTGGGGCCCGCCTGCCGGCGTCCTGCGCGATCCCGGACCCTGGACCGGCCTCGGGCTGTCGGTTCCGCACTGGGTCCTGGACGCGGGGCCGTACGAGGAGCCGGCATGATACGCCTGGGCACGGCGGGCCGGGCGCGCAGCCTGGCCCTGGTGGAGCGGTCGCCCCTGCGACGGGCCGACCCCCGCACCAAGCTGGCCCTCAGCCTGTGCGCCTCGCTGGCCGTGATGCTGGAGCTGGAACGCCTGGCGGTGTTCATGGGGTTGTACGTTCTCGTCCTTCTCTGGGCCCGGCTGCTGCCCGAGGCGGGGCGGCAGGTGTGGCGGCTCAAGTGGGTGCTGCTGGTGCTCCTGGTCGTCGATTGGTGGCTGGTCAGCCTCGAATTGGCGCTGATCATCGTCCTGCGCCTCACCCTCCTGGCCGGCGCCTTTGCCCTCTTTTTCTCCACCACCACACCGGGCGAGCTGCGCCTGGCGCTGGAGTGGATGCGGGTGCCCTACCGCTATGCCTTCAGCCTCAGCCTGGCCTTTCAAAGCGTCGGCCTCCTGGACGACGAATGGCGGGCTATCCGCGAGGCGCAGCGGGCGCGCGGGGCGTGGGCGCCGCCTGCGGGCTGGCGCGGGTTGGGCGCCTGGGTGCGCGACCTGGTCTCGTTGTCGGTGCCGGCCATCGTCATGACCACCCGGCGCGCCTGGGCCGTCACCGAGGCCGCCTACGCCCGGGGCTTTGACTCGCCCCACCGCCGGCCCTACCGGCAGTTGTCCATGGGCCGCCTCGACTGGATTTTGCTGGCGGGCTGCGCCGCTGTGGCCGCGGCCCTGATCTTCTGGAGGTAATATGAGCCAACGGAATCGGATCTTGATCGGTGTGGCCGTACTGCTGCTCATCATTGTCGCCGTTCTGGCCGTGGACGCCCTGCAGCGGCGCACGGCCAGGCTGCCGGAAGTGGCCGCGGGCGAACCCACGTTGGTCCCGGGCGGCATCCCCATCTACGTGGATGGCCACCTGGTAGGCAGCTTTGTTCCCGACCAGCTTGCGGAACTCCAGGTGGCGAGCTTTGTCGATGCCGAGGAGGGCAAGACCCAGGAGGGCTGGCGGCTGGCCGACGTGCTGCTCCTGCACATTTCAGAAGACCGGCTGCGGCCCGACACCCGCGTCGTCGTCAGCAGCAGCAGCCGCAACAAGGCGGCCGACCTGAACTGGGCCGAGGTCGAGAATCCGGACAACCACGTGCAGTTTGACCTGGCCGGACGCGGGACCCTGAAGCTCGTCTCCACCCTGGAGAGGCTGGACGTCCGGGACGAGTGGGTTCAGGACGTGGACCGCATCGAGGTGACGAACCCATGACCGACAAGGCCGTCCCTCACAAAGAACGGTATTTCTCGACGTTTCAGTTGATCCTGCTGGCCCTCCTGGCCGCGCTCATCGTCGTGGCCAAGATTGCCCTGCGCCTGCCCCTGCAGCTATCCGGCCACTCGGGGGTTTTCTGGATGGCGATCATTATTGTGGCCGCCGGTGTGGTCCACAAGCCGGGGGCGGTGTCGCTGGTGGGCCTGACCTCCGGCCTGTTGGCTGCTTTCCTGGGCATGGGCGATCTGGGCGCACTGAACACTTTTTTGTCCTACACCGCCGTCGGCGTGGGCACCGACGCCGCCCTCTGGCTGCTGGGCAGCAAGCCCGACAACATGGCGGTCGCCATCCTGGCTGCCACCTTCGGGCACCTGTGCAAGTTCCTGGTCAAGTGGGGCCTCGGGGTGGCCACCGGGGCACCGCTGGGCTTTGTCGCCCTGGGGCTTTTGCGGGCCGTCATCGGCTACGTGGTCTTTGGGGCGCTCGGTGGCTTCCTGGGCGCCCTCACGCTGCGTGCCCTGAAGCGGGCGGGCTTTTTTGCCTACCTGGCCGAAAAACGCTAGGCCGGGCGCTCCGTGGCGCCCTTACCTTTCGCGCGCCGACGGTGCCCCTCCTGGGCAAATGGACGGGTGCCACGGCCGTTGCATTGACTGCCGCTGGGGGCGCCGAGCACCAGCTCGGCAGGTTGCATGTAGAGAGAAACGCCGCGCCGGCGCTCGGCGATCCCAGGCACAGGACCGACCTCGCAACAGCCTGGACGGATGCGGCCGCCTATTGCCACCGCCCTCGAAAGCTGGTATAATGGGCCCCACCGGAGGTAGCAATCTGGGCCGGCTATGCCAGACTGGATGATCGAGACCGAGAACCTCACGAAGCGCTTTCCCTGTTCCACGGCCAGGGACCGGGGCGGCGACGGCCCCGGCGCGGGTGATCCCGCCTGGTTCACGGCGGTGGACGGTGTCAGCCTGCAGGTGCCCGCCGGCGAGATCCTGGCGCTCCTGGGGCCCAACGGCGCGGGCAAGACGACGACGGTGCGCATGCTGGCCGGCATCTTGCAGCCGAGCGCCGGCCGGGCGCGGGTGGCCGGCCTGGACACCGTAGGCCAGGCCCGCCAGGTGCGCCAGGTCATCGGCCTGCTGACCGAGTTCCCTGGCCTCTACCTGCGCATGCGCGCCGGGGAATACCTGGCCTTCTTTGGCGAGCTCCAGGGGTTGGACGCGGCCACCATCCGTAGCCGGACGGAGGCCCTGGGCGAGCGCTTTGGCCTCGCCGGCAACCTCTCCCAGCGCCTGGCCGAGTATTCCAAGGGCATGCGCCAGAAGCTGGCCCTCATCCGCGCCATGCTCCACGACCCGGACCTCTTGCTCCTGGACGAGCCCACCTCGGCCCTGGATCCACAGGGGGCCAGGCAGGTGCGCGACGCCATCCTGGATCTGCGGCGCGAGCGCCGCACGGTGCTGCTCTGCACCCACAACCTGGCCGAGGCCGAGCTGCTCGCCGGCCGCATCGCCATCATCCACCGCGGGCGAATCGTGGCCCTCGATACGCCCGAGCGCCTGAAGGCCCGGCTCCTGGGCCCGCCCCTCCAGGAGGTTCGCCTGGCCCACGCCCTGGACGGGGCGTCGATCGACCTGGACGGCCTGGTGCAAATCGAGGACCGGGGCGAGACGTGGTTTCGCTACCGCACACCCTCACCCCAGACCACCAACCCCCAGGTGCTGGCGCGCCTGGCCAGCCTCCACGCCCGCGTGCTGTCGCTGGGCGAGGTCCCGCGCAGCCTGGAAGAGGTCTACCTGCGCATCGTGGAAAGCGACGCGGATGGCGACTGATGACGTGGTCCGGGTGCGGCGCTCCTCCCTGGGCCTGGTGTGGACCATCGCCCGGCGGGAGCTGCGAGACACGATGCGCGACTGGCGCATCGTGACGCCCATCGTCATCCTGACGCTGATCTTTCCCTGGCTCATGAACTGGACGGCGCAACTGGCCATGGACTTTGTGCAGCGGCACGATGCTCCCCTCATCGGCGAGCGGCTCATCCCGTTTCTGCTCATGGTTGTGGGCTTTTTTCCCGTTACGTTCTCGCTCATTATCGGCCTGGAGACGTTTGTCGGCGAGAAGGAGCGGCGGAGCATCGAGCCCCTGCTGTCCATGCCCATCACCGACCTGGAGCTGTACCTGGGCAAGATGCTGTCGGCCACGGCCCTGCCGTTGTTCGGCAGCCTCCTGGGCATTGCCGTTTACCTGACAGGGCTGGTACTGTCCATCGGCTACCTGCCCCCGCCGCAGTTGCTGCTCCAGATCGTCCTGTTGACGGCGAGCACGGCCGTGATGATGGTCGCCGGCGCCGTGGTGGTCTCCAGCCAGACGACCAGCGTGCGGTCGGCCAACCTGCTGGCCAGCTTTATTATCGTCCCCACGGCCCTGCTCATGCAGGGCGAGAGCATCATCATGTTCTGGGGATACTATGACGCCCTGTGGGCCATCCTGGCGGCGCTGGTCCTGATCACCCTCATACTCGTCCGCACGGGGATTCGCGCCTTTAACCGAGAAGAGATCCTGGGGCGCGAGATCGACGAGCTGAACTTGCGGCGATCGCTGCGGCTCCTGGGGCGCGGTTTCCTGCAGCCGCCGGCCGGACTCCCGGCAGGGGAGGCGCCCGCCGCCGGCCCTCCCGTGCTGCGGTGGCTGGTGCGCGTCTATCGCCACGACCTGCCGTGCCTGCTGCGGCGCAACCGGGTGCCGCTGGCCGCCGTGGCCCTCTTTGTCCTCGTCGCCGCGGTCCTGGGCTGGAGTCTCGTGGACGACTATCCCCTGCCCCCGGGCAGCCTCGCGCTGGGGGACCTGTCCAGGCAGGATTTCGACTCGCTGTCCAACGTGAGTTTCTTGCCTTCCCTGACGACGGGCGGCCTCCTGGCTCACAACGTGCGCGTGCTGCTCCTGGCCGCCGTGCTGGCGGTGATCTCCCTGGGCGTGCTGCCCATCCTGTTGTTGATGGTGCCCATGGCCCTCGTGGGCTTTATCGTCGGCCAGGTTGCGGCCCAGGGCATGGACCCCCTGACCTTTCTGGCCGCCTTTGTGGCGCCCCACGGCCTCCTGGAGATCCCGGCGGCCGTGCTGGCCACGGCTTTTGCCCTCCGCGTGGGCGCGTCGGTCACGGCGCCGCCGCCGGGCATGACCGTGGGCGAGCACCTGCTGGCGACGGCGGCCGACCTGATCAAGGTGTTCGTCTTCCTGGTGTTGCCCTTGCTCTGCCTGGCCGCCTTTGTGGAGGCCAACGTCACACCCGAAGTGGTCCTGTGGATCTATGGAGGTTGAGACATGCCCGAGCTGATCGTCCTGGGCACCGCGGCGTCGGTGCCTGATGCCGAGCACGACACCCTGGCCCTGGCCCTGCGCGGCCCGGGCTGGGCCATCCTCATCGACTGTGGGGGCAGCCCCCTCCACAAGCTGGCGCGCCTGGGTGTGAGCCGCGACGACGTGCGCGCCGTCGTCCTCACCCACTACCACGCTGACCATCTCTACGGCCTGCCCATCCTGGTCCAGGGGCTGTGGCTGTCGGGACGAGCGGAGCCGCTGCCGATCTACGGGCCGCAGCAGGCCCTCGACCGGGCGCGCCGGCTCCTGGAGCTCTTTGACCTGGATGAGCGGGACGACATGTTCTCGCTGGCGTGGCATCCGGTGCCGCTGCGCGAGGGTCGCCGGGTCCTCGAGGTGGAGGGTGTGGCCGTCACCGCCAGCCCGGTCGAGCACGCGGGGAATGAAACCATCGCCCTGCGGTTCGAAGATCTGGCCACCGGCCGGGCTGCCGTCTACTCGGCCGACACCGAGCCGGTGCAGTCGGTCATCGACCTGGCGGCGGGGGCCAACCTTCTGATCCACGAGGCGACGGGCGAGGAACGGGGACACTCTACCCCCGAGGGGGCGGCGGACGTGGCACGCCAGGCAGGCGTGGACCGCCTGGCGCTCATCCACTACCCCGTGCCCGGCAACGACCTGGACGCGTGGCGGACGCGGGCGTCGGGCTTTGGCGGCGACGTCTTTCTTGCACGGGACGGCGACGTGTACCCTCTCTAGAAGGTACCTGGCTAGAAGGTACCTGGCTAGAAGGTACCTGGCTAGA
>JAAYZQ010000288.1 GCA_012514775.1 Anaerolineaceae bacterium
ATGATTGATGGCCCGCCCGTAGGGATTGACGTTTACCCAGGAGAGAAGCACACGGATCAGGATCAGAAACTGATAGGCCTGGAAGACCAGGGAGACAATGCGTACGACTGTGAACAAGAGACCTCCATTAGCTCAAATTCTGCACAGGATCGGTTGATCGGGATCAAAGATGGCCCGGCCTATCCGGACCAGGGTTGCGCCCTCTTCGATCGCCACCTCAAAGTCATCCGTCATGCCCATGGACAGGTGACGCCAGGTGACTTTGGGATGGATGCCTGCCAGCTCGTCCCGCAGGTTTCGAAGCGCGGCAAAGACCGGCCGGACCTCCTCCGGGTCCGAGACGATGGGCGCCATCGTCATCAGCCCCTGGATCTCCAGGCCGGGCAGGGCGATGATTTCGGCCACGGCGTCCAGGAGCTCTCGACGCTGGACGCCGTCCTCCGCCCAGCGTTCCGCGGCCAGGCCGTATTTGCTTTCCTCGCCCGAGGCGTTGACCTGGAGGAGAACGGGCAAGCGCGCCCCTTCCTCGTCGCACAGGCGACTGAGACGAGCTGCCAGCCTGACGCTGTCCACCGAGTGGACGATCTGAAAGAGCGGCACCACCTGTTTGGCCTTGCGGCTCTGGACGTGGCCGATCATGTGCCAGGTGATGCCGGCAGGGAGGGCGGGTATCTTGGCTTCGGCCTCTTCGACCCGGTTCTCGCCAAAGTGCCGCAGGCCCAGGTCAAAGGCGGCGGCGATGGCCTCCCGTGGTTGGTTCTTGGTCACCGCCACCAGGGTAACCTGTTCGGGGTCGCGGCCGGCGCGCCGCGCCGCGGCGGTGATTCGTTCGCGGACGGATTGCAGGTTGTCGGCGAGGGCAGTCACGACTCCTCCTCCAGCATCTCCTGGAAGCTGGGAAAGCCGGGCGGGGCCAGCGAATCGAGGCCGCCCGTCTCCACCCGTGTTGCGGCTTCGGCTGGCTGCTGCGCGCCTGGCGCATCGTGCAGGCCGGCGGGCCGTAGCTCCAGGACGGCGACGACGGCGAACCTGCCCGTCTGCCCGTTGCTCGCGCGATGGGAATAGAACTCGTCGCTGTGGCAGGAGGTGCACAGGTTTGCCTGTTCAACGTTGACGACGCCCGCGGAGGCGAGCTGCTGGGCGTTGGCGGCCGGCAGGTCAAAGCGCCAGGCTGTGCCGCTCTCGTCGCCATCCCCTTGCGGATTCGGTCCGTCCGGGGCCGCGGGCAGGGGATGCATCACGCGCCTCCAATCGGGCAGGGCGTAGCCCATGGCCGCCGCCACCTCATCGCCCACGACATAGCAGCAGGGGCCGATGGCCGGACCCAGCCCGGCGACGAGGGCTCGGGGTCGGGTGCCAAAGGCGGCCCGCATGGCTTCCACGGCACGTATGGCAATGCCCTGCGCCACACCGCGCCAGCCGGCGTGCACCAGTCCCAGGGCGTGGTGCTCAGGATCGTACAGCAGGATGGACTGGCAGTCGGCAAAGCGAAGGAGAAGGGCCAGCCCCGGTGTAGCCGTCACCAGGCCGTCGGTGTTCGGCAGGATCTGCCCGGCGTCATGCCCGGAGACGGCGGCGACGCGGTTGCTGTGGACCTGCCAGGGAGTGACCACCTGGCCCGCGGCCAGTCCCATGTGGGCATAGACGCGCCGCAGGTTCTCGACCACGGCGGCCGGGTCGTCGCCCACGCTGCGGCCCACATTCAGGCTTGCCAGGGGGCCGCGGCTGACTCCGCCCAGCCGGGTAAAGATGGCGTGCTCGATCCCTTCGAAGGCGGGATTTTCAAATTGGTAGGTGACCAGCTCGTGGCTTACTTGACGTCGCAAGCTACCTCCTGTAAGCGCACGCGCGAGTTGAAATGGAAGACGATGCACCAGGGCGCCCGGCAACGCGCCCATTCGACTGCTCGTCTCGGTCGCATGGTTTGCATGGGCCCAGTGTAACACAAAAAGGGGCCGGCGGCAAGCGGTGGCTAGCGGCGTGGGAGGTGCCCACGGGCCAGGAACCTTTTGACCTGGAATCACGTCCATGAGTTGGACGCGCGTCTGGCGCGTACCTTGGATTGCCTGTGTACAAAGCAAATGAACGACAGGCAGGATCGTGGAAGGAGAGAACACTATTCGATGCGTGTGACGAAACTGCTCGCCGTTTTCTTTTTGTTGTCGCTGGCGGCCTGTGGGGCGGTCGCCCCGGAAGCCACCAGCACGCCGGTCCCCCTCTCGACTGCCGCTCCCACCGTCGAGGGCCAGCTTCCACCGACCGAGGAGCCGGTGGCCGCGACTGCCACTCCGGTGCCGACTACTTCTGCGCCCGCCACCGAAGCGCCCGTGGTGCCGACCGCACCGCCTACCCAGGCGGCCCAGCCCACGCAGGCGGCCGAGCCCACCCAGGAGGCCCAGCCCACCGTACCGCTGCGCATGATTGCCCTGGAGGTGCCCCAGGACGGTGCTGTGGTGCGCAGCCCGGTGGTGGTGCGGGGGCGGGTTAGCGTGACTCCCTTCGAGGCCACCCTGCGCGGGCGGGTATACGACGCCGAGGGTCAGGTGGTGGGCGAGGCGCCCATCATGCTGACCACCGAGATGGGCCAACCCGGCACCTTCGAAGGCGAGATTCCCTTCAACGTTTCAACCACCGGCCCGGGCCGCGTGGAAGTGGCGGAAGAGAGCATGAAGGACGGCAGTGTGGTGGTCAGCGCCGTGGCGAGCGTAACCCTGGATAGCCAGGGAGCGAGCCTCGGGATCGTGATCCCGGCGGCTGACGAGGCGGTGACCCTGCCCTTGCATATTATGGCCCGGGTGGGCGAGCCGGGCGAGCTGGTGAGGGCCAGGTTGCGCTGGCAGGATGGCACCGTGCTGGTGGACACCTTCACGGTTCTGCGCGGCGAGGATGGCCGCGGGCTGCTCATCGGCAGCCTGGACTGGCAGATGGAGAGCCAGCCGCCCCAACCGCCGAGCCAGCCGGCCGTGCTGGAGCTGCGGAACGCGGCGGAGGCGCTGCTCGCCAGCCAGCCGGTGCGGGTCCTCAGCGCCGACGACCCCGAGGTGATGCAGGTGACGCTCTACTTTGTCCTGGGCGAGCAACTGCAACCCGTACAGCGCAACATCCCCCGGACTGCAGCCGTTGGCACCGCTGCCCTGGAAGAGCTGCTTTGGGGGCCTCCACCATTGAACCTGGCCGGTTTCGAGACGGCCATTCCCATGCCGGAGGATGTGCTCAACTATCACGCCCGGGGGTCTGACTGGGGGCCGCGGGTTACCTTGCGCGAGCTGACCATCGTCGACGGCGTGGCCACTGCCGATTTCTCCCAGGAACTCCAGGCCTATGGCGGCGGGTCATTGCGGGTAATGCTCATTCGGCAGCAGATCGAGCAGACGCTCCGCCAGTTCTCCACCGTGCAGGAAGTTCGCATCGCCATCGAGGGCGAGACCGAGGCGGTGTTGGAGCCCTAGCCTTCGGCAAGGGGTTCCAGGGGATGCTACTCGGCTTCGGTCGAGGAGGGGCCATAGACCAGCCGGCTGAGGAGCCCGGTCCACTCGTAGGGCACACCGAGCTCCTCCAGCCCGATCCAGACGATTCCCACCGTCTCTCGCATGGTCAGCCAGGCACGGGTACGCCAGGGAATGGTGCTCAGGTCGGTGTTCGTCGGGCTGGGATAGACGGTCAGCCCCTGGCCTTCGAACAGGATGCGGGCCCGTTCCAGGTGCAGCGGATGGCTGACCAGGACGGCGGTGCTCCAGCCGTGGGCCAGCATCAGGTCGCGGGCGCTGGCCGCATCTTCGCGCGTGGTCATTGATCCATCGGCCAGGAAGACTCTGTCGGGGGGCACGCCCAGCGACACGGCAAGGTCGCGGCCGACGGCTGCCGCCGAGAGGCGATCGCCGCGGAAGCCGCCCGTAGTGACAATGTAGGGTGCCACGCCGTTCTGGTAAAGTTGAGCGGCGTGCAGGGTGCGCACGTATAGATCCGGGCCCGGCTGCCCGTCGGGTTCGACCTGGGCGCCGAGGATGACGATGGCATCGGCCGGCTGGGACCGGTCTTTGAGCCCCGTGTAGTTGACGCGCCAGGCAATATACAACAACATAGTCGCGCCCGCCACGAGTAGCAGCATCGCCACCGTCAGCAGGGCGCGAAAGATCCGCCGCAACATAACCGGATTATACCATGAAGCCTGGTGACCTCAAAGCTGAGGCCACGTCAGCATTCGCTATAGCCGCAATTGATGCACTTGCGGCAGCCCTCCATGGCCACCAGTGCCGCCTGGCCGCAGTCGGGGCATAGATCGGCCCTGGGCTGGGGCAGAGAGATGGGCAGGGGCAGTTGCTCCGGTGGCTGTTCGGCGTCGACGATGGCCATGTGGCGGGCCAACACCTGGGCCACGGCATCGGGCAGCGAGCGCACACGGTTGGGCCCAAAGCCCAGCGGCCGTCCCCCGCCGATGCCCGCCAGTTGGTCGATGACCTCCGAGAGCCGCTCGCGGGCTGTAAGTGGCGAGGGCATGCGCAGAGCCAGGCTGATTAACCGGCCGATGGCCTCCGCCACGGCCGCCGTGTCAGAGCCGGCCTTGCCCACGTTGGCAAAGATCTCGAAGGGCTCCCTGTGGCCGTTCTCGTTGACGGTGATAAAGGCGGTACCCAGGGGCGTCGGCGTGCGATAGGTGGTCCCATGGAGGACCACGGGCCGGGGCTTCAGGGGCACGACGTCGACGCCGTTGCCTTCTGTCTCCCGCGCTTTCCGCGTCTTTTGCGTCTCCAGGACCACCCTTTCCCGCGAGCCTGTGACGTACACCGTCAACCCCTTGCAGCCCAGGCGCCAGGCGAGGTGATAGGCCCGGGCGACGTCTTCGGGGGTCGCATCCTCGGCAAAGTTGACCGTCTTGCTGATCGAGTTGTCGACAAAGGCCTGGATGGCGGCCTGCATGCGCACGTGCTCCTCGGCCGTGATGTCGCCGGCGACGACAAAGACGCGCCGGATCTCCTTGGGTACCTCCGGGACGTCCTGGCAACTGCCGGTGATGGACACGCGCCGGCTGATCTCTGCCTGTGTTTCGGCGTCCAGGCCGGCCCTGTGCAGCGCGGCGGTAAAGAGTGGGCTGGTGTAGGTCAGCTCAACGTCGTCATCGCCGTCCTTGAAGTGGCGGACGTAGGCGAGGGCAAAGGCTGGCTCGCAGCCGTAGGCTTCGCAGCCGGACACGGTGCTGATGGTCCCGGTCGGTGCCACCGTCGTCTGGGCGGCGTTGCGAATGCCATGGACTTGGATACCCTGGACGACCGCGTTCCAATCCAGGGGCGGCCGCCCAAAGTCGCGGGTGTAGGGGGTCAGGGGACGGGGTGGCAGCCACTGGAGGTTATCGGAGTCATAGATGCTGCCCTGGATGCTGGGAAACGGTCCCCGGTCGCGGGCCAGTGCGATGCTCGTTTGCATGGCGTGGTAGCGGACGAACTCGACCACCTGGGCGGCAAATTCCTCGCCCTCCGGGCTTCCGTAGCGAACGCCTGCATGGAACATGAGGTCGCCCAGGCCCATGACGCCCAGCCCTATGCGACGGGCGCGGAGGGCTGCCTCCTCGATCTCGGGCACCGCAGGGACGTACTTGTTGGCGTCCACCACGTTGTCGAGAAAGACGGTAGCGGTCTCCACGCTTTCTTGCAAGCGGGCCCAGTCCACGCCGCCGTCCGGGGTCGCATGCTGTGCCAGGTTGACCGAGCCCAGGCAGCAGTTTTCGTATCCGCCCAGAAACTGCTCGCCGCAGGGGTTGGTGGCCTCCAGTTCGTAGAGATGCGGCACCGGGTTGCTGCGGTTGGCGGCGTCCAGAAAGAGCACGCCCGGCTCGCCGTTGCGGTGTGCGTGTTTCACGATCTCGTCAAACACCTCGCGGGCCTGCACTCGCCTCCAAACCTCGCCGTCCTGGGGGTTGACGAGGTCAAAATCCTCGTCGGCCTCCACCGCGCGCATGAACTCGTCGCTGATGCTCACCGAGATGTTAAAGTTTGCGATCTGGCCTTCTTCGCTCTTGCAGCGAATGAACTCGAGGATGTCGGGGTGGTCGACGCGCAGCACGCCCATGTTGGCTCCGCGGCGGCTGCCGCCCTGCGCAATCTCGCCAAAGGCTTTGTCATAAACTCGCAAGAAGCCCACGGGCCCGGTCGCGATTCCCTTGCTGGTTCGAACGCGGGCGCCTTTGGGTCGCAGTCGGGAGAATGAAAAGCCGTTCCCGCCCCCTGTCTGCTGGATCAGGGCCGCGACCCGCAGCGTTGAAAAGATCCCTGCCGGGTCCCGGCCCATGTCGTCCTCGATGGGCAGGACAAAACAAGCGGCGAGCTGGCCAAGAGGCGTGCCGGCACCGGTGAATGTGGGTGAGTTGGGCATGAAGCGGAAGGAGGTTAGCAGATTGTAAAAGGCGACGGCGGTAGCCCGTGCCTGCTCCTCGCCGGCATAGTCGGCATCGGGAGCGGCGACGACACTGGCCACACGCCAGAACATTTGCGCCGGGGTCTCGGCCGGCTCGCCATCGGGTCCTCGGAGCAGGTAGCGCTTGCGCAGTACCGTGAGGGCATTGTCGTTGAGGGCAATTTCGCGGTCCAGTGACGGTGGCATTGAATCCACGATCCCTTGCGTTGCGACGTCCATCAGCTCAGGCATCATTCGTTCCCGTTCTCTCCTGATCAACTCGAGCCCGATCCTCTCGAGGTGCCTCTTCCGCGCTCCTGGCCGCGCAAGGCCTCGTGCAGCAGCGCGAGGGCTTGCCCGGCCACCCAGTCGGCCATGACATCGCTAGATCCTTCGTACTGCAGCGTGCGTTCGGCCAGGTTTTGACCGTCGTCCAGGGCAATGTAGGCCGTCTCGCGCAAGGCTGCCGCCTTGGAGGGGGAGGGCAGCATGCAGACGGCCAGGCAGAGATCGACCTCCAGAAATGAGCGCCCCTGGCGAGCCGCCGCCCGCGTAGCCTTGGCAGAAAACTCGCCGGAGCTTTTGAATTGGGCTGCAGGCAGCTCCAGGGCGTCGATGACTTCTTCGATAGTGTCGACGCTCAGGCTGTCGCTGAGCACGGCCGGTCCCTCCTCCGCGTCAAAAAGCCTGCGACTCACGGCACCTTCGGTGCCGCACTCCACGGTACCCAGGACCAACTCCCGCGCGGACAAGATGCGGGCCACCGCGTCGGCGATCCTGGCCTGTCCCTCATCTGTCATGGTCTCGTTCCTTTCAGAATAGGATCTGCCAGGACGGGAAGAGCGACGGCGATCTTGCCCAGCCTTTTTGGCCCGGCCCTAGATATCCAGCCTCATCTGCGCCTTGAGCATCGCTTCGCGCTGGCGGCGCTCCATCAAGCTCTCGATCTCGTCGGCCAGGTCCTCGACGTCGGCAAAGCGGCGGTAGATGGTAGCGAAACGAATGTAGGCCACCTCGTCGAGCTTGCGAAGGTTATGCATCACCATCTCGCCGATCTCGCGGCTGGTGACCTCGCGGCTGCCGCGGTGGTACAGCTCGCTCTCGATGCCGCTCACCAACTCTTCGATGGCCTCTGTCTCGATGGGCCGCTTGGCGCAGGCGATCTGGATGCCGCGCAAGATCTTGTCCCGGTCGAACGATTCCCGGCGTCCATCCTGCTTGATGACCATGAGGCGCAGGGGGGCCACCCGTTCGTAAGTTGTGAATCGTCGCCCACAGTCCTCGCACTCCCGCCGGCGGCGAATGCCGCCTTCGGCACTGCGAGTGTCGATCACTTTCGAATTGAGCGACGCACAAAAAGGGCACTGCATACTTCACTCCATTGCTCTCCAAAAACGCGCCCGCGGCGGCCGAGAGGGCTGGAACTTGAGGGGAACCTTTTCACTCAAGGCCCCGCTTCTACAACATCTCGTGCAACCATTCACCTGATCCACAAGATGTCGTAGACATGGCCCTACTATACCACAAAGATGGACGAATTGCAAGCCGGCGGACGGCCCGAAAGCTCCAGGGAATAAAGATTTAATCTTGGCGCGGCGGACAAAGGCGTCGCCCCCTTTCCGAAGAAAGGGGGCGAGTGGGGATGCGATAGCCCATCCGGGCTGGAATTGGCATCCGAAACCGGGCCGGCGAATACGCACGCCGGCAGCCGGCCGTGGAGCAGGCAAGGCTACTCCCCTCGAATCGTTCCTCTATTCGCGAGCTCCTGTATGCGATTGGCGGGCCCGGCCGCGAGCTACTCGTTGCCCTTGGAGTGCTTGCGCAAGAAGGCCGGGATGTCCAGGTTGTCGCTGTCCAGCACGCGCACCGGAAAGTCGGGCACAGGCACTGCACGCCCCACCCGTGGCTCGGCCACCCTGGCCGACGAGGCGGCGCGCGCCGGCATGACGCGCTGCTGCGCCGTGGCGTCAAAGCCGGTGGCAATGACCGTGATGCGGATGGCGTCGGCCAGCTCCTCGTCGATGACCGCCCCAAAGATGATGTTGGCCTCCGGGTGCGCCGTCTTGCGAATGATCTCGGCCGCCTCGTTCACGTCGAACAGCGTCAGATCCGAGCTGCCGGTGACGTTAAAGAGTATGCCCCGCGCGCCGTCAATGGTCACGTCCAGCAGGGCACTGGCGATGGCCTTTTCCGCCGCTTCACTGGCGCGATTCTCGCCCTCGCCCATGCCGATGGCCATGAGTGCCGCCCCGCCCTCGGCCATGATCGACCGCACGTCGGCAAAGTCGAGATTGATGAGGCCCGGCACGGTGATGAGCTCCGAGATGCCCTGGATGCCCTGGCGCAGCACGTCGTCAGCGACGCGAAATGCCTGCTGGATGCTGGCCTTGCGGTCCACGATTTGCAGCAAGCGGTCGTTGGGAATGGCGATGAGGGTGTCGACGTGCTCCTTGAGCTTCTCGATCCCTTCCTCGGAGACTATGCGGCGCTTGTGCCCCTCGAAGGCAAAGGGCTTGGTGACGACGCCGATGGTCAGGGCGCCGGTCTCGCGGGCGATCCGGGCAATGACCGGGGCCGCTCCTGTCCCCGTGCCGCCACCCATGCCGGCGGTGATAAAGACCATATCGGAGCCGTTGATGACCTCGTACAGCTCGTCGCTCGATTCTTCGGCTGCCTTGTTGCCCATGTGCGGCTCGCCGCCCGAGCCAAGGCCCTTGGTCAGCTTGTCGCGGATGCGCACGCGATTGGCAGCCTGCGAGAGCATCAGTGCCTGGGCGTCGGTGTTGACGGCAATGAACTCTACGCCCTGCAGGCCCTCCTCGATCATGCGATTGACGGCGTTGCTGCCGCCGCCGCCCACTCCAAGCACCTTGATGCGGGCAAAGTTCTCGACCTCTGGTAGTCTGTGCTGCATGTTTCTCCCTCCCTCTCTCGTCTTGCCGCAGTTCGGGTGGAGAGCCGCTGCGGCCTTGAATCCTGATAGAGTTGCCCGTGCTGCAAACTAGCCGGGCAAAAAGGCGCGGAACCAGTTCCGCAGCCGCTGCCAGGCCACGCTCGGCACCCGCTGTCGCCGCGGCTCCGGCTGGCTCATCTGCGCGTGCCGTTGGCCCCACAACAGCAGGCCGACGGCGGTAGCATAGGCCGGGCTTTCGAGGACGTCGGTCAGGCCTTGCAGGTCGTGTGGATTGCCCAGGCGTACGGGCAAGTCCATCACCTGCTGTGCCAGGTCCTTCATGCCGGCCAGTTCCGCAGAGCCGCCACACAGGACAAGCCCCGCGGCCAGTAATCCATCGTAACCCGAGCGCTTGACTTCCCGCTGGATGAGGTACAAGATTTCTTCCGCCCGGGCTTCTATTACCTGTGCCAGTTGCAGTCGCGAGACCGATTCGCGGCCACCGTTGCCAAATGACGTGATCTCGATGGATTCATCGGTCAGGAGCGAGGCGGGCATGGCGTGCCCGTACTTGATCTTGAGCTCTTCGGCGGTGTTGAACGGCGTGCGCAGCCCCACGGCCACGTCGCGCGTCAGGTGCTCGCCGCCGGTGCCCAGCACCACGGTGTGCCAGATGCTGCCCTCGATAAAGATGGCAATGTCCGTCGTCCCGCCGCCCACGTCGGCCAGGATGACGCCCATCTCGCGCTCCGACTCTTTCAACACGGCCTCGCCCGAGGCCAGCGGCTGCAAGATCAGGTCGTCGATCTCGACGCCCGCATCGCGCACGCACTTGACCAGGTTGCTGACCGACGTCGATGCGCCGGTCACAATGTGGGCCTCGACCTCCAGTCGGATGCCCTGCATGCCAATGGGATCCTTGACGCCCTCCTGGCCGTCGACCGTAAAGCCGCGGGGGATCGTGTGAATGATCTCGCGGTTCTGTGGAATGGCAATGGCCCGCGCCGCGTCCAGAGCACGCTCGATGTCGCCCTGGCCAATGCCCCGTGCCGTGCGCGAGATGCCCACCACGCCGCGGCTGTTGATGGCCGAGACGTGCCCGCCGCCCACGCCCACGTAGGCGCTGGCTACCTCGTAGCCCGAGATGCGCTCGGCCTTGTGGACCGCCGCGGCAATGGCCTCCGTCGCCTCGTGGACGTTGACCACGACCCCTTTGCGCAGCCCGCGCGAAGGGGTGACGCCCACGCCAATGATGCGTAGCTGGCCGTCGTCGTTTGTCTCGCCCACCAACGCGCAGACCTTGGTGGTGCCGACGTCGATCCCGACAATCGTCTTGGTTTCAGTCAACTTTTGCCCCCCGCGGAGCAAGCCTCGCCAGCAGTTGGCGCCGAATGATAGCCAGGTTGTTGAACGACCTGACGCCAAAGGCCACGACAGCCGCAATATACAGTTCTACCCCCAGCCGGTCGCCCAAAAATGTCAGCGCTCCGGCCAGGACAATGTTGGCGAAAAAGCCGCTCAAGAAGATCTGGTGATCGAATTCGCCAGCCAGCTCGGCCCGCAGAGCGCCCAGGATCGAATCGAGGGCTGCCAGGATGGCCATGGCCGTGTAGCGGGAATAATCGGCCGGGATGGTCAGCGAAAAGACCATCCCTATCAGCAGTCCCACCACCAGACCCGCCAGGGCCAGCCACCACACGCCTATTGGCCTCCTTCCGCCGCGGTTTCACCGGCTGGCCGTCCATAGACGGGATGGGCGGCCCATCGCACGTCGACATAACGTGGCGTGATGTGGTTGGACTCCAGGTGGGCCGTCAGCGTCAGCATGACCTGAATCTTGTGGTCCAGGTCCTCGCTGCTGCCTACATACACCGGCCATTCCTCACCGTTCCCTTTTTGCCTGAAACTCAGCCCTCGCTCGGCATCGTAGAAAAAGATTCGATTGTCGGGCAGGGCAGTGGCCAGTTGAATCACCGAGGCCACGATGCCCTCGGGCTGGATCCTCTGGCCATAGTCCAGCTCTCGCGGACTTGCGTCGACGACAAAGAGCGTTTCGCCCGCCTGGGCGTCGCCGTGATAGGGCAGGATAAAGCCTTCCTCGTCCAGCCACCAATCGCGCTCCTGCTTGATAGCTCGCCACAGCACCCTGGGCTGGCGTTCCTCCACCTCGATGGTCACCACGGCGGGCAGCGCACAGCGAACGCGGACGGTCTTGACGCCGTCCAGGCGAGCGATGCGCTCCGCCACGGCCGTGGGATCGATCCAGAAGATGTTTTGCTCGTGGACCGCGGCTGCCTGGTAGATCCCCTCGGCGTTCAGGTGCCGGGCCCCGATGACGCCGGCCTGGTAAACAAAGAACCGGGCGTCGGTGGAGCCATGCACCACCGCGGCGATCAGCAGTCCCAGGAGGAGCAGAACGCCCAACCGCAGCCCCAGGCTCGAGGCCGCGACGCGGGCGGGCGCCTGGGCCTGCTGCGCCTCGGCCCTGGTCCTCTTGCGGGCCGCCGGGCGGCTTCGCTGTGCCCGCTCCTTCGGTGGAGCCGCGGGGCCACTGGGGGCTTTGGCCCGTTTCCCGGGCTGCCTGGCGCGGGCCTGAGGCATGGGCACGGCAGCCTCGAACGTCCGCCGCCGGCTGCTGCCCCGCTTGCGGCCTGCAGCCCGGGTTCGTTGGCTCCTGTCCTCGTCTACCAGGCGGATGCGCACGCCTCTATCGCTCCTCTGGTGCCTCGTAGCTGGTGGCCGAACGGCTCTTGTCGGCGTGGCGCTCCAGCGCCAGCTCCACGAGCCGCTCGATCAGCTCTGGATAAGAGATCCCGGTTGCCTCCCACAGCTTTGGATACATGCTGACGGGCGTGAAGCCGGGCAGGGTATTGACTTCGTTAAGGTACACCTCGTTTGTCTGGCGGTCCAGCAAGAAGTCGACTCGGGCCATCCCGGCACAGTCGATGGCCAGGTAGGCCTTCACCGCCAGCTCGCGTATCCACTCCGCCATCTCTGGCGGGATGGGCGCCGGGATGAGCAACTTTGACTCGGCGTCCAGGTACTTGGCCGCGTAATCGTAAAACTCCGCGCTGGGCAGGATCTCGCCCGGCACGCTGGCGATGGGCTCGTCGTTGCCCAGGACACTGACCTCGATCTCCCGGGCGTCGATGGCTTCCTCGACCAGAAGCTTGCGGTCGTAGCGTGCCGCCTCGGCCAGGGCCTGGCGCAGCTCTGCGCGGTTGTGGGCCTTGCTGATGCCCACACTCGACCCCAGGTTGGCCGGCTTGACAAAACAGGGATAGCCAAGCTCGGCCTCGGCGCGAGCCACGACCTGCTCCGGCTCTCGATCCCACTCCTTGCGCTTCACGGCCACGAAGGCGGGCACGGGCAGCCCGTGGGCTCGGGCCACATCCTTGAAGACAATCTTGTCCATGCCCACGGCCGAAGCAAGGACCCCGGCCCCCACGTAGGGAATGCCGGCCAGCTCCAGAAGGCCCTGAACGGTCCCGTCCTCGCCGTAGGGGCCGTGCAATATAGGAAAGGCGACGTCGATCTGGCTAACCTCAATGGCCTTCAGCGCTTGCTCTTGTCCCTGGGTCTCCAGGCGCATCAGCCCGCGTTGCGACGGCTCGGCCAGTAGGGCGGCGGGGTTGCTCTGGGCTGCCTCTCCTGAGGTGAGGGCCTTCATTGGATCACCCGCGGCCAGCCAGCGCCCTTCCTGCGTGATACCGATGGGCACGATTTCGTACTTTTCCCGGTCGATGGCGCCCATCACACCCTGGGCCGACTGGAGTGAGACCTCGTGCTCGCCCGATCGACCCCCAAAAATCAACCCGATCTTGACTTTCTTACGCATAAGCTATTCTACCACAATATCTTGTATTTTGCAAGTACCAAACTACTAGGACTAGGGTACTGCTTGCCCGATCTGCTACCACTCACCCAGCAGCTCGATCTCGAGCGCCAGGGACACTCCGAAGCGTGCCTGCACTTCAGAGCGCATTAGCTCCACCAGCGACCGGACGTCGCTGGCCGTGGCCTCGCCTTCGTTGACGACAAAGTTGGCGTGAACCGGCGAGATTACCGCGCCGCCCCGCCTCTCACCCTTGAGCCCCGCCGCCTCCACCAGGCGCCCCGCATGGTCGCCGGGGGGGTTCCGGAACACCGAGCCGCAGGAGGCGCCGGCCGGCTGGCTGGCCCGGCGCCGGGCCGTGATCTCGGCCACGCGCGCCCGCAGGCTCCCCTCCTCGGCCGGCCGGAGCCGGAACTCGGCCTCCAGGACGACAGCTCGCCGGCCCGGGCCCTGGCGCTTGAGCACGCTCGTCCGGTAACCGTACTCGAAGCGCGCGGCGGGCCAGGTGGCCAGGTCGCCGCCGGCCTGCAGGACTGTGGCCTGTCGCAGGGTAGAGGCCACGTCGCTGCCCCAGGCGCCGGCATTGCCCACCACGGCGCCGCCCACCGTCCCGGGTATCCCCGAGGCCCACTCTAGCCCTGCCAACCCGGCCGAGACGGCCAGGCGGGCCACCGTGGCCAGGGCGGCTCCGCTCTCTGCGCGCAGCCCTCCTTCGACGACGCCGGCCGCCCGGGCCTTGTTGAGCACGACCAGGCCCCGGATGCCGGCGTCGGCCACGAGGACGTTGGAGCCGCTGCCCAGTACAAAGCACGGCACGCCCTGTTCCCAGGCAAGGCTCACTGCCTGCCGCAGGGCGCCGGCGCTCTCGGCCGTGACCAGGAGATCGGCCGGTCCTCCTACGCGCAGGCTGGTGTGGCGGGCCAGCGGCCTGTTCTCCGCAACAGCCGCGGCGCCCAGGGCCGCCCGCAGGGCGTCGGCCAGGGCCGGCAGGCCGGCCCCCACGGTGACGCTTCCCTCCCGGCCGGTCACGAGGTCCCCTCCGATTCCTGGAGCCTGGCCAGCAATTGCTCGCCG
The DNA here is from genome assembly GCA_012514775.1 of Anaerolineaceae bacterium. The sequence continues at coordinate 14,190 of JAAYZQ010000288.1, forward strand.
ATGCGATAGCCGTCACCCGCCCCGAGGGTCAATACCAGGTCGCCGCTTCGGGCCTCCTGCAAAAGCGTGGCCACGGCCTCGGCAAAGGTCGACACGTGGCGCACGTCGGGATGGGCCATGGCTGCCACCAGGTCTGAGGCCGAAACGCCGGTTGTCTCCTCCTCGCGGGCGGCGTAAATGGGCGTCACCAGGACGTGGTCCGCCTGGTCAAAGGCGGTGAGAAAGGCGTCGAACAGGGCAGCGGTGCGGCTGTAGGTGTGGGGTTGGAACACGGCCCACAACGTCCGCCCCGGGTATTTCAGCCGTGCCGCTGCCAGGGTAGCCCTGATCTCGGTGGGGTGATGGGCATAGTCGTCGATGATGGTCACGCCCGCAGCCTGGCCCTTGACCTCGAAACGGCGCACCGTGCCGCGGAAGCGGGCCAGGGCTCCGCAGGCGGCCCCGATCTCCACCCCCGCCGCGGCGCTGGCTGCCAGCGCGCCGAGGGCGTTGAGCACATTGTGCCGCCCGGGAATTTGCAGGGCGCACGTGCAGGCGTGCCGCCCGGCGTGCCACACCTCGAGGGCGGCCTGGGTGCCCGGTTCCGGCCCCGTGGCCCACCAATCATAGTCCGGGCCGAGCCCGTAGGTCTCGACGCGGAACCCCTGGTTGCTCATCTCCTGGCCAAGCTCGCTGGCCGCCGGGTCCTCGCCACATACCAACAGCAGCCCGCCGGGTGCCAGTTGGCGGGCAAAATCTCGAAAAGCAGCGCGCATGAGGGCAAAGGAGGGATAGCAGTCCGGGTGATCGTGCTCCAGGGCCGTGATGACCGCCACCTGCGGATTGAGCCCGAGAAAGGCCCGGTCGTACTCGTCGGCCTCGATGACAAAGTGGGCGCCAGCACCGGCCCGGGCGTTGGTCCCCAGGTTCTGCAGAACGCCGCCGACGATAAACGTGGGGTCCAGCCCCTCCTGGAGGAGGATCCAGGCAATCATGGCGCTCGTCGTCGTCTTGCCATGGGTGCCGGCCACGGCAACGGCCTCCTTGCCGGCGGTCAGGGCCGGCAAGAACTGCTCGCGCTTGACCACGGGCAAGCCCCGGCGCCTGGCTTCCACCACTTCCGGGTTGTCGTCGTGGATGGCGGACGAGACGACAACGAGGCCGGCGGAGCCGAGGTTCTCTGCCGAGTGCCCGGCGTGTACCGTAATCCCCTCGGCCGCCAGGGCAGCCGTTAGCGGCGAGGCCACCCGGTCAGAGCCGGAGACGAGATACCCCCAGCCGTGCAGCACGCGAGCGATGGCCGACAGGCCGATGCCGCCAATGCCGACCAGGTGAACGTGGGTGCCCGAGGGTAACATTTCCACCTTAAACCTACTTGAGCACGATGGCCAGGAGCAGGATCATGCCCAGGGCCAGCATCACGAACTCGTTGATAAACGTGATGGGCAGATACTGCACCAGGACGCTATGAAAGTTGCTCAGGCAGTCGCTGATGGCAATGGTCCTGTCGTAGCACTCCAGGGGGACGTTCAGGCCGAAATAGCCGGCCCGATGGGCGACGTCCCAGATCGTACCAAAGATCAGGTAGCCGTTCAGCAATCCGCCCGGCAAGCCCACGATGCCCTTGCTCACCCCCCTCATCTCGCGGATGGGAAAGGCCAGCGAAAAGCCCTCGTAGGAGATGATGGCGACAAAGCTGATGATCAGGATATAGTACAGCGCCATCACCGTATCCGCCGGGGCGCGGTCGCCGACGATGGCGATGCCTCGCTCGCCCAGTTGCCTCCAGGCAAACTTCAGGACAAAGAGGCTCAGAAGGAGGATCGTCGTCACGCCCAGTTCCCTGTTGAGGCCGCGGGCTGTCCCGACGATCCCCAGGACAATGATGAGCGTAATCCAGAGATACTCGATGGGGATCATGGCTTTGCCTCTGCTGTGCGCTGGTGGGCCACGAGCCATAACTGCCGGGCGATGGCTTGAGCGGCGTCGGGGCGGGCCATGGCCCGGGCGGCTTCGCGCATGTTGTTCAGCGCCTGTTCGTTGTGGATCAGACGGAGGATCGAGGGCACCAGCTCGCGCTCCAATGCCTCGTCGGCGAGGATGCGGGCGGCGCCGCTGTCGGCCAGGTATTCGGCGTTGGGCAACTGGTGCTGGCCGGAATAGGGATACGGTACGAGAATGGCGGGCAGGCCGGCCGCCGGGAACTCGCCCAGGGTGGCGGCGCCGGCGCGGGCCACGGCCAGGTCGGCGGCCACCAGGGCTCGGGGCATGTCGTGCAGGTAGGCATAGCTGTGGTAGCGTTCCTGGAGCTCGCCGGGGAGGCTGCGGGTGGAGCCTGCCACCCAATCGGCGTCCAGCCTGCCGGTGACGTGTAGCACCTGGCAGACGGGTAGCAGCTCGCGCAGTCCGGCAATGAGGGCCCGATTGATGCTGCGGGCACCCCGGCTGCCGCCGAATACGAGGAGTGCCCTGTCCTCGGCGCCCAGGCCCAGGTCGCGGCGGGCCTGTCCCTTGTCCAGCGTATAGATCTCTGGGCGGACAGGGTAGCCGGTGATCACGACCTTATCGCGCTTGAAATAGGGGGCGGACGCTTCGCTGGTCACCAGGATGCGTGTGGCAAAGCGGCTGAGAAAGCGAATGGCCTGCCCGGGCACGACGTCGGGCAAATAGATGGCCACCGGGATGCGTTCCAGCCAGGCGGCCAGGGTCACTGCCGTGCAGGCGTAACCGCCGGTGACGAGGACGACGTCAGGCTGAAAGCTGGCCAGGAGCTTGCGCGCCCGGCCCACGCTCCGCAGGATCAGCAAGCCGTTGCGCGCCTTGACCACGAGGCCCATGCCCCGCAGGCCGCCGGCCGGCAGGCCCACGAACTCGATCCCCGCGCGCCGGACAAGCTCCTCTTCCATGCCCCCGCGGCTGCCGATCCACAAGAGATCGCGAGGCGCCAGGGACGGAAGGCCCTCGACCGGCTCATCTCGCCGCAGCAGCATCTCGAGCACCGTGAGCGCCGGGTAGACGTGTCCACCCGTCCCGCCGCCCGACACGATCAGTTTCATGCCGGCTCTCCCTGTTCCGCCACGTCGGCCGCCGGGACGCGGTTCCAGGTGGCTTGCTCTTGCTCCACGGATGCCCGTGACACGCTCAGGAGGATGCCGACGCCCACCATGCACGACACCAGCGACGAGCCCCCGAGGCTGATAAAGGGCAGCGCGATCCCGGTGAAGGGAATGGTGCCCGTCACGGCAGCCATGTTCATCAGCGCCTGGAAGGTGAACCAGCAGGTGATGCCCAGGGCCAGCAGCCGCCCGAACGAATCGGGGGCCAGGTTGGCGATGCGAATGCCGCGGTAGGCCACGACGGCAAAGAGGCCGATGATCAGCAAGCAGCCGATCAGTCCCATCTCTTCGCCGGCAAAGGCAAAAATGCTGTCGGTGTGGGCCGCGGGCAGCCATTGGTACTTCATGCGCCCGCTGCCGGTGCCCAGCCCCGTCAGCCCGCCGCTGGCCAGGGCCACCAGGCCCTGGCTCAGCTGCCAGTTGGTGCTGTGCAGCGGGTCGCGGAACTCTTTGACGTAGGGCGTGAGGCGATCCATGGCATGTGGGAACTGGGTGACGACAAAGGCAAAGGCCGCGCCGCCGCCCAGGATGCCGATGACGAACTGGATCACGTCGGCCCCCGCCAGGAAGAACATGGCCACCGACACCAGCACGATGAGCAGGGCCTCCGAAATATCGGGCTGGGCCATAATCAGACCGGCCATGGCGCCCACCATGATAGTAAATGGCAGCAGCCCGTAGGGCAGCGTGCTCAGGAGACCCTCCTTGGAGGACAGCCAGTGGGCGATATAGATGATCATGGCCAGCTTGGCCATTTCCACGGGCGAGACCGACTGGTCGAAAAGCAGGCGACCTTCCTTGAAGAGAACAAGAGCCGCCAACGTCGCCAGCGCCAGGAGGATGACGGGGATGGACAGCTTCATCCAGATGTGGTGGGTGAAGCGGCTGGCGACAAACATGCCCACCAGCCCGATCCCCAGCCACTGCAACTGGCGCCTGAAAAAGTGGGACGGGTCGCCGTACATGTGATAGGCCATGTCGGACGTGGCGCTGTAGACCAACATCAGCCCCAGCGACGCCAGGCCCATAATGGCAAAGAACAGAATCCAATCCCGGGAGCCCAGGTTCTGCTGCTTTGTTCTGATGCCCATATGCTACTCCAATGCCCTCACCAATTGCCGAAAATGCTCTCCGCGCGCCAAGAAGTCGGCGTACGCATCGAAACTTGTGCCCCCCGGCGAGAGGAGCACGACGTCGCCAGGCCGAGCAAGGCCTGCCGCGATTTCCACCGCCCGTTCCAGGTTGCCGGCGTGGTGCACGCCGGCCAGGTCCACGCCCTGGCCCGAAGGCCTGGCCCGCTCCACGGCGGCCTCGATCAATCCCGCGGCCTCGCCAAAGAGCACCAGGTGGCGCACCCGGCGCCACACCAGGGCGGCGATTTCTTCCCAGGGAAGGTGCTTGTCGCGTCCGCCCGCCAGAAGGACGATGGGCTCCTTGAAGGAGCGCAGGGCCGCGACCGCGCGCTCGGGCGAGGTAGCGATGCTGTCGTTGTACCAGCCGACTCCCGCCCTGGTGCGCACCAGTTCCAGGCGGTGTTCCACCCCGGCAAAGGTGATCGCTTCGCGGCGCAGTGCCTCCAGGGGGGCGCCCGCAGCGCCGGCCAGAGCGCTGGCGGCAAGGACGTTGGCGACATTGTGCTGCCCGCGCAGGCGCATCTCGCCCGTCCGGCACACCACCTCTTCGTGCCCGCCGAGACGCAACACCAGCTCTTTGCCGCGCAGCCAGGCCCCTTCGGCCACGGGCTCTTGGAGGCTGAACCACAAAACCTGTTGCCTGGCCGCCAGTCCCAGCCGCCGCGTCGTGGCGTCATCCTGGTTGAGGACTGCCAGGTCATCCGGCTGCTGGTGGGCCACGATGTGCTCTTTGGCGGCGATGTAGGCCTCCATCGTGCCGTGGCGATCCAGGTGGTTGGGCGTGATGTTCAACAGGGCGGCCAGGGGCGGGCTCCAGCCCGACGGATCAAAGATGGCGGCGGGGGCACCCGAGTCGATGGCCTGCCGGGCAAAGGCGGCGGCCGGTAGCGGCCAGGGGGCAAAGAATTCGAGCTGAAAGCTGGACAGCTCCATGACCACCGTGTCCTGGGGCCCGATGGCGGGCTCGCCGGCCAGGCTGCCGATGAGCGGCTGGCCGATGTTGCCCCCCACCCAGATCCGCCGCGTGCCCTCCAGCATGCGGCCCGTCAGCACCGTGGTGGTCGTCTTGCCGCTGGAGCCGGTGATGCCCACGATGGGCGCCGGGCAGAGCCGCGTGAAGAGACGCGTCTCGCTGCTCAGCGGCAGCCCGCGCTGCCGCGCTTCGACCAGCAGCGGGATCTCCAGGGGCACGCCGGGGCTCACGAACAGGATCTGGGCCTCGTCCAGGAGCGAAAGGGGATGCCCTCCCAGGGCAAAGGCCAGGGGCAGGCCGGCAAGGGCCGCCTGTGTGTGCTCCAGGGCGTCGGCCGGCCGGGCATCGGTGACGGTGACCGCCGCGCCGTGCTCGGCCAGGTAGCGGGCCAGGGCCGTGCCTTCGCGGGCCAGGCCCACTACCAGGCAGCGCGCGCCTGCCAGGTCGAGGTCCGGGAGCGTGCCGTGGGGCTCGTTCATAGCAACGCCAGGGCGATGCCGAGCATGGCTGCCAGCACGCCAATGATCCAGAATCGCTGGGTGATGTGCGTCTCGCTCCAGCCCAGCAGCTCAAAATGGAGATGCAGCGGTGTCATCTTGAACACCCGCTTGCCGGCCCCGGTGAGCCGCCGGCTCAGCTTGAACCAGCCCACCTGGATGATAACCGAGCCCGCCTCGGCCACAAAGATGAGGGCGATGATGGGCAACAGCAGCCACTGGAAGGACATCAGCGCCACGACGGCCAGCGTGGCGCCCAGGGCAAGGGAACCCATCCCTCCCATGAACAGGATGGCCGGATGGCTGTTGAACCACAGAAAGGCGAACAGGGCACCCACCATGGTAAAGCTGAAGGACAACAGCGGATATTGCCTCTGCAAGAAGGCAATGATTCCATAAGCCACAAAGGCTACCGCGGCCGTGGAGCCGGCCAGCCCATCGAGCCCGTCGGTAAGGTTCACGGCGTTGGCGACAAAGACGATCAGGAGCGCGGCGATGGGCACGTACCAGATGCCGACGTCCACCACCTGGCGCACGCCAGGCACGCCCACCTCGTGCAGCCCCAGGAATTGGGGATGGTACAGGCCAATGGCCACCAGAATTGCCAGGATGAACTGCAGCGGGAACATGACCCGCGCCTTGAGGCCCTCGCCGCCCCACCAGCCCCGCACCTCCGACAGGTCGTCCAGCCCGCCCAGGAGGCCAAAGGCGCCCATGACCAACAGGGGAAGGAGGATGCTCTTGCCGATGAGGGGGCTACCCTCCTCGAAGTTAAAGAAGGCCAGGATCTGCTTGCCCGCCTCAAAGCCGCTCAGGAAGTTGGCCAGGTTCAGGGCAACGGTTATGAGCGCCACCGGAACGACGATCATCAGCCCACCCATGGTGGGCGTGCCGAGCTTGGTCTGGTGCGTGGTGGGCAGCTCGACACGGATTTGCTTGCCAATGCGATACTTGCGCAGCAGCCGGATGAGGGGTGGACCCCAGATGACGGCCAGGAAAAACGAGACGGCGCCCAACGCCAGGGCGAACGACATGGGAGCGGATATCACGATTGACCCCTCTCTTGGAGTGCAGCGACTATTTGTTCCATTTCCAGGCTGCGCGAGCCCTTGATCAGGAGCATATCTCCTCCGGGGCCCGAGCTGAGGAGCTCGCGCAGCACGGAAATGGCGTGGTCATTGTCCTCGACCAGGAATACGGTGTCCGGTGCCATGCCGGCTTTCAAGGCTTCCGCGCCCAGGATCTTGCCCAGCGTGCCAACGGCCATCAGCACGTCGGCCACCTCGCGAGCACGCCGCCCGACGATGCGATGGCCCTCCTCTTCGTAGCTGCCCAGCTCGTACATGTCGCCCAGGACGGCGATCTTGCGGGCGCCGGGCCTGGCCCGGGGCAGCTCTTCCAGCAGGTTGAGGGCCGCCAGGCTGGAGGCCGGGCTGGAGTTGTAGGTGTCGTCCAGGATCGTGGATCCGGCCGGGCCCGCAACGGCCACCAGCCGCAGCTCTGACTCCTGGTCGCGGAGCCCGGATACGATCTCGTCCCAGGAGAGCCCCTCCACCAGCCCGACCGCGGCGCCCCGGAGGGCGGTGTGCACGCTGTGGCGGCCCAGCAGAGGCACGCGGACGTGCAGGCTCTCGCCAGCATAGTGCAGGCGAAAGCGGATGCCGTCCAGGCCCACGCTCTGGATCCCGTCGGCCCACAGGTCGGCCGTTGGGCTGAGGCCGTAGGTGAACACCCTGGCCTGGGTCATGCCGGCCATGGCCCGCACGCGGGCGTCGTCCTCGTTGAGGATGGCCACACCGCCCTCGGCGGTGGGGGGCAGCGCCCGGGGCAGCTCGGCCTTGGCCTGGGCGATGCGCTCGATGGAGCCCAGGCGCTCCAGGTGGCTGGGCCCCACGTCGGTCACGACGCCTACCTGGGGCAGGGCGATGGCCGCCAGTTGGGTGATCTCGCCCAGGTCGTACATGCCCATTTCCAGCACCACGCGCTCGTGCTCGGCGCGGAGGTGCAGCAGGGTGAGGGGCAGGCCGATCTCGTTGTTATAGTTGCCCTCGCTCTTCAGGCAGCGGTAGCGCTGCCTGAGGACCGCGGCGATCACCTCTTTGCTGGTGGTCTTGCCCACGCTGCCCGTCACGCCGATCACGCGCACGTCGTGCTGCCGGCGCCAGTGGGCCGCCACTTGCTGCAGCGCCGCCAGGCTGTCGGGCACGACGAGGCAGACGGGCTGGCCGGGGCCGGCCTTCAGCCCCTGTGGGCTGCCCTCGCCGGCTGGCAGGACAAGGCTTTCGATCCCGGGCGGGCAGCGCTCGGCCAGAACTACCACGGCTCCGGCGGCGACGGCCTGGGAGATGAAATCGTGGCCGTCGTGGTGCTTGCCGCGGAGGGCGACAAAGAGGCTGCCCGGCCCGGCCCGCCGCGAGTCGACGACGGCATCCAGGATCTCGGTGCCGGCCGCCGCTCCCGCTAGCTCGGGAGCCGGCCGGCCGGCGAGGGCCGTCACCAGTTGTTCGATGGTCAGTGTGCTCGGTCTTTTCATCTGGCTCACTGGTCCAGGGCCACCCGCAGGTCGTCGGGTGGCACCTGCATATAGATCAACAGCCGTTGGGCAATGGCCTGAAAGGCAGGCGCGGCCGTCTGCGTTCCCCACGGCGAGACCGATGGCCTGTCCAGCTTGACCAGGAGGACAAAGCGCGGATCGTCTGCCGGGGCAAAGCCCACAAAGGCGGCGATAGTGTCCGTCGGATTGTAGCCGTACGGCTCCGGGATCTGAGCCGTGCCGCTCTTGCCTGCCACCCGATAGCCGGGTACCGCGGCCTTGGGCGCCCCCTCTTCCACGACCTGGACCATCATGTCCGTCATCGTGGCGGCGGTTTCGGCCGAGACGGCGCGCCGAATGGCCATGGGCTCGACGGTAATGCGCCGCGGGCCGTCCTCATCCTGGCTGATGAACTCTTTGACGATGTAGGGCTGCATCAGCGTGCCGTGGTTGGCCACGCTGGCAACGGCGGCGAGCATCTGGACGGGGGTGACGGCAATGCCCTGCCCAAAGGAGTTGGTCCCCAGGTCGGAAGGGAACCAGTTCGAGTCGCCGGGCAGCTTCATCATGCCCGGGCCCTCGCTGGCGAGGTCCACCTGGGTCAGGGCGCCAAAGCCAAAACGGCGCAGGTAGGTGTAGAACGTGTCCTTGCCCATGGAGGTGCTGGTATAGGCGGCAACGGTGTTGAGCGAATTGACGAGCCCATCGACCATGCTCACCAGGCCGTAGCCTTGCCGGTCCCAGTTCTGGATGACCCGCCCGCCAACTTCGAGGGCACCCTCGTCGTAGAACGTGGTGCCGGGGCTGATGGTGCCCGAGTCGATGCCTGCGGCCCAGGTGACGATCTTGAAGATGGAGCCCGGCTCCCACATCTTGCTGACCACGGGGTCGGCCAGGAGGTCGATGTCGGCCTGGGCAAAATTGTTGGGATCGTAGTTGGGATAGCTGTAGCTGGCCAGGATTGCCCCGGTGCGTGGCTCCATGACCAGCACCGTTCCGCTTTTGGCCCCGTACTCTTCCAGGGCGCGCTGGAGCTCCTCGGCGACGATGTACTGGATGTTCCGGTCCAGCGTCAGCACCAGGCTGGCGCCCGGCCACGCAAACGACTCCTCCTGGGGAGGAAGGGGCAGCTCCTCGCCCAGGGGGTTCTGCTCCACGCGGCGCAGGCCCACGGTGCCCTTCAGCTCCTGGTTATAATAGCCCTCCACCCCATAGAACCCGTCTCCCGTGTTGTTGACAATGCCCAACGCGTGGGCCATCAGCTCCTTTTCCGGATAGGATCGGCGATGGATTGGAATGCAGGTGATGCCGTCGACCTGCAGCGCGTTGATGGCCTCGCCGGTCTCGTAATCTACCCTCGACGCCAGCCGCACCCAGGGATCCTCGGACGTGAGCTGCCGGTAGATGTCTTCGCGGGGCAGGCCCAACAACTCGGCCAGGCGGTTCGCCAGCTCGTCGGGCTTGGCGACGAGAGATGGGGACACGTCGATCTGCCACTCGACCACCTGAAGGGCCAGGATATGGCCGTTGGCGTCGGCGATGTAGCCGCGGTTGCTCGCTACCTCCTTGGTCCACGTGCGCTGCCTGTTGGCGGTGGCGGCCAGGGCGCTGTGATCCAACACCTGGTAGTGAACGAGCTGGCCGATGATCACGGCGAAACAGAAGGTCAGGCAGAAGGCCAGCACCGGCAGGCGGCGGCCTGCCCCAGGGCCCGAGTGGTTCGCGCTCATCCTCTCTCCTCCGGGTGCCCGTTGCTACGGCAGGTTCGCCACGCTGATGGCGGGCTCTATCAGCTCGTCCGGGCTCCCCTCGGCGGCCCCGGCGGCAGCGGCTGCCTTGCCCGGGCCCAGGGTCCAGATGGTGAAAAAGGCCGACTCTCCCGCTTGGCTCGATCGCGGGGCGATGGGTCGTTCGACGGCCAGGTAGAGGGGCTGCTGTGGTCGAAATCCCATGGCCTTGGCTTCGTCGGCCATCCGCCGCTGCGACTCCAGCAAGGTGATCTGGCGCATGGTGGCCAGGTTCTCGCGCTGCAGCCGCTGCAGCTCGGCGGTCTTGACGTCGATCTCGCGCCCCATGCTCTCGATCTCGAGGGACAGCAAAAAGTGCAGCCACTGTGTCAGGATCAGGAGGGCGACGACGGCGGCGATGGCCATCCCGATGCGCGGGCTCTTGCGCTTGTGCACTTCCAACTGGGTGGTCCGGTGTGTGCTCACATTTCACCTCGAATAGCGGTTAGCCGGCCGCGGCCGGCGGGCCTGGCAGGCGCTCGGCGATGCGCAGCCTGGCACTGCGACTCCTCGGATTCCGCGCTACTTCGTCTTCCGCGGGCCGAATTGGTTTGCGGTTCACCCTCATCAGGGTTGCCGTGTGTCCGCAGGCACAAACCGGCAGCTCCGGAGGACAGATGCAGTCCCTGGACTCTCGCTGGAAGAACTGCTTCACGATCCGGTCTTCCAGCGAATGAAACGAAATGATCGCCAGGCGGCCGCCCGGCCGCAACAGGTCCCGGGCCTGGGGCAGCGTGTCGGCGAGAGCCTGCAACTCGTCGTTGACGGCGATGCGCAGGGCCTGAAAGGTCCGGGTCGCGGGATGGATCTTTTGCCCTCGGCCTGCACTGCGGGCGACGATGGCGGCCAACTGGGCCGTGGTCGTCACGGGCCGGGCGGCGACGATGGCCCGGGCGATGCGGCGCGAGCGCTGCTCCTCGCCGTAGCGCCACAGCAGATCGGCCAGCTCTTCTTCGGGCAAAGAGTTGACCAGGCTGGCTGCAGTCCTTCTGCTGTTGGGATCCATCCTCATGTCCAGAGGGCCCTCCTGGCTGAAAGAAAATCCTCGCTCGGCGTCGGCCAACTGGCGGGAGGAGAGGCCAAGGTCGAGCAGAATGCCGTCGACGTCACTCAGTCCCTCGGCCCGGGCGACGGCCCCCACGTGGCGAAAGTTGGCCACGCGCAGCCTTGCGCGGTCGCCAAAGGGGCGAAGCATCTCCTGGGCAAAGGCGACGGCTTCTGGATCTGCGTCCAGGCCGAGCAGCGTTCCGTCGGGACTCGAAGCCTGGAGAATTCCGGCGGCGTGGCCTGCCGCGCCCAGGGTGCCGTCGAGATAGCTGCCACCGGGCCGAATCTTGAGCCCAGCCAGTACCTCGTCATAGAGGACCGGAACGTGTTCCCTGCTCCTCTCCATGACCGCCGCTCTACCGGGCCGCTAGATTCCGAGGCTTTCGAATTGCTGGGCGCGGCCCTCGGGATCGTTGTCGCTGCGCTCTCGCCGCTCCCACCACAGATCCGGGTTCCAGATCTCGCAGTGATCGTAGAGGCCAATGATCACTGCCTGTTTGTCAATGTTCGCGTACTCTCGCAGGCGTGGGGGAAGGATAAAGCGGCTCTGCTTATCGGGCACGGCGTCAAAGGCAGCACCGAACACCTGGCGCTGGAACTCGCGCGCGTTAGAATCTGTCATACGCAGGCCCTTGAACTTTTCCTCCGAGAGTTGGGTCCAGACGTCGATGGGGAAGAGCCACAGACAGCGATCGATACCCTTGGTAACGACGATACCATCGGCCAGCTCCACACGGTACTTGGCCGGTATCGTAATCCGTCCTTTGTCGTCGATCGCGTGTTCGTATTCACCTAGAAGCATTTGCCCCACCGAACATCCGTTCTAACGCATTTTGTGAGGGCTTTGACCCACCAAGCCCCACAATTCACCACAATCAGCCACTATTATACCCCATTGGCGCTCTCTTGGCAAGTCCTAAAAGAGCGAATTTGAAAAAAACCAAAAATTTAATATTGGCTAGGCACTGGCGAGGGGAGAAATTTGTATGAGGGAGGCAATGGTGGTATAATACGAGCACTGTTGACAATCGAGGAGAGGTAGCATAGTTTGGCCGAATGCGCACGATTGGAAATCGTGTGAGGGTAACACCTCCGCGGGTTCAAATCCCGCCCTCTCCGCCAGGGTCGCCGGACACCGCAGGCAGTTTGTAGCCTGCGGTGTTTTTACCCCCGCCGGTCAGCGGGGGAAGGCGACGCGGATCAGTCGCCCGGCCAGGAGGCCACCCAGGACGGCAAGGTCTTCTGTGGGCAGATAGTGGCTGGCAGCGGCGTCAAACAGGACGTTGGCGTTGGCCGGAAACTCGTCGTCGGCGAGGTAGAGCACCACCGCCAACCAGAGGCGGGGCAGCATGCGGAAGAGGAAGGAGGCGTCGCCAAAGCTCAGGCTCTCTCCTTTCAAAGCGCGGGCCGCGGCCTCAAAGGCTGCCCGCTCGGATCCGAAGGCCCGTGCCAGCCGCAGGTTGGCTCGGCCCTGAAAAGCAGCGTCGTACCCCAGGCCGCCGGGCAGGTTGCGAAACGCAATCCAGCGATCGGCCGTGGGCGTGCCGTCGGCGGTCAGGAGGTAGTGCAGCAACAGGATGCGGCTGGGGATGTCGGCCTCACTGTCGTCACTCGCCCGCCGTACCTCGCCCGCCGGCCAGCTCACGTCGTAGGTCGTGCCGAAAAAGGGCACCAGGAACCGGCCTTTTTGCCCGTCCAGCGGCTCGAAAGAGACACCGGCGCAGGCCGCCTGGCGTACCGGGTCGATCTCGGGCAGGGCCTGGCATGCCTTTTCCAGGGCAGGGCCGTAGGTCTCTTCCGGTGTTCTCGGCTTGTGTTTCATCGTCGCATCGTTCCTTGTTGAGCTGCGGCCATTATATCACCTTCCGGCGGCCGTGTCCAACCGGCAGGGAAGGCCGCCGCCCGCCCGGGTCGTGTCAACGGCGGGTAGGAATTTGCGTGCGCTATCGAGTTGTGCTATAATGCCCCCAGTTGAGCGGGTTCTTATTGAGAAAAGTGGGGAAGCCCCACTTTTCTTGCTATCAGGGGTGGTGCAACAGTGGCGATCGAATCGCCACTGTTTGCGCTGTAGTCAAATCAAAACGTGCATGGAAAAATGGAAAGAAAAAAAGGGAATAAATATCCTGTGTCGAGGGGTAGAGGGGTCGTCCAGGTCGTCTGGAAGGTTGCCCTGCCGAGTACAGAGGATAAGGCGGTTGAAAAATGAGAAGTGATTTCATGCTCGCGATCAATCAGTTGTGCGCCGAGCGCAAGCTTGCGCCCGAGGTTGTGTTGGAAGCTGTCGAAGCGTCCCTCATCTCGGCCTACCGGCGCAACTTTGGCGCAGTCACCAACATCGAGGTCCGCATTGAGCAGGACACGGGCGATGTGCGGGTGTATGCCGCCAAAGAAGTCGTGGAGGATGTGACGGACGACAAGGCCGAGATCTCGCTGCCCGAGGCACGCGAGACCAACCCTGACGCCGTCCTCGGGGACGTGCTGATGGTAGAGAGCACGCCGCGCGATTTTGGGCGGATTGCGGCGCAGACGGCCAAGCAGGTCATCCTGCAGCGCATTCGCGAGGCCGAGCGCGACGCCCTGTACAGCTCCTTTGCCGACAGCGCGGGCGAGATCGCCAACGGCACGATCCAGAGCCACGACTTGCACTCCGGCGACGTCGTGGTCAACCTGGAGGGGGCCGAGGCGGTGCTTCCCTCCCGGGAGCAGGTGCCCAACGAGAAGTACCGGCGGGGCCAGCGCATACGCGCCTACGTGGTCGAGGTGCGCAAGGGCAGTCGCGGGCCGCAGATCACGCTGTCGCGGCGCAGCCCGGCCCTGCTCCGGCGCCTGTTGGAGCTGGAAGTGCCCGAGATCTTTTCCGGGGCCGTCGAGATCAAGGCCATTGCCCGAGAGGCCGGCTCTCGCTCCAAGGTGGCGGTGCACGCCACCCAGGAGGGCGTGGACCCGGTCGGCTCGTGCGTTGGCGTGCGCGGCGGCCGCATCCAGAACGTCGTCAACGAGCTGGGCGGCGAAAAGATCGACGTCGTGCAGTGGAGCCCGGACGTGGCAACCTTTATCGCCAACTCTCTCAGTCCCGCCAAGGTAATGAACGTGCTGCTGAACGACGTGCTGGACGGTGGCAAGACGGCCACTGTAATTGTTCCCGACCGGCAGCTTTCGCTGGCCATCGGCAAAGAAGGTCAGAACGCCCGGCTGGCGGCCAAGCTCACCAACTGGCGCATCGACATCAAGAGCGCGACCGAGGCGGCCGAGGAGACCCTGGGCAGCCTGGATCAGATCCGGGTGCCGCCCGACGAGATGGATCTCCTGAGCCTGGCCGAGGCCCTGCTCACAAGGCGCGACGGCATGGAGGGCTTTAGCACCGAACAAAGGCAGCTCATCCAGGAGGCTGTGAAGGGCGACCTGGAGGACTGGCCGCAGGAAGAGCCCACGCTGGAGCAAGAAGATGCCGAGCCGGAGCCTGTTGTCGAGGAAGCCGAGGTCGTGGCCGAGGAGCAGCCCGCCGAAGTCGAGGTGGTGGCGGAGCCTTCCTCGCAACTGGAAGACGTAGAAGAGGCCGAAGAGGCCGAAGAGGCGGAAGGCGAGCCCGAGGTCTACGAATCGAGGCGGCCGGCCTGGCTGCAGGACATCGAGGAGCCTGCACCGTTCCTTGAAGAAGACGTGGTGGAGGAAGGCTCCCTGGGCTGGGTGCCAACCGAGCCGGCGGTGCCCGAGTATCCGAGCTGGGTCGACGAAGAGCCTTCGGATATGGCCGACATCGGCTGGCTGCCTGACGAAGAGGTCGAAGACGAAGAAGAGGACGAGGACGCGCGGCGCGAGCGAAAGAAAAAGGGCAAGAAGCGCCGCCGCCGCGAGTTCGATCCAGAGGAGGCTGTACCCGAGTTCCGGCCTACTCCGCGCCGGGGGCGTGGCGGGCGAGGACGCTAGCGCTCTTTGCCGGCCGGGACGAGGGATAAGCGTGGGGGCCGTGCCCCCATGCAATAGGAAGTAAGAAGTGTCCGGAAAGCGCCGAAAGCACGTGCCGCTGAGAAGCTGCATCGTTTGCCAGGAAAAGCGGCCGAAACGCGAGTTGATCCGGGTCGTGTGCACGCCAGAGGGGGCCATCGAGATCGACCCCAAGGGCAAGCGCCCAGGGCGAGGAGCCTACGTGTGCCGCGATCCGCGATGTTGGGAGGCCGGGCTGGAGCCGCGCAAGCTGGCGCGCGCGCTCAAGTGCCCGGTCACGGCCGGCCAGGTGGCCTCGATCCAGGCCCAGATCGCGGCGTTTTTGGCAGAGGCCCCTGCCGAAGGCTCGCCAGCCGTAGTAGGGGCCACAGATCTCGGCGACTAGTCCGGATTGTATAAAAGGGGGAGGTAAACCCATGGGACGTAGAGACAGGACAGATACGCGCAGCCGCCCTCAGCCATCGCGTAAACCGCCGGTGGATGAGGAGGAGCAGTTGCGCCTGGCGCGCGCTAGCAAGGCAGCCGGCGCGCCGGCGGCGCCCCGGGTCATCGAGCTGCCCGAGACAATGATCGTCCGGGACTTGGCGCGTGCTCTACGGGTCAACCCAATCGACGTCATCAAGGAGTTGATGTCCAACGGCATCGTGGCGGGCATCAACCAGACGATAGACTACGAGACGGCCGCCATCGTCGCAGGGGAGATGGGCTTTCAGACACAGCCCATCCGCGTCGAGGAGCCCGAGGCTGACCAGAAGGTAGAACGTGCGGGCAAGACCCTGTGGCAAACGCTGCTGCAAGAAGAATCACCCGAAAACGTCGAGCCGCGGCCGCCTGTGGTGACCGTGCTGGGCCACGTGGACCATGGCAAGACGACGCTGCTGGATGCCATCCGGGAGACCAACGTCGTCGCCGGCGAGTACGGCGGCATTACCCAACACATTGGTGCCTATCAGGTGGAGCACGAGGGCCGCAAGATCACCTTTCTCGACACGCCGGGCCACGAAGCCTTCACGGCCATGCGGGCCCGGGGAGCGCAGGTGACGGACCTCGCGGTGCTGGTGGTCGCAGCCGACGACGGCGTGATGCCCCAGACCAGGGAGGCCATCGACCACGCCCGGGCAGCCGGCGTCTCGATCCTCGTCGCCTTGAACAAGATAGACAAGCCGACTGCCCAGCCGGACCGCGTCAAGCAGCAGCTTTCCGACCAGGGCTTGACGCCGGAGGAGTGGGGCGGCGACGTGATCGTCGTGCCGGTGTCGGCCAAGATGAAACAGGGCATCGACGACCTGCTGGAGAACATCCTGCTGATCACCGAAGTGGCCGATCTGCGCAGCAACCCCAACCGGCCTGCCATCGGCACCGTGGTCGAGTCGCAGTTGGACCGGCACCGGGGCCCGACGGCCACGCTGCTGGTCCAGGGAGGCACCCTCCGCGTGGGCGATCCCCTGGTCATCGGCGCCATCTCGGGCCGCGTGCGGGCCATGATGGACCACCGCGGCAATACGGTGGACGCCGCTCCGCCGGCGATGCCGGTGTTGGTCATGGGCCTTTCGGACGTGCCGAAAGCCGGCGATCTCTTTGAGGTCCTGGAGTCCGAACGCGAGGCACGGGTCAGGGCAGCCGAGGCAGGCGAAAGACTGCGCCAGGCCGAGTCGCGGCCCGCACGGATGCGCTCCATGACCCTGGACGAGGTGTTTTCCCGGTTCCAGCAGGGCGATAGCCTGGAGCTGAACATCATTCTCAAGGTTGACGTGCAGGGCTCGGTGGAGCCCATCGTGAACTCGTTGCAGCGCCTGAATAGCGAGGACGAGAAGGTTGTCATTCTGCACCAGGGCACGGGCAACATCACCGAGTCGGACGTGATGCTGGCCTCCGCCTCCGATGCGGTCATCATTGGCTTTCACGTGGACGCCGACGAAGCAGCGCGACGCCTGGCCGCCCAGGAAGGCGTCGACATCCGGCAGTACAACATTATCTACAAGCTGGTTGACGATGTCGAGAAGGCCCTCAAGGGCATGCTGGAGCCGGTTTACGAAAAGGTGGTCATCGGCCACGCCGAAGTCCGGCAGGTCTTTCGCATCGGCCGCCGCGGCGGCAACGTAGCGGGCTGCTATGTCACGGATGGCGAGTTGGCCCGCAATGCCCGCGTGCGCGTGATGCGCGCCGGCAAGCAGGTTTTTGAAGGTCACCTCGATTCTCTCCGGCGCTTCAAAGACGACGTGAGCGAGGTTCGGGCCGGCTTTGAGTGTGGCGTCGGCATTGCCGGCTTTGACGACCTGCAAGAAGGCGACGTCCTCGAGTTCTACAAGGAACAGCGCGTCAGCTAGCGTCTGAACACAACAGGCACCACCCTGGGCGGACGAGTCTGCCCAGGGTGGTGAGATCTGGGAGTCCAATCATGGCAACTCGCCGGCAACAACGAGTTTCGGAGCTGATCCATCGCGAACTGAGCCAGCTCCTGATACGCGAAGTCAGGGACCCGCGCCTGGACGAAGTGACCATCACCGAGGTGCGGATTACGCCTGATCTGCTGCTGGCTCGCGTGTATTTCACCGTACTTGGGGGAGCGGAAGAGCAGCAGGCGGCTCGAACAGGGTTGGAGAGCGCCAGCGGCTATCTGCGCACCCAGTTGGCCGGTCGCGTGAGCCTGCGCCTGGTGCCAGAATTGTCCTTTGAGGTTGACCGCAGCGCCGAGTATGGGAGGAGGATCGACCAGCTCCTGGACGAGATCTCAGAGGAGAGTCACCCGGACGATGAAACCGAGCCTTCTCCAGGCGATCAATGACCGCCTGCGCGCGGCACGGCACATCCTCGTCGTAACCCACGTCGGTCCAGACGGTGACGCCATCGGTTCGCTGCTGGGCCTTGGCGGCCTGTTGTGGGACCAGGGCAAGGCCGCTACGTTGGCCTGTGAAGATCCGGTGCCCGAGTCCTATCGTTTCCTGGCGGGCAGCGAGCTCGTTGTCCAGCAGGCGGGCAACCAGCCCGACCTGCTCGTCAGCGTGGATTGCAGCGACAGGGATCGGATGGGCGAGAGTTTCGCCGCCCTGGAGGGCATTCCCCTGATTAATATCGACCACCACGTCACCAACACCATGTTCGGCGATGTCAACTGGGTTGAGCCCTCGTGCGCCTCTACGACACAGATGCTCCTGGAGCTGGCCGAAGGGCTGGGCTGGCAGCTCCGGCCGCCGGTGGCCGATTGCCTGCTTTGCGGCCTGGTGACCGACACCCGCTCCTTTCGGACGGCCAACGTGGATGGCGAGACCATCGGCGCCGCCCAGCGTCTCCTGGCTGCTGGTGCATCCCTCTCGCGCGTGGCGCGGCAGGCCCTCGACCTCCGCTCCCTGGGCTCGGTCCGCTTGTGGGGAGAGGCGGTGAATGCCCTGCAACTGCGCGATGGCGTCCTCTGGACCCGGGTGACCCGCGCCATGCGGCAGCGATGGTCCGTCGAGGACCGGGAGACGTCGGGCCTCAGTAATTTCCTATCGGGCGTGCGCGAAGCACGCATCGTGGCCGTGTTCACCGAGGTGGACAATGGTGACGTGGACGTCAGCTTGCGGGCGCAGCCGGGCGTGGACGTTGCCCAGGTGGCCTTGCGCCTGGGCGGCGGCGGGCATGCCCTGGCCTCCGGATTGACCATGAAAGGGGATCTGGACGAGGTGGAGAAGCGCGTGCTTGCAGAGCTGCATCGCAGCCTCGCCCAGCAGGAGGCGCGACATGGCTGATTGCCCCGGCTGCCCGCGCCACGCTCCCCGCGAGCGATGGGTGGCGCCCCGCCGCGAGGTGCCCCTCTCCGGAATTCTCAACGTCGATAAGCCGCCGGATATGACCTCCCACGACGTGGTAGACGTCATCCGGCGGGTTTCTGGCCAAAGGCGGGTGGGCCACGCCGGCACCCTGGATCCCATGGCCACCGGAGTGCTCCTGGTCTGCCTCGGGCAGGCCACGCGGGTGGCGGAATATCTCATGGCCGGGCGCAAGCGCTATCGCGCCAGCGTTGTCCTGGGCAGCACCACCGACACGTACGACGCCGAGGGCGAGGTCACGAGCAGCGGAGGGCGGACCGATTTCGAGCAGGCCGAGATCGAGGCGGCGCTGGCCGGCTTGTCGGGTCCCATCGATCAGGTTCCGCCGATCTACTCTGCCTTGAAGCAGGGCGGGGAGCCCCTCCACAGGCGAGCGCGAAGGGGAGAGCAGGTCGAGGTGCAGCCGCGCCGCGTGGAGATCGACGAGATCCAGCTCCTGGACTGGAAGCCGCCCGTGCTCATCCTGGAGATTGCCTGCTCGCCCGGGACCTATGTTCGCTCCCTGGCCCACGATCTCGGCCAGCGGCTGGGCAGCGGGGCCCACCTGGGAGCCCTGGTGCGCCTGGCCAGCGGCCGCTTTACCCTGGAAGATGCCACCAGCCTGGAGCGCCTGGAGGAAGCGTTTCGACACGGGCAAGAAGAGCAGTACCTTCTGCCCCTGGACGAGGCCCTCCTCGATTGGCCGGCCATCGTCGTCGACAGCGACGAGAAGCAGCGCCTGGTGCAGGGTCAGCCTATCCCGGCCCGGGCAAGCAAGCCGGCGGACGACGGATGGGCGCGAGCCTACAGCAGCGACGGCGATTTCCTGGCCATCGTGGCCTACGAGGCAGGTGCCGGGCGCTGGCGTCCGAAAAAAGTCTTCTATGCAAGTACTTGACGATATTTCGCGCATTCACCTGAGCCAGGAGACCGTGCTCACCATCGGCGCCTTTGACGGCGTGCACCGGGGGCACCAGGCCCTCATCGGCGCCGTCATCGACCGGGCGCGAGCCAGTAACCGGCTGTCGGGCGTCCTCACCTTTCACCCGCATCCGGCCGTGGTCCTGGCTCCCGAGCGGGCGCCGCGCTACCTGACGACGCCGGGGGAAAAGGCGGCCCTCCTCGAGAGGCTGGGCCTGGACGTGCTGGTGCTGCATCCCTTCAACCGCGAGGTCGCCTCCACGCCGGCCGAGGCCTTCATGGCGACCATCTCCGATCGGTTGCGCTTGCGGGAGCTGTGGGTTGGCCCCGACTTTGCCCTAGGCCGCAACCGGGAGGGGAACATCGACCGGTTGGGCGAGCTGGGGCAAAAGTTTGGCTACGAGCTGCACGTCGTCCAGCCTATCCTGGGCGAGGAGCAAATCATCTCCAGCAGCCGCATCCGTTCGCTTCTCCTGGAGGGACGGGTCGCCGAGGCAGCCGATCTGCTGGGGCGTTACCCCAGCGTCTCGGGCGAGGTGGTGGTGGGAGCACAGCGGGGCCACGCCCTGGGCTATCCCACCGCCAACCTGCAGGTCCGCCCCGAGCGCGCGGTGCCCGCCGACGGGATCTATGCCGTGCTTGCCATCCTGGGCGGCGAGCGCTATCCGGCTGTGGCCAACGTCGGGGTGCGGCCCACGTTCGACAACGGCGAGCGCCTGGTGGAGACCTATATTTTTGATTTTGACCAGGATATCTATGGCTGTGACCTGGTTGTCGAGTTCGTCGCGCGCCTGCGCGACGAGTTACGCTTTACCAACATCGGCGAGTTGATCGAGCAGATGGGCCGGGATAGCGACGCTGCACGGAGCATCCTGGCCGCCGCCGGCTACCCCGGCCCGGCGTCCCTTGAGAACGGTGCCAGTTGCCCCTATCGCTTTCGCGAGGTGGAGCACACGGCCGACCGCGCCCTGTGGGTCTGGGGCGCCGAACTGCCGGCTCTCTTTGTCGGTGCTGCCCGGGGGATGTACAGCCTCATGGATGAGGAGCTGGGCGACCGCGGCCTGGTGCCCACCCGTTGGCGCAACGTGGCCCTCGAAGCCGTCGATCGCGAGACGCTGCTGGTAGAGTGGCTCAACGAGCTGCTCTACCTGGCAGAAGCCGAGGATCTGCTGTTTGTTGATTTTCAAGTCACGTCGCTGTCCGACTCGCGCCTGGAGGCGCGGGTAGGCGGTGTCCCGGCCGGCGTCACCCGGGGGGACATCAAGGCGGCGACGTTTCACGGGCTGGAGTTGCTGCGCGATGGCGAGGGATGGTCGACCGTAATCACCTTTGACGTCTGAGCCCCCTCGGCCCGCGCCGCACGCTGCAGCGCAGGAAAGGACGGACCATGGTTCAGAAGTCTGATCTCGTGCGCGTTAGCGAGTATGCCTGGGAAGTTCCCAAGAGCTATAGGGCCGAGATGCGTGTGCCGGCCCGCATCTATACCAGCGAAGAATTGCTGGACGCCGCCTTTGGCGACCAGACCATGGAGCAATTGGTAAACACGGCGACCTTGCCCGGCGTGGTCAAGAGGGTCCTGGTCATGCCCGATGCCCACCAGGGCTATGGGCCGCCCATCGGCGGCGTGGTTCCTACCCGCTATCCCGATGGTGTCATTTCCCCTGGTGCCGTGGGATACGATATCAACTGCGGTGTCCGCCTCATGGCCTCGGAGCTGCTTGCCGACGAAGTGAAGGACGCAATCGGCGATCTCATCGGCGTGCTGTTCAACACGGTGCCCAGCGGCGTTGGCAAGGGCGGCGGCGTCCGCCGCGTGTCGGGCCGCGAGCTGGACGAGGTGATGGTCAGGGGCGCGGCCTGGGCCGTCAAGGCGGGCTACGGCCGCCAGGAGGACCTGGAGCGCCTGGAGGAGGGGGGCTCGATGCCGGGCGCCGATCCGTCGGTGGTCAGCAGCCGGGCCAAGGAGCGCGGCGGGCCGCAGCTTGGCACCCTGGGCTCGGGCAACCACTTTATCGAGCTGCAGCGCGTGGACGAGATTTTCGACCCCGCCGTCGCCCGGGCCTTTGGCCTCTTTGAGGGACAGCTCGTCCTCCAGATCCACAGCGGCTCGCGAGGCTTTGGCCACCAGGTGTGCGACGACTATGTAAAAAGCTTGCAGCCGGCGGTGCAAAAGTACGGCATCCAG
This sequence comes from Anaerolineaceae bacterium, assembly GCA_012514775.1. The sequence continues at coordinate 36,094 of JAAYZQ010000288.1, forward strand.
CTCCCCGACCGGCAGTTGGTCTGCGCTCCCCTCGATTCGCCCGAGGGCAAGCGCTATTTCGGGGCGATGGTCGCCGCGGCCAACTATGCCTGGGCGAACCGCCAGTGCATGGCCCACCTTGCCCGCCAGAGCTTTGAGCAAGTGCTGGCCGGCCGGGTGAAGAACTTTGACCTCCACACGGTCTATGACGTCTGCCACAACGTGGCCAAGATCGAAGATCACGAGGTGGAGGGCAAAATGATCAAGGTGTGTGTCCATCGCAAGGGGGCCACTCGATCCTTTGGCCCGGGGCATCCGGACATCACGCCGGTGTACCGCGAGGTGGGGCAGCCGGTGTTGGTGCCGGGCGACATGGGCACAGCGTCCTACGTGCTGGTGGGCACCCAGACGGCCATGGCCGAAAGCTTTGGCAGCTCGTGCCACGGCGCGGGGCGCACCATGAGCCGCGCCGCGGCCAAGAAAAAGATCCACGGCGCCACACTGAGGCAGGAGCTGGAAGATCGAGGCATTCACGTCCGGGCCGGCAGCATGGCGGGCCTGGCGGAAGAGGCCCCGGCGGCCTACAAGGACATCGACGCGGTCATCGAGGTCGTCCATGGCGCGGGCCTGGCCCGCAAGGTGGCACGCCTGCGCCCCCTGGCGGTGATGAAGGGCTGATGGCATCCCGCGAGGCAGAGAGTACAGCAGCCAGGGTCCCCCCGGTGGGGACCCTGGCTTTTGTCGACGCCGGCAAAGACGTGGAGGGTGCCCGGGTCGAGGGCCGCTTTCTTGCCCGCGACAATCGCTTCCGGGTGACCGTCGAGGTAGGGGGGCGGCTCCTGGCGGCCCACCTGCCCTGCTCGGGCCGCCTGGGCGAGCTGCTGCTTCCCGGGCGCCGGGTGATCCTGGCGCGCCGCCTCCGCGCGGGGCGCAAGACGGGATACGATCTCGTCCTGGTCCAGGACGGCGAGCAGTGGGTCTCGGTGGATACCCGCCTTCCCAATCGCCTGGTGGCGATGGCGCTCCGCGATGGCCGCCTGGCGCCGCTGACCGGCTATGACCTGGTGCGGCCCGAAGTTCCCTTTGGCCGCAGCCGGCTGGACTTTCGCCTGGAAGCCGAGGGGCGGCCCTCCTGCCTGGTGGAGGTCAAGTCGGTGACGCTGCTCATCGATGGGTTGGGTTGTTTTCCCGACGCCGTGACAGAGCGCGGCCGGCGCCACCTCCTGGAGCTGGCCTCCGCCGTTGAGGCGGGCTACCGGGCCGTGGCCCTGTTCGTTGTGCAGCGCGGCGACGCCCAGGGCGTGCGCCCCCACGACGAGGCCGATCCGGCCTTCGGCCGCGCCCTGCGCGAGGCGGCGAAACGGGGTGTGGAGGTCTATGCCTACGGCTGCCGGGTAGAGCCGGACCGCGTCGAGATCGCAGATCGCCTGCCGGTCCTGATGGCCTAGCGCAGCCGGCCTCTATGCCTGGTCGGGGTCGCCTTTCGGTCGGGCCGGCAACGTGGCAGCCAGTTGCTGAAGCCTGTCGGTCGCGGTCCGGAGATCGGCGGCCAGTGCCTCCAGTTCCTGTTGTGTGGCTGCCAGCAGCGCCTGGTCTGTCGCCGCCGGCGTGGCTGCCCGGGCACTCGTGTAGGCGCGCGCGTTGTGCACGGCGATGGCTGCGTATTCGGCCAGGCCGTTCAGCCACTCCGCGTCGCCCTCCACAAACGGTGACTCGTCCGGCCGTCGCGCGGCCATGAGCACCCCCACGGTTTCCTGCTGCCAGCGCAGCGGGGTGGCGACCGCCGGCCCCAGGGCGCTGCCGATAAGCTCAAAAAGGGCGGGATCGCCCGGACCACGGGCGCGGATCTCGGCCTCGCCCATGGCGGCAACCTCCACCGCCAGGCCGCTGTCTACCGGCACGTCCACCAGGTAGGCCCGGGGATCGTGGGGCCCGCGAAGGGCGCGCAGGCGCAGGTGTCGCCCTTCGACCGGCAGGTAGAGGCAGGCATAGTCGGACCGCGTGACATAGATGGCTGCCTCTACGGCCCGCACGTAGACCCTCTCCAGGTCCAACTGGGCAACCAGAGCCTTGCCGACGCGGTTCAGGATGTTCATGTCGCGCATCCAGCGCTCCATCTGCCGCGTCAGGGGCATCGCTTGCTCCATGTCTTCGCGGGCGGGGGCGCGGGTTGCGGCCTGCGCCGGCTGGCCGGTATGCGCACCCAGGGCCTTTTCGATGGCCCGCAGCATATCCGCCGTATCGTAAGGCTTGACCACGTAGGCCGCGGCGCCCAGGCTCAACGCCTGATGGGCTACCTGCTCCGAGCCGTAGAATGTGGTGAGGATGACGGGGATCGAGACTTTTTGCTGGCGCAAGGCCGCCAGGACTTCCAGCCCGTCCATCTTGGGCATGTTGAGGTCCATGATGACCAGGTCAGGCCGGTCGGCGAGAATGCGCCGTAGCCCCCGCTGGCCATCCATGGCCGTCAGGACTTGATAGCCCTGGGGCTTGAGCACATTGTTGGCCAGGTGAACAATGTTCTCCCGGCGGTCTTCGACGATCAGAACGGTCTCACCTGCCATGTTCTTCCTCCTCGGGGGGCTCAAGCAGGGCTTGCAGGTCGCTCAGGAGCACCCGCGACGTCAGGTCGAGGCTGATGGGGGTCACGGCGACGACGCGGTCTACCATGAGGGCATGCACGTCAGAATCGGCCTCCAGCCGGTCGAAATCCACCGAGATGCCGTAATTCAGCCGCCGCTTCTCGGCCAGGTGCGTGCGGCCGCTGTGCAGTGCGCGGAAATAGCTCTCGCGGGAAAGACGGGTCACGCGCCACACGGTCGCGGGCGTGGCATCGTCGGGCACGTCCAGCTTCAGGACATCCACGTCGGGCGGCATCCGTTTTTCCAGGAGCTGGGCTGCAAAGTAGCGGGTGAAATGCGCCGCCGTCGAGAAGTCGATCTTTTCCGAATGCTGGCGGTGATACATCTGGTCCGTTTCCAGGCTGGCAGCCAGCGCCGGCACCCCGTCGGCGGCGGCCTCCATGGCCGCCCCCAGGGTGCCCGAGGAGGTAACCCTGTTGCCTACGTTTTCGCCAAAGTTGATGCCCGAGACGCATAGCGCGGGCTTGCGGGGCACCAGCTCCAGGAGGGCATGGAGCACCACCTGGGCCGGTGAGGCGTGGATCGTGTAGGCCAAAACCTCCTGGCCGTCAACGGCACAGTCGACGCGCGCAATGACGCCTTCGTCGTAAGAAAACAGGCTGCGGCCGGCGCCGGTTTGTTGTTCGAGGGGGGCCGCGACGATCACGTCGCCCAGGGGAAGGACGGCGCGAACGGCAGCGTCCAGGCCCGGTGAGCGCACACCATCATCGCAGGTTACCAGGATGAGAGGTCGCTCGCTAGACATAAAAAGGGCCGCCTCCTTTATAGGATTTGGCCCCATTATACCAGATATTTCGGGCTGACGCACCTTTCATCGTGCCGCTTCTGGCGGCCGAGGTGCCGTGTATCAGGCCGCCAGGGCCACCTCGTGGTGGTTCGTCTGCAGCTCGATGAGATTGGCCAGGTCCCTGGCCGACGGGGCCAGGTGGTGCTCGCCCGATACGACGATGACCCGGCTGGTGTCGACGTCCAGGCAGAGGAGGGGTATGTCCGGCCGGTCGCGTAGGAAGGGGACGACAAACTGGATTCTCGAGTCCATGGAATCAAAGATAATGAGGTCAGGTCCCAGCACTTTCAGCTTTTCGACTACGTCGTTCACGGAGGAATGGATTCGCACCAGTCCCAGATCGCGTCTGCCTTGCAGGCTGGCTTCGATGGAGTCAATAAACAGTGAATCGCCAAATAGGACCACGACCCTCGATTTCTTCACCTCATACCCCCATCTTTCGGTGCGCGCCGCGGGCCGTCTCGTCGCGACGGGCGCAGGACTTTGGAAGTGCCTGGCTCCCTGCTGGCACCCGTCGCTGGCCTTCCCCCGGACATCGGTGCCCTTCACGAGAGGGTCGGTGTCAACCAGCCACTGCGTACTGCCGAGAGCCAGGCAATTGGTTTGCCTGGCGGTGCGGCCCATCCGGATGCGCCGCACCGCCGATGGTCTCATTGCTCTGTTACGGCTTGCCCTTGCCTCCGCTGCCGGATTGAGAGTCCCCCGGGTCTTTATTGCCGGGTCCGGCGCTGTTCTTCCCCCCGTCTTCCGAGGGGCCCGGGCCGGGCTGTTCTTCAGAGGGGCCCTGTCCGCTCGTCTCGTCCGGGGCCTCTGGCCCCGGTCCCGGACCCGCGCTCACGGGCGCGTCGCTGCCGGTGGGCGTTTCCTCGGGCTTGGGGCCTGGTCCGGCCGGCGTGTCGCCTTTGGGCTTGGAGCCCTCACTCCCCTGGGGCCCGAGACCTGGCTGATCGGCCGGGTTTGGCATGTCTGCGGGATCCTTGGGCACGCCGAATCGACCACGATACTGCTCACCCTGCGCTTCTCCCCTTCCTGCTTGCAGCTCTTGCCGCAACTGCTCGGTCTCGCGGGCCAGTTCGCGCAGCGGTTCTCTCTCGGTGTCGGTTTCTGACAGCCCCGCCATGGCCTGTACGACGCGCCGGTGCCAGTTCTCGATCCTGGCCTCGTGCTGTTGCATAACCTGGAGTGGCGCCTGCACTTCTTCGCCCACCGTTTCCAGGGCCATGCCGACGTGCTTCTGCAGCATCTGGTTGGTCGGCTGATCGATACCCTGGCCGGTTTCCATGGTCACGGCGACCTCGTTCAGCCGCTCCTCAACGGCGTCGAGGGCCAGGTCCATCCGGGCCTCTGGATCGTTGGTCCACTTCATACGCTGTTCGGTGACAAGCAGCTTGAGGCCGTAGAGAGGGTCTCCCGGCAGACTGCTGGCCATGGCCTGCCCCGCGCCAAAGAGCAGGCCCACGACCAGGACAGCAATGGTGACGCTGGCGATCATCCTGGCGGGGCCGGCCAAAGGCCAGAAGTATCCCCGGCGGCTAGTCTTGCGGTCCCTCAGTGCCGCGGCCTGGCCCAAAAAGCGCTGGCGACCGGGCGCCAGGTTGTGGGGCGCCGGGGGAGGCGGTTCTGCCAGTGCGGACAATCGCTGCGCAGTTTGGATCAGAGGATTGAGCGGGCCCTCGACCGTTTCTCCCCGGGCTGCTCGTTCCAGGGCCTGCTCTAACTGGTTGGCTCGCTTGCTGCTCATGTCTGTTCTCCTCTCGCTCCAGTAGCTTCTGGAGGCGCTCGATGGCACGGAACTGGAGGAGCTTGATGGCGCCCTTGCTCTTGCCGAGCAGCCGGCCAATCTCTTCCAGCTTTAACCCCTGGCCAAAGCGGAGCAGGATAACCTGCTGCTGGCCCGGCGTGAGCTGGCTGATGGCCTGCCGGAGCTGCTCCCCGAGGTGGCAGCGTTCCAACCGATTCAGAGATGACTCGGCATTCGCGACGATCTCTTCGTCCAGGGGCAGCTCGGTCTTTTTTGCCCGCTCCCGAAAGTGGTCCATGGCCAGGTTGTGCGCCACGCGGTAGAGCCAACCTTGAAGTTGTTCTCTCGGCGCACGCGCCGTGTCGAGCGACTCCAGGAACTTGACAAAGACCTCGCTCGTCAAGTCCTCGGCCAGTTGCACATCTCCCAGGTAGCGGTACAGATAGGCATAGATCGTAGCTGCATGCCGATCATAGATCTCGGCCAGTGCCCGGGCATCGTTTTGGCGCGCCTGCTGGAGCACGGTTCGATCGCTTGCTGCCAAAAGTTGCTCCTCTCACTCAATAGACGCCCGGGCTGGCAAAAGGTTACGGGTTTCTCCACATTTGACACATTTTTCCCCACTCATGGCCGCGGGGGATTCGGTACCTGGTACTCGGGCGGCGGCGTCTGCGGGATGAATGGGTTGACCGCGGCATCGCCATTGCGGGATCCAGAGTACTCCCGGAATGGCACTCGCTCCGGCTCGATCTCGCCCGTGCCCGGGCTCAGCTCCGACCCAGGCGTTTCGACGAGCCACGTGTCGGTGGTGTGACACTTGGAGCACTGGCCCCGGGAATGGCCCGAGGGCCGGTCCGCCGAATGGCAGGCCACGCAGTTGGTATAGCCCGAGTGGTTAAAGGTGGCGTCTTCCCAGGAACCCGTCCCGTGGCAGTCAGAGCAGGAGCCGGGCCAGTGGCCGTCGGGGGCCGGGTGGCACGACGTGCAGTTGGAGAGGCCGTCGTGGGAAAACTCGTAATCAGGCCACGAAGTTGTGTTGTGACACAGCGAGCACTGATCGTCATAGTGTTTGTCCGGAGCCGGGTGGCACGAGGCGCAGTCGCTGTCCGCCGGGTGGGGAACCTCGACGTTGCTCCAGTCGCAGGTGCAGTGACAATCAGAGCATTGGCCCGGCCAGTGACCTACCGGTGCGACGTGGCAGGAGATGCAGTCCACGAGGCCGGTGTGCGACACATCCAGCTGATGCCAGTCGGTTGTATCGTGGCAGTCGAGGCAGGGCCCGGCATAGTGACCAGGAGGCGCCGCGTGGCACACAGTGCAGTCCAGGAGACCGTTGTGCACGGCGCTGGTGGTGCCCCAATCGGTGGTGTTGTGGCAGTCGGTGCAGGCATTGTTGTAGTGTCCGGCCGGCGCCTGGTGGCAGTCGACACAACTTGTGAGCCCACTGTGATTGATGTTGACCTGCTGCCAATCGCTCGTGTTGTGGCAGTTCTGGCAGCCGCCCGGGTAGTGCCCCGAGGGAGCCGGGTGGCAAGTGCTACAGGGGCTACCCCCGTCGTGATACAGATTGCCCGAGGTCCAGTCGTCTGAGCTGTGGCAGTTGGAGCACTGACGACCATAATGACCGGCAGGCGCGTCGCGGCGGTGGCAGTCGACACAGTCCCTGAAGCCGCTATGGTTGAACCACGCCTGTGTCCAGTCCACGGTATTGTGGCAGTTGGAGCACTGGCCCCGGTAATGGTCGGCCTTGCTGTGACACGACTGGCAGTCGGGCATGTCGGCGTGGTCGGGGGTTGCGCCTACCCAGTCAACGGTGTTGTGACACAGCGAGCACTGCCCGATGTAGTGCTCCAGAGGCCGGTCCTTGAGGTGGCAACTGGCACAGTCGGGAAGCCGGCTGTGATTGACGCTCACGTTTTGCCAGCCCTCTGTATTGTGGCAGAGGGTGCAATCGTAGTCATAGTGGTCAGCCTCGGCCGCATGGCATTCCACGCAGTTCCCGGCGGCGTGATCAAAGGTCATGTCCTGCCAGTCGGCGGTCGCGTGGCAGTCGGCGCAGCCGCTGTCAGGGTGATCGGCAGGCAGCTCGCTGCCTCCGTGGCAGGATGCGCAGTCATCCAGGCCGGTGTGGTCAAAGGCCACTCGCTGCCAGTCGTCGGTGCCGACGTGGCAGTTGCTGCACGTCTCGGGTCCCTGTTGCAGAAAGAGCGGGCGCGGCACCTCGCGGGCCAGGGCGGAAGGCATCCAGGCCGCGTACCACACGTAGCTGTCCGGCCGCCAATAGTGGTCGGCCGGCACCTCGAGCTGGTGACAAACAACGCAATCGCTCCCATCAGCGTGATCGTACTCCACCGGTTCCCAGCTCCCCGTGGTGTGGCAGCCGGCGCAGTCGCCCACGTAGTGCCCATCCAGGTCGCTCCTGGCCTGATGGCATGCCTGGCAGTCCTCGTAGCCGTTGTGGTCGAAGGAGGTCACCCGCCAGTCGGTGGTGCTGGTGTGGCACGCGATGCAGCGATCGGGCTGTCCAGGGCCGGCGGCAAAGGGCGGCGAGACGATCTCGAAGGGCTGGCCAACGAGGGAGTAGGTGCTCCTGGGGCGGGCATAGTGGTCGGCCGGACGCTCGTCCAGGTGGCACGACTCGCACTCGACAACGCCGGCGTGGTCGAACTGCCGGGGATCCCAGCCGTCGGCAGAGTGACAGTCGTCGCAGGCGCCGCCAAAGTGCGCGGCATAGATCGTGCTGTCCGGCGCCGTATGGCAGCCCTCGCAGTCGCGCGCCGTGTCCACGTACTTGCCGTCCCCGTGGCACGCTTCGCACTCCACTTCCTGGTGGCCGGCCAGGAGAGGATAGGAATCGTGCTGAACGTCGGACCCGAGGAACGGGATCGGCTCGGCCTTGAGGAGCGAGTTGCCGGGTGGTGCGGGGACGGTGGCCTGCTGTACGGCGGGGGTCTGCTGCAGGGCGAGGACCGTGGCCGTAAGGCTCACGAGCACGGGCTCTTCCTGCATGGTCGCTTCGACGCCCGTCAACACGACCTCGGCCTGGGCCAGGATCGCCTTGAACCTGCCGAACAGGGCCTCTTGCCTGGCTTCTGGCGCGGCCTCCACGCGGCGCTGCGCCTGCTCCACTGCGGCCTGCAGTGCCACGCCTGCGGCGCGCAGGTGGTCCGGCTCCTCGGCACGGGCCAGGTCCGCGAGCCGGCGCTCGGCCAGGTCCATGGCCACCTCGGCGCGGCGCGCGTCGCCCGAGCTGAGCTGAAGGCGCCACTGCTCGGCCCTGTGCTGTACGGGGTAGAATGGCCCGCCCTGATGCAGAGGATACAGCTCGGAGAGCACGATGAGGGCAAAGAGGACCATCGTTGCCAGCACGTTCAGGGCCCCAAAGGCAATCAGGAGTTTTTTCATAGCCTCACCTCCAATGGCGAGCATCCAGCAGTACCATCCTGCTGTGTCGGATCAGCGGACAGATGCCGCGGGGTCGGGCCTGGTGTTCCACACGAGTGACAGAAGAGGGCGCCTGCTCGCAGGGCGGTCCCACATCTGGAACAAACCAGGACGCTGCTCCGTCCGTGTGCCGGCGAGGATCGAGGCGCTCGCCAGGCTGCGTAGGCGACGCCCAGTACAAGGAGCGCCAGGCCCGCACCGGCCAACAGGCCCAACAGCGAGCCGGATTGGGGTTGGCGGGTTGTTGCGGCCGGAGCCGCCATGGCCGGCATTGTCGGTGCCTGGGCATCCTCCAGGGCCATCACTCCCTGCCAGGAGAGCGAGGGATCCGGGTCGGCCTTGGTGTAGCGCACGGTGACGGTCACGTCCTCGCCGGCCGCCACCCGCCCAACCTGGATCTGGTGGTAGGTCAGCCCCAGGGAGCTGTCCACACGATTGGTCGCCGGGTGCGGCTCCACCTGGAAGCTGGTGGCCCGGGCGGGCTCCTGCACTTCCAGAAGCAAGTCGTCGATAGGGTAGAGACTGCTCAGAGTGTATGTGAACTCTTTGTCGGCGCCTGCCGCCAGCGGATCGTAGTAGTACTCGTAGAAAAAGTGGGCGTTGGTCAGGGTATAGGTGACTGCCTGCCAACGGGGATCGGCCCCGTCAGGCAGCGCCTCGTACTCCTGGGTCAAGGTGCCCCCGTCCATGCTCATGACGGCCATCTGGTTGATGCTCGCCTCTCGTGGCAGGCGAAAAGTGACCTTTGCCGGAAGGGCGTCAGACTCGGCAAGCCTTCCCTGGACGACGACCAGAACGCGAGGATTGTCGAATTCAGGCATCACCTGGACGCGCAGGATCTGGATGTGAAGGTCAGTCTGGGCGGACAGAGACCGCGCCACCCCTCCGGTTCCCGGTTCCCGGGCAAAGGCCAGCGGCCCAGGGGCCAGGAGCGCCAGGCAGACGATGATTCCGAGGCAGGCAAGGGCCCGGCCTCGCCTGACGGTCCCGCTTGCCGAAAGGCTCTCAGTCCTCATCACCGGCTCTCCCTTCCCAGGCCTGGGGCTCCTGCTCCACCGGCCCCGGGACAGCCTTGCGGGCAATCTCGCCTGCCTCGCCCGACTGGCCGGTGGGATGGCACAGGGCGCAGCCTTCGATCTCTTCTTCGGCGATGCCCTCTTCCAGGTGCAGCCGGCGCATCTCGGCCGGCTCGTGGTCGTGGCAGCCGTAGCAACTGACGGCAGTGTAGGTCTCCACGTGGCAGGTGCGGCATTCAAGGCGCTCCTCGCTGCCGTGGTCCAGATAAAACAGGTGCTGCCGCAGCTCGGCCGGTGCCCAGGCCATCGTGCCGTGGCAGCGAGCGCAGTCCAGGCCAAAGGCCCCGGCGTGCACCTCCGGCTCCCGATGGCAGTTGGCACAGGTGCGCGGCACCGGGGCAAAGGTCTGGTCCACGTGGCATCCCTCACACTCCAGGCTTTCATGGCCTCCGTCGATCACAAAGACCTGGGCGTGGTCCAGTCCGATCATGCGGTCGCGGCCATCGTGGCAGCCCAGGCAGTTGCCGCCGAAGCGATCTGCGTGCTCGCCCATGTAGTGGGGGTCCTGGCCGTCGTGACAGGTGGTACAGTCCACCGACTCGGGCGCAAAGGTCCCCTCCGAGTGGCACCGCTCGCATGTGAGGTTCGTGCCGTCATAGTCGAGTTGGTGCCGGGCCAGGCTAAAGCCCGTGAGGCGCTCGTGGTTGATGTTCACAAAGGGGACGGCGCTGATTACCGCCTCGCGCCCCTGGTGCTCAATGTGACACGACTGGCACTTGTCGGTGCCGGGCAAGAGGCCGTGCAACCCGCTGGCCTCCGCCCTCTGCCTGGCAATGTCCTGGTGGCACTCCTGGCAGCGATTGGCCGAAAGACAGCGGACCGGGGCGTGGCAGTGCTTGCAGTCTCTTTCGAATTCTGCGTGAGACTCGTAGCCGTTCAACACCACCCCCGACTGGGCGCTCGACAGAGGGCCGGGATCGTAGTTCTTTTTGAAACCGTAAGCGCCGCCACCGGTGCCCAGCATGACCACCAGGAGCACCAGGTTGCGGCTTTTGGCGGAGCGGAGGATTTTGATCAGGTCGAGTTTCATCGTGTTCGCACTCCTGCTCAGGACGCCTGCGAGGTCTATTTGCCCCGCACTCTCGCATCTGGGTCGTTATCAGTCCCGTCGCTTTCCTGTTCTCCAGGATAGTCCGGGCCGGTCGGGGCTTCGAGGGACGGGATCTCGTCGCCCAGGATCTGGTCGGCCGGCTGCCAGTTGGCGTCGGCGCCACCCTGGCCCGAGAGGCCATAGCCCAGGGCTGCCGCTTCGCCTTCCAGGCCGGTGGGGTGGCAGGTGGCACAGGGCTCCAGCTCTTCGATGCCCTCCGCCAGGTGGACGGCCTGCATGTCGTCCGGGACGTGGTCGTGGCAGCCGTAGCAGGTGTTGGTCGCATAGCTCTCGACGTGGCACGTCTGGCACGACACCTTGCCCTCGTCGCCGTGGTCGAGGAAGAAGGTATGGCGGGTGAGCAGGGCCGGTTTCCACGCCTGGAGCGTGTGGCAGCGAGAGCAGTTGAGGCCAAAGCGCTCGGCGTGCACGTCGGGCTCTTCGTGGCAGGCGCGACATTCGTGGGGGTCTTCGCCGGTGCCTTCCATTGTGGCCAGCTCCTCGTCGGGCGACCTGATCTCCGGCGGCTCGACCCCCCGGTTCGCTGCCAAATCATCCACTCGCTCCCAGTCGCCGTTCATGATCAGCGTGATGAGGCTCTCCACCTGGTAGTGGTTGAGGCTGCCGCCCTCGTCCACGTGCCAGGCCGACATCACCGTGCCGTGGGGCGAGTGGGCCACGATGTCGTACAGGGCGCTGCGGCTCGCCCGCCCCTCGCCGAGCTGGTTGAGAGACGGCATGGAGCCGATTCCCTCGCCGCCATGACCGTGACACGCGGCACAGTTGTCGAGGTACATGGCGGCGCCATCGGCGGTAAAGCGCGCCTGCAACTGGCCCTGGGCGGCAGCCATGCGCTGCGGCTCCAGCAGGGCATAGACGGGCAAGGCTATTACAAGGACCAACAATGCAACCAGACTGACGGTGTAATACCTGTTCATCGATCGGCCTTTCCAGTCTTGGCCCTAAAAGGACGCCTGGGCAAAAGGCTCAGCCGGGCAGTAGGCCAGTTGAGCCTGCTCGAAGGTCTTGCGCTGCTGCACCTGGGAAGTGTTCACGCGAACCAGGTTGTTCTCGAAGTGGACGGGAAAGGTGTCCAGGGGGCGAGGAACCGGTGGGCCCTCAAAGTTGCCATAGAAGTCAAAGCTGGCGGCGTGGCAGGGGCACACGAATTCGTTCTCCGCCGGAACCCAGTTCACCGTGCAGCCCAGGTGCGTGCAGCGGTTATAGACGGCCAGGAACCCGCCGTCGGGGGCGCGGATGAGAAAAAAGCGCTCATGCTCGAACTCGGTCACCGAGCCTGGCTGAAAGTCGTCGATGGCGCCGGCCGTGACCAGGCCGCCGTACTCACCCTCCAGGCTGCGGGCGCGCAAGAAGACAAAACCCACCCCGCCGGCCTCCACGAGCGCCAACGCGCCCAGGGCGCCGACGCCGAGGCGCAGAAACCCACGTCGAGACAGCCGGCCCGGCGCTTGAGCCTGGTTCTGGGGATCAGTGTTGCATGCTGAGCTCATGATTCCTCCTGCAAAGCTTAGAAGGGCAGCGCCAGGGCCATGTTGGCACCCCGGAAAAAGACGCCCACGATGGTCAGAACGACCAGGGCGACGACGACAAAGGCAAACAGCCCCACCAGGGCCTCGCCATGCCGCGCCCGGAACAGGAGCCGGCCCAGGCCATAGACCGCGGCCAGGCCGGCCACGGTGGCCAGGAACGGCACCAGCCCGGTGGAGACGAGGAGGGGGGCCGTGGGCAGCCAGGCCGTCAGATCCAGCCAGAACTCGTCGACGATGACGAGGACAGGCACCAGGTCGAGGGCCAGGACCGCTCCCAGGATGGCTGCCCGCCGGCCCCGGGGCGAGCGGAAATAGAGCCCGATGTCGCCGGCTTGCCGGTCGGCAAAGGGCAGCAGCGCGGCCCCGGCCACGACGACGAACACCAGGGCGATAGCTGCCAGGGGATGCATGTGTAGCAGGATCTCTTGCAGCCCGGCAAAGTACCAGGCGGCCTTGGCCGGGTTGGGCGGATGGGCGGGATTGGCAATGTCGCCGAGGGGCGCCGGCAGCAGCATGGCCCACAGGACGACGACGGCGAGCAGGATCGTCGCGGCCGCAGTCTCGCGCTGCACCAGGTGCGGGATGGTCGACACGGGCCGTTCGGTGGATGCGTTTTCCGCGACCGGCCGCGAGATGCCGCCGTCCTTGCGCACCCGCCAGAAGTGATAGCCCATCGCGGCCGCGGCCAGGGCCGGCAGAACGGCCACGTGGAGGGCGTAAAAGTTGCTGAGGGCGCCCTGGCCCACGTCTGGCCCGGCCAGGACCAGGCGGCTGAGGGATTCGCCTACCAGGGGAACGTAGGCGATGAGGCTGGTGGAGACGGTGACCGCCCAGTAGGCGAGCTGATCCCAGGGCAGCAGGTAGCCGGTAAAGTTAAAGACCAGTACCAACACCAGGAGCAGCGTGCCCACCAGCCAGTTGAGGGCCCGGCCGGCCTTGAAGCCGCCGGTCAAGAAGACGCGGATGAGGTGCAAGAAGACCGTGACGACCAGCAGGTTGGCGGACCAGTGGTGGATGCCGCGGACCAGGGAGCCAAAGGCCACCTGGGCCTCCAGCATCTGGATGCTGCTGTAGGCCCGGTCGATGGTGGGCTCGTAGCGGAACATGAGCAGGATGCCCGAGAGGCCCAGGCAGAGGGCCAGCACCGCCGACAAGCCGCCCAGGCCCCAGGTGTAGCCCAGGCTCAGGGCCCCGGCAGGCACCCGCGGCGGGTGCAGGTGCAGGATCAGGCTGTTGGCCGTGGCTCCGACGCGGCTGCGGCCGCCCCTCCGGGGGCGGCGCGCCCGTCCTTGCCCTTCTTCCCACGTCTTGGCTGTGACTTCCATTGCAGTGCAGCGCTCCGATCCTGTGGGGTACGGCCAGCACGTCCTGGCCGTACCCCACGCTTGTGCCGCGCTCTAGTGCGCGATCAGCGGCAGGTAGATGTCGTGGAACTGCTCGGCGATCAGGATCCGGATCGTTTTGGGCTGCGACCAGTGGCCCTCGTTGTCCTGAACGGCAAAGCTAAAGTCGTGCAGGCCGGGGATGAGGCCCCTGGGCGGGAACTGCCAGATCCGCTCCTTGCACTCGTGGCCCTCGATGTCCGACCACCAGCGCACGTTGTCGATGCCGCTGCCGGCCGGATCGTCCTCGTTGCCGATGCGGTCGAGGTCACGGCCGCCACCGACCAGGATGATGTCCGGGTCGTCGTAGGCGGCCTTCAAGGTGCTAACGTAAACGATGGTGGCTACGGGAAGGCGCTCCGTGGTGGCGGCGACGTCGTCCATCTCGTACATGAACCGGCGGTAGATGATGTCGCTGTCAAAGACCAGTTCGTGGCCATCGGGAAGGATCTCTTCTTGCCACTGGTTCCAAACGGCATACATGAAGGTGCCGCCGGGGTTGACCAACATGCCGGCCTCGCCCGAGAGGATCTCTGCCTTGTTCTCCGCCCACGGCCAGCGGTAGTCAAGGATCTCTCCTGTCTCCTCTTCGTACCAATCCGGATCCAGCTCCCAGACGTCGCCGTAGACGGTTGCGCGGCTGTAGTAAAGGTTTAGCGGAACCGCCTCGCCCTCGGCAACGGTGGTGTTGTCGCCGGTTTCGTAGATCATGAAGAACTTGCTGGGATCACGCACCAGATCATCGTCGTAGGGCAGGGTCTCTGATGGGGTGCCGATGTTGGCTTCCAGCCAGTCGGTGCGGATGGTGGGGTAGAGCTTCAGGCCGCCGGTGGGCGAGTAGCGCGGGTCGAGGATGGTGATCTTGTTGCCGATCAACTGTGAGACGTTGCGGCCCTGCTCAAACGCACCGGCGGCGTAGGTGAACTCGGTTCCCACGCACTCGTCTGCCGAGGTTTCGACACAGTAGTTCTCCGTCGCCGTCGTGCCTGCACCGCCCAGCGCCGCAGGGGTCGTAGTCCAGGTCAGGCCTCCGTCGAAGGAGCGGCGCACGTACAGGTTGTAGTGGTCGTTGCCGACGGTTTGGGCTTTCCAGTTGGGCGAAAACGCGTACATCATCATCACATAGTCGCCGTCCAGGAAGCCGCGGTGGCCCTTGGCCAGATCGAAGGGGTTCTCCCAGCTCTGGTCGTCCAGGTCGTTGTCATCCTCGCAGCCGTCGATGGCGGCCGTGCCATCGCACTGGCGCCACTCGAGGACCTTGGGGAAGCCGCTGATTTCGTCCGGGATGCTGCCGTCGTCGGCCACGGGGAATGTGTCGGCGCAGGTGTCGTTGCCCGTCCCACCGCTGCACTCGACGATGGTGCTGCCCGAGATGTTGATGGCGGGCGACAGGCAGATGCCCTTCAGGTAATTGGGGTTGGAGCCGTCGGTGTAGGCCCACTCGGCACACTCCATGTTCTCGTAGGCGTAGGGATTGTCCACCGCCGCGTCAAAGTCGTCGGGGATGACCACGCGCCGCAAGAATATGTCGGCCGGGCCGCCCTGGTTGATGATGCCCTGCTTGTAGATCAGCATCGCCGACAGGCCGCTCTCGGAGTCCATCGCTGCCTGCACCGAGTTGGTGGTCAGCGCAAAGCGGCGGGCAATCTCGGTCAGATAGAATTCGCCGCCATTGAGCGGATCCGTCTGGACGGGAAAGAACTCGTACTCGTCGCACACATAGTCCGCCCCGACCGTCCAGGGGCTGCAAGTGGCCGGTTGGTTGAGCATGCCACCCTGGTCGACGATGGGGGGGGTAAACATGTCAAAGGTGTAGTACCAGACGTCCTTGCCGATGTCGATGGGGTTCTCTGCCGGGTTGCCGTAGGGATCTATCAGTTGGTCGCCCAAGGCCTTGGTCTCCTCGGCCGCCATGACCACCCAGGCGCTTCTCTCGACCACACCGTCCTCGTCTGCGTCCACTGCGCCCTCAGGGGTGTAGGGCTTGAGGTTGAGGCGCACGCGCGTGGAGGCCACGCGGCCGTTCAACACCCGCCCATCTTCGGTCACACAGATGTCAAGCGTGGCGCCGCCTGGTGTCGTCCAGCTCATGGTCGAAGCGCAAAAGTCCGAGTCCAACGTGGGACTTTCCGGCAGTGCCAGCGGGTCGATTGCGTCGATGCTGTCAAAGTCGATGTAGCAATAGGGATCGCTGTTGATGGACTTGCACATGTTGTTGTCGGTCAAGCGGACGGGCATGGCCATGGGCACGTATGGCTTGGGTAGGGTGGCGTCTGCCAGGAGGCCGTAATCGGCCATGGTGACGGGGGTCCCCACGGTGCCGTCTTGATCGAACACCAGGTCAAAGTCCGCGTAGCTGATATACGAGTACCAGATGTCTGTCTTGCCGTTGGCAATGGCGCCAGACCAGCCCTCTCCGGGGCCCAGGCCCTGGCCAGGGCGCAGTCCCTCCGGGTCTTCCTGCCACGTCAGGATGCAGCCGGCGCCCATGGCGCAGTCGACCGCCGGCAGGTTCGCGTCACGGCCGCCGGAGGTCAGCCGCTCGGGCTTGGTCCACATCACGTAGGTGGCCTCGGCCTCGGTCGTCGATGGATCATCGCCGGGCAGCAGCTTGCCGCGGGCCGTCCACACACAGGAGTAGGGGATCTCGCCGATCTCGGGAAAACCCTGCAACGTGTAATTCACCGAGCCCTGGGTGCCCTTCACGCCAAAGAGGTCGTAGAGATAGACGGCGTCCTTGCCATACGTGGCTTTGAGGTCGTCAAAGTAGTCGACGTCTTCGGTTGGGTCCAGCTTGTAAAGCGGGCTGCCGCCGTCGCAGTACTTGGACACCCAGGCGATAAAGATCTGGTCTCCCGCCACCTGGTGGACGACGTTGTGCACGTCACCCGGGTAAGCGTAGCCGTTTGCCAGGAAGAAGGATGACAGGTCGGCCGAGCGAGACAGGTTGGTGGTCCTCCAGCTCGTCCCGTCGTCCAGGGAGACTCCGACGTAGGCATCGAAATGCCCAAAGCTCATCCCGCCCCGGATCGCCTCGGAGATGGCGACGTCGCCGCCAGTGTCGTCGATGTAGACCGACACCAAAGGCTTGGCGTAGTAGCGGTCCTCATAAAGGGGGGTAGTATCCTCAGAATCGGCGAGCGGGGGATAAATCACCGGCCCGACCAGGCCGGTCGAAGCCTGGGCCGGCACGTAGAAATCCATCATATAGATGGCGGCTTTTTCCGTCTCGGCGTCGGGCGTCTTGGAGATGTTGCGGCGAAAGAGCGCGCCGTCTTCGGCATAGGCCAGGTTTGACGCCAGCATGACGACAATCAAGGCGAATAGCAGGATCTTGGTCTTCATCTCGTATTTCCCTCCTTTGGAACGAGGTCTGTCAGTTTTGCGTCCAAATCAGGTCCGTTGAGGTGCCATTCGCCCTGGTCGAACAGCAGGCTGGGGACCCCGCCCTTCGCGTGGCGGCGAATGATCTCGGTCAGGTCTTCTGCGGTGGGCGTGGAGTAGTGGTGGCCGCAGACGACGATGGCCTCCTGGTGCTCCTGGTCCACACACAGAATAGAGACGCCCGGCTGTTCCCGGAGCAACGAAACAGCCAGGCGGCAGTTGTCGCCATTCAGATCCATGACGACGAGGTCGGGGCGCAACGACTTGAGGCGCTCAGGAGCATCGACTACGCTGCCGTAAATTCCGATCACCCCAATCTCGACGGTGCCGTGCAGGCAGGCCTCGACGGATTGAATAAAGAGTGCATCCCCAAAGAGGATGACGAGCTCTTGGTCTCTCGAGGAGTTGTCGGTTTGCTCCACGTGGAATTGCCTCCGTTGCCAGCCGGGATGGGACTGCGGGGTCCCGCAGGTGGATGGCTAGCGGCCACCCAGCACGTGCAAATAGCAGTGTCCGGCACCAGGCGGCTCGGTCCCACCCTGGCCGGGGTTCACGTGGGTCCACCCAGGTTGGGGACCCAACTGGGCCCAGCCCGGCGGGGTCACGCCAGGCTGGCCGCCACCCCTTGCGCTTGCCGGCAATGCGGCGACGAACGACACCAGCAACAGCACGACCAGGAACAGAACGAACATCTTGCGCATGTGTGTCACCTCCTCTCAACTCCTATTCATTGCTCCGTAGTCATGACTTTCTACGATTGGGACTATCCTCATTCTGGTGCCCGAGGCCCTCATTTCGCTGGTGGTGAAGGGTGGCTGTAGCTGCCATTATCATACTCGAAAGGCGAGCGGTATTCAATCGCTCAAGTTGCCCCAGGGCTATGAAAAAAGAGGGATGTTTGCCCGGACGAAAGCCCCGCCCGGACTAGGTCTTGTGGCGGGTGGAACTAGTTATCGGGCGGGAGGGGGAGGAGGCGTGCATCGGCGTCTGCCCCATCCCTTGCTCTGACCACGGGGCACCTGATGCGGCGCGGCAGGAACTGACCTCCCCCCAATCCTCGGTGGAGGGAAGCCCATTGCGCCCGCACGCCGGCGCGGGCGGACGGCCCCGCTGAAGTGGGGAGTCCTTCGCGAATGGGTGGGAGTTGGCTCTTGCTGCGGGGGGTAGGCTACTTGGGGGGAGGGATGAGGCCCTCGCGCAGGGCAAACTGCGCGGCTTCGTGGCGATGGCTGAGATGCAGCTTGGCGAGGATGTTGCGCATGTGGCTCTTGACAGTGTGCACGCTGAGGCACAAGGCCTCGGCTATCTCCATGTCGGTGGCGCCGCCGGCGACCAGGCCCAGCACCTCCTGCTCGCGCCCGGTTAGCACCGCCACGTCTTCGCCCGACTGGCGCGCCGGCTGCTGCGCGAGCCGTCGAAACTCGTCCAGCATCCGCCCGCCCAGGGTGGGGCTGATGGCGGCCTCGCCCCGCACCGCACCCCGAAGCATGTTGATCAGGTCCCGTGAGCGGATGCTCTTGAGGAGATATCCCTGGGCGCCGCTCTTGATGGCTTCGAAGAGCTGCTCGTCGTCGTCGCTGACGGTGAGCATGACGATGGTCGTCTTGGGAAGCTCGGCCTTGATCTTCTGGGTCGCTTCCACGCCGTTGCATCCCGGCATGGAAACGTCCATGATGATCAGGTCGGGCGTCAGCTCGCGCGCCTTGACCATGACCTCCAGGCCATCGTTCGCCTCTCCCACGACTTCAAAGTCGGGGAGGGTGTTCAGAATCCCACACAATCCTTCGCGAAAGAGGGAATGGTCATCGGCCAGAAGAACCCGAAGTTTGGTCACAAATCGCTCCTTTCTCGGTTCGTCGTTGTGCCCTGCACGGACCGTCTCACGAGACGTCCTGCGGCATGGAAACCTGTCCCGGATGCACCGTCCATGCCAGGAGCACGCGCGTGCCCTGTCCCGGCAGCGAATCGATGTGCAAATGGCCGCCAATGCGGGCCGCGCGGGCGCGCATGATGCTCAGTCCAAAGTGATCGCCCGGCGTCGGTGTCGCCGTGGGGTCGAATCCCCGTCCGTCGTCCGATATGGTCACCATCAGCCGGCTGCCCTGCTGCTCTAGGAACACGGCGATACGCCGTGCCCGGGCGTGCCGCACGGCGTTGGCTAGCGCTTCTTGCACCACGCGCTGCACCTGCTCCTGTTGGTCCGGCGTCATGAAGAGTGGGCTGGACACGCGGCTGACAAACGTGATGGACTGGGCGCTAGTTTCCGCCGCTTCAATGGCGGCTTGCTCCAGGCAGGCCTGCAAGGGCTCCCGGGGTTGGGGGCTTTCGCGCAGGCTGGCGATGGATAGCCGCACTTCGCGCGTGGCCCGCTCGATGGCCGCCTGGATATCCCGGTACTGGTCCAGCACGGCCTGCACCTGTCCATCCTCCAGCAGGTCGGTGGCATAATCCGCCTTCAGGGCCAGGTAGCTCAAGATCTGGGCCAGTCCATCGTGCATCTCGGCCGCGATGCGCTGGCGCTCTTCCAGGGTGGCCATGCGTTCCACCTGCGAGTAAAGGTAGGCCTTTTCCAGGGCCAGGGCGGCGTGGTTGGCAAAGCTCTCTGCCCACGCTACCTCGTCGGAGCGCCAGAAGCGGGGAGCTCGCTGATCGAGAAAGAACAGGAAGCCCAGGGGCCTGTCCTTGCCCAGGAGGGGAATGCACAGCAAGGCGCGCGCGTGCAGTGTCGCCCGCCAGTAGCCGTCCAGGCGTTCATCGGCCTCCGTGTCCTGGATGGCGATGGTAGACTGCCGCGCCAACAGGTCGGCCAGGAGGGGACTCTCCTCTGGCCTCAGATCCAGGTCCGGTGCCCCTTTTTCGTACAGGCCGTGGACAAAGACAACCGTTGCGTCCTGTCGTTCCTCGTTCCAGCGCGCGACCACGGCAGCGTGACAGCCCAGGAGCATGGCCGTTTGTTCGCTGACCTGGCTGTAGATGGTGTGTGGATCCAGCGTGCCCGTCAGCAGTGTGCTGGAGGCGTGGAGCAGGGCCAGTTCCTCGGCCCAGCGGCCCGTCTGCTGGTAGAGGCGCGCGTTCTCCACGGCCACACCGATCTGCTGGCCGATGGCGGCCAGCAGATCCAGCTTGGGTGGAGACAGGGCCTCGGGCTGCCGGGAAGCGAGCGACAGGGCGCCCAGCGCCTGGTCGCGGGAGACGATGGGCGTGCTGACCAGGGTCCGAAAGAGGCCGTAATTGGCCCCTGGCTCGCCGCCCTGCCCGTCACCTATGTTGATCACCACCGGCTTGATGCTGCCCACGGCCTGCTCCGATATCCCGGGGCAGCGGCAGCCTTCCCCTGTGTGCTGGCCCAGACAGCTGGAGAGAGGCGCGCCGCGCTCTGTCTGAAGCACCAGCGCACCGCTTTCCGGATCGAGGAGGCAGACACAGCCGGCGTCCATCTCCAACGCGGGGATGACGGTCTCCAGGGCTGTCTCCAGGATGGTCTCCAGGTCCAGGGAACCGCTGACGGTGGCTGCGATGCTGTTTTGCGCGGCCAGCTCGGCATTTCGCCTGTCGATGTCTATCTGGGCTTGCTCGCGCTCGCGGATCTCGACCTGGAGCCGCTGGTTGGTCCGGGTCAGCTCCGTGGTTCGTTCCTTCACAAGCTCTTCCAGATGGTCCCGGTACGCGGCCAGCGATTGCTCGGCCCGCTCCTTTTCGATGGACTGCTCCCTTATATAGACATAACCCAGGATTGGGATGGCCAGGATGTGGAGGCCATTGCACACCCTGCAAAGGACGTCATCGTAGCGGTGCCCCCAGGCAAAGTTCATGATCCGGAAGATGCCGATGAGGACGAAAAAGCCGAGGGTCAGCGACACGATGCGGCTCAGCCATCCCCTCTCCTGGCGCAGGCGGGCAATGGCGACCGCGGCAAAGACGCCGGTGACAGCGAAAAAGATCGTTCCGCCCCAGGTTCGGTTGAAATGAGCATCGGGGTTGGCCATGGCGAGCTGGCGCCAGGACCACCATGTCACCAGGAACATCACTGCTGTCGTAGCCAGTCCGATGGTCATGAAGCGGCGCGAGGTGGACGGCTCGTCGAGGATAAAACGCAGGAAGGCAGCCGCCACGACGACGATGGCGGCCATGGTCAGGGCATGCTCCAGCGGCTCGGAGAGGTGGCTGGAGGGCGGCAGGAACGTGACGTTCAGGAGGTGGGCCGAGACGTGGCTGAACATGAACCCTTCGCGGGCAAGACCTAGCCCGAAGCCCCACAGTAGCAGCCTCTCGCGGGGAAGCGATCGGTGGCGCTGGCGGGACCACGCGACGATGAAGAGCAACAGCCAGAGGATAGCGGCCAGGCCAAAGCGCACCAGGTTGTTTTCCTTGGGTCCGGGTCCGCCGGCAAACTGGCCCAACAGAAGGAGCACGTAGTCGATGAAGCCTTGAAGCCTATCCATGTCTGGCTATCCTCAGGGGATTGCCTCTCGCACGATCAACGGCAGCCAGATATGGCTGCGGGCTCGAGGTTCCAGGGGTCCATAATAGACAAAGGCCCTGCCCACCGGGTCTTTCTCGAGCTTGTACTTGGGCGCGCCGATGGCGATCGCCAAGAATCCGGTGTTATCGGGCCTGCCCGCCGGGCCCACCGCAAACCCGTAGTAGGCTTCCGCCTTGTCTCCCGATTGGACCCATCCGGGTGTGTGTTGCAGGCCGGCGGGCGAGCCGAAATAGAGAAGAACAACGCCGTCCAGCCTTTGATCGTACGTCTCACGGTGCGCGCCAGCCAGAACGTCATCGTGGCCATCCCCGTCCAGATCACCGGCCGGCGCTAGGCTGGAGCCAAAGTGCGAGTGGGGCTCTCCTGCCGTGATGACGACGTCGGGGTGCTCTCCGGGACCGGTGTCCGAGCCATGGTAAACGTACAGCGCACCGAGGGTGACCCGTATTTGATCACCAGGGGCGCCGACGACGAGGTCATTGTAGCCATCGCCGTTAACGTCACTGGCCAGGGCCACCGCCGATCCAAACCAGGCGCCCTCCTGTTCGCCGTAGGCGGTCCAGGCGGGTGTGGCCGCCAGGCCCGAGGGCCCACCGAGGTAAAGAGCCGCAGTACCTGCGTCGGCTCCGTTGAAATCGTAGGTGGGCGCACCGACGAGGAGGTCGGCATAGCCATCGCCGTTGACGTCGCCCCCGCCGGCCACGGCGCTGCCCAGGCCTGCGCCTGCTTGCCCCCCCGCCAGCAGGCGGTCAGGGGCAGCGGGCAAGCCCCCTTCGGAGCCGTAAAAGATCAGGACCCCCCCCTCCTTGTCCAGGGTGCCGGGGTACCAACGGGCACCGATGAGGAGGTCGTCGTAGCCATCGCCGTTTAGATCGCCACCTCCGGCGACGGTGTGGCCCAGGTTCGAGTCCCTGTAGGGGCTGATGAAGGACCAATCGGGTGTTGAAGACAGCCCGTCCCTGGAGCCATAAAAGACCATGGCCGCCCCGGTCTTGGTGGTGCCATTGTTATACTCCGCAGCGCCGACCACCAGGTCGCCATAACCGTCGCCATTGAGGTCGCCCGCCGCTGCCACGGCCGCGCCAAAGCGAGAGCCCTGCTGCCCGCCGCCCAACCGCCAGGCCGGAGTGGTTGCCAGGCCTCCGGGGCCGCCGTAAAAGAGGCTTGCCACTCCTTCTCGGTAGACCAGGTCCTGGGCG